>CAIYUV010000083.1 GCA_903929475.1 uncultured Spartobacteria bacterium
CGCCGAAGCCGACCCCGGCGGGCTTAAATGAATGTGGCTGCGTTTTCATACCCCGCATCATCCACACCCCAATCCCCCGCGCAAATGAACCGCCCGTTAGCGATGGTTTTGAACAAGTTTTTCATCCCAAACCATCAAATCCCCAGCCCGACATTTTCACCCGTAGCGTCGGTGCTCATCCCAACGGGATGAAATCATTCAGCATGGGGCAATGAGGGGCGACAGCCTTAGGAGTGCGGCGGCTTGACGCCGCTTTCCCTTCGCAGGGGGACAGAGGGGGAATGGTCCATGACCTTCGTGCGCAGCACCTCCTGCAACGCTTGCTTCCCTCCCGTCCGCGTGAGCCAAAAGCGGCGTCAAGCCGCCGCACTCCAAAGCCTCGCGGCACACGCACGGCGCTCTATGATGGAAGGGTCTCACGGGCGTATCTGGCAAAGCTGGCAGAGTTGGAGGCGAAACAACTCCAGCGCGGGGCTTGGCGGTTTGGGAAGTGAGGTCAGAGAGGCACGAAATTGGATGCGATAGCGCTAAGACTTAGTGCTCGTATTAAGTCTAATCCCGCTCAATGTTGCGCGCAAATTCCTCACTCATGAAAACACTGATCTTCTCATTGGCCGTGCTCCTACTTCAATCTACGCTACTCGGTCAGGCGTCAAACGATCACTGGGATCGAACATTCAATCCGAAGATCGCTGAAGAGAAACAAAAGAAAAGAATACTCGATTGGTATAAGTCTTGGAGTGGTCGGCTATGTTTAGAATCTGATGTAAAGGGCTATTGGCGCCTTACCCTGCTTACTCCTAGACCGGGAACACTAGATCCAAAACTCAGAGAAATTGACCGGCGTAATGCAGAAATTAACAAAGCGATAGACAGTGGTGCATTGGACTACGAAGCTCAGGACTTAGCCGATCAGCTTAATATCTTGTTTCTAAGCTCGAACAAAAGAGATGCCGAGGCAATCGCGCTCCAACAAATTCGCGCCCAAAGGCAGGCGGCCAGACAGCAAGAAATTCTTAATAAGAGGTTGTTGAGACTAGAACACGAGGCAGCACGCCTAAACGACGAAATCAGATATTTAAACGATACACTTTCGACTACAGGTCAGGCGATTTTCCGTTGAGCAGAAACGTCACAGGGACTCGCGGATCTGGCAAAACTGGCAGAGTGGAGGCGAAGGCGAAACAACTCAAGCGCGGGGCTTGGCGGTTTATCGAGTAGGAAGCAGGGACGCGCAGAAACCGACATTGACACCCCACTCCCCGAGCCGCTACCCCACCCGCAATATGCGCCTCAAAAAATCTCCCAGCCGCACACTCACCAGTTAGGCCACCATCCACCCGCACGTCAAAGATATGCCAGCCAAACGAAGCCTGCTTGAGAGCAATACCCGAAACTTGCCATACATTCGAGAGAGCTTCGACGAAGCACTCGCGAAACTGAAGGAACTCGATCACGCAATGTATTTCTTCGCATCCGAGGATCACCCGATGCGAATTGCGGTAGGCTGCCTGACGCGTGATCTCCAAAAAATCCATTCGGAGTTTCAAGCAAAAGTGAAGAGGAAGGAGCCTTACCTTTGAAAGACGCGTGTTCTGATTCATGGGCAAATTCGATCACATGACGAAGCTTCAAATCGAAGCCGAGCTAAGGCGGCTCGAAACGGTCCCACAGAAGTTCTGGGGCGAGGACATCCATCAACTTCGCGACCGACACGCGGAACTAATCGCACAAGAGAAACAATCCGAAGCATCCCAAACTGACCGGCGACACCAAGAGCAGCTTGAGCATTCTCAGGCACAGCTTCGAGAGCAGGTTCGCCAGCACGAGCAGGCGATGGCTCAGGAGCGGGCACATCATCAGGAGTCCGTTGCTGAGTCTCGGCGTCAGTTTTCGGCGTCTCTCCGGTCGGCTCGTATTGCGGCGGCGATTGCTGTGCTGGCTGCCCTGGCAGGGGTTGCCTCTGCGTGGTTTTCCCGCGTTCAATCTCTCTCGCCTGCGCAGCCTCCCAACTCCAATACACCGACAGCAGCGACGCCGACACCGACACCACGCCCGCAGCCATCACCAGCCGCAGCAACCCCCGCGGCGGCAACCCCCGCGGCGGCAACACCATCACCAGCCACCCCAACGCCGCAGCCGCCAAAAGCAACGCCGTGATGAAGACCGACTCCGAAGTGACCGCAACGGTTCCTGAATAACAGGAAGAGGAAGGTGTTAGGCTGGCACGAGTTTCCTGTTGAGGGCTGAGGCTTGTTTTTGGAGGGAAGCAAAGACAGGCACGAACCGCGCAATCACGCGCCGTGTGTTCGCAGCTATGCCTGCGACTCGACCCAGCGGACGGCTTGGTGGACGAGTTCGGTGGCGCTTTTGATGGCGAGTTTTTCTTTGATGTGGCCGCGATGGACGGCGACGGTTTTGTGGCTGAGGTGAAGCTGGGAGGCGATTTCCTTGGTGGTTTTGCCTTCGCCGAGGAGGCGGAAGACTTCGAACTCGCGGTCGCTGAGTTTTTCAATCGGTGAATCCGCACCGCGCGGACGCTGGGCGCTGAGGGCGTTCAGCACTTTTGCGGCGATGCGGTCGCTGACGAAGACCTGGCCGGAGAGCACGCGGCGGATGGCGGCGAGCATGGCCTCTGCGCCGGCTTCCTTCATCAAATAGCCACGGGCACCGGCGCGGAGGGCGCGTTCGGCGTAGAGGAGTTCATCGTGCATGGAGACGACGAGGATTTGGATCTCCGGATCGAGGGCGATGAGGTCTTTGATCAAATCGAGTCCGCTGCGACCGGGGAGTGTGAGGTCGGTGATGACGAGCACGGGCTGTGCAGCGCGGATTTTATCGAGGGCTTCCTCCGCCGCGCTCGCGGTGCCGCAGACGGTGATGTCCGGCTGCGCATCCAGCATGAGTGTGATGCCTGTGAGGACGATGGGGTGATCGTCCACGAGAAATACGCGATGTTTCTGAGGCGGTTTCGTCTTTTTCATGGCTGGTAAAATAGTGTGCAGCAGCAGCGAACTCCGGGCGTGGCGGTGATCTCGAGATTCGCGCCGATGAGGCGTGCGCGGTATTGCATGGTGACGAGGCCGAGGCCGTGCTCGATGTCGGCGGGGAGGCCTTTGCCGTCGTCTTCGATGCAAAGTTGCAGACGCGCTCCTGCGCGGGAAAGGCAGATGGTGATGTGGCGCGCACCGGAGTGGCGGAGGGCGTTGGTGACTGCTTCCTGTGCGATGCGATAAAGCTGGGTTGCTACGTTGAGATCGTCGAGGTGCACGGGCTGCGGGCATCGGAATTCGCACTCAATTTTCCCTGCGCTCTGTGTGAAATCGGCGAGTCCCCGCAGGGCCAGCATGAGGCCGTCGGCCTCGAGTGAAACTGGCGACAGACCGTGTGAAAGCTGGCGTGTGTGGGTGATGGTCTGGCGGATGTGGCGGGAGATTTCCTGCGCCTGGGCGACGAGTCCGGGCGCTTCGCTTTTCAGACGACCGACGAGTGCGTGGGTCATCATTTCCAGTGCGGTGAGGTGCTGGCCAAGGCCGTCGTGAAGGTCGCGGCCGATGCGGCGCTGCTCGCGCTCGGTGTGATCAATCAACTGCCGCTCCAGCCGGGAGCGTTCGCTTTCGGCGCGTTTGCGCGCGGTGATGTCGGTGCGAATGGCGACGAATTGCTCCGGCTTTCCGTCTGCGCCGAGGAAAGGGAAGATCGTCGTGTCCACCCAGTAATTCGTGCCGTTCTTTGCGCGGTTGCGAATTTCCCCGCGCCAGATCTTACCACGTCCGATGGTGTTCCAAAGTTCACGAAAGAAGTCCTTCGAGTGCAGACCGGAATTGATGAGCCGGTGATCCTGTCCGATCAATTCGGCACGCGGGTAGCCGGAGATTTCGCAGAACTTGTCGTTCACATACGTGATGCGACCCCGTGCGTCTGTAATTGCGACGATGGAGTGGGCATCAAGGGCGGCTTTGTATTGTGCAAGCTCGTTGAGCGGCGCGGCGGGCATGGGCCTTGGCTACACGGGGGAATGCGCGGAGTCACGCCGCGAGCGGCAGGGCGATTTGCTCGCGGTAGGCCGTCGGCGCTTCGCCAGTGACGCTGCGGAATGTGCGGTTGAAATGCGTGAGGGACTGGAAGCCGACCTCGAAGGCGATCTCGCTGATGCGAAGATGGGGCCTGGCGAGAAGTTCCTTCGCTTTTTCCACGCGGAGGCGGGAGACGTATTCGGTAAAATTCACACCGACGTGGCGCTTGAAGAGTTTGCAGATGTAGTAGGTGCTCGTGCAGGCCGCGCGTGCGAGGTCGCCCAGCGTGATGTCTTCGCTGAGATGTTCTGCGATGTAGGCCTTGGCGCGAACGACTGCGGCGGGCTCAGAGTTCGCCTGCCTCACTGCGAGTGTGTTGCTCTTCATCGAGAGGTGCTCCGCAAAAATTCCGAGCAGGCGCGTTGCGGAAACGAGCTGGTTGCGGGGCATGACGCGCGTGGCCATGTAGGCTTTTTTCGCCTCGGCCTTGTCCACTTTGATGCCGAGTTTTTTCATCGTGCGGTCCGCTTTTTCAAACTGCTCCTCCGTCGGTGCCTGCGTGAAAACCTGCCCGGTGGCGAGGTAGCCCAACATTTCCGTGCCGAGCTTCACCGGCACGGCAGCCTCGGTCATACCGAAGTGGCATTTCAAAATCGCCGGACCTTGAGAAGCGGCCTGAGTCACGCGCTCCTGCATCCGCAGACACGCTGCGCAAGTAGCGCTGCGACCTGCCATCAATGCACAGAAACCATTTTCCTTCGCCTTGCCGCGAAAGGGCGGCTGCCATGCTTCTGAACCGCGCAGGGTGAGTGGCAAGCCGGTGGCGTCGCTGAAGGAGCGCTCGTAGTCGCGGTAGAGGTCGGATTCCGTGAGTGTGTCGAGGAGCGTGTTGGTGTTCATGGCCGCGAGAATGACGCGGCCTGCCCGCCTTGGATATTGGGCGCGGTGCTACACTTCGCCGGGGGTGGCGACTGATGGGGGGTAGGACTTTTGCCTATAGGAAATCCCGCTCGTCCGGACGCACTGTCAGGACGGGACACGGCGCATGACGCACGATTTTCTCCGCAACGCTACCGAGAAGAACGTGCTTGAGGCCCGTGTATCCATGCGTGGCGAGGATGATGAGGTCGCACTTTTTCTCCTTCGCGATCTCGGCGACTTCCTGCCACGCGCGACCAAGCCGGACGACGTGGCTTGCTTTAATATCTGTGCCTCGTGTGAGGTCGCGCAGTTTCTCGACCACCTGCTCGCGTTTCTCCGCGGCGAAATCGGTTGCTGCAAGCGGCGGATACATCCAGTCGCCGGGATAAACCATCTGCTCCACAATATGAACGAGCGTGATCTCCGCACCAAACTGCGCAGCAAAGCCGAGTGCATAGCGAAGCGCCTTTTGCGCGTGGTCGGAAAAATCCACAGGCACGAGGATGCGTTGAATTTTAAACTGGAGAGGAGCAAGGGCGGCGGCAGGCGCGGAGGCTTTCCGATGCCCCGCGCTGTCAGCGACGACGAGCTTGGCTGCGCTGGTTCTGCGAGTGGTTTTGAGAGCTTTCATAATGCACGGAATGTCACATGAGTTCCGAGTTCGGGCTATCCGTGGCTTGGCGGGGCGGTGCCTTTTCTTGCCATGACCGAATGGCAATCGCGGTGCTGAAAATGCCAAGTGTGAGTGAGTATCACTGGCGGGATGCGCGTAGCGTGTTAGATATAACCATGAACACGAACACGCCTTCCAGTCACTCCACGGACTCATCCACCATGCACGCCGTGGATGCGGGCGAGCTTGCGGCGATGGAATTTTTCGCAGGGTTCACTCCTCATCATCTCGCGCAAATCGCGCGCTATTCGAAACGCATCCTATTTTCCGCGGAAGAAATGCTCTTCGAGCAGGGCGAACTGGCGAATCGTTTCTACGTTATCAAATCGGGACGCGTAGCAATCGAACTCAATGCCGGCGGGCGGCGCGTGACGTTGCAGGAAATCGGCCCTGGCGAGCCGGTGGGTTTTTCGTGGTTTTTCAACACGGACACGATGCACTTCACGGCCCGCGCTGTGGAACCGCTGGAGGCTGTATTTTTCTACGGCACCCTCCTCCGCGAAGAATGTGAACTGGATCGCGACCTCGGATACGAAATGTTGCGCCGCACTTCGCAAACCATGCTGGAGAGATTGGAGGCGATGAACAAACTGCTCGCTCACACGCTTGCCGACGCGCTGAAAAAATCAGCCTGAGTATTTCGCGACTCTACTCTTCGAGTTCTGCGAGTTCCTTTTTCAGCATCGTTTTCAGGCGGTGCCTCACGAGATAGACTTGAGCGATGTTCACCCCGAGAGTCTTGGCCGTCTTGCTCGCGCTCCAGCCTTTGCTCACGGCGCAGTCGAAGATTTGGAAATGTCTGGCGTCCACTTTGCGCTTGAGGCAGGCGAGCGCGGAGTCGAGGATGTGGCGCTGCCATTCCTCCTCCCACACAGTTTCAAACTCCGCTTCGCCCGAACCGGGGAGGCGATCCATCGTTGCAGTGAGGCGCGTGTCGTCGTCGCGACGGACGTGGCGGTTCTTCGGGCGCTTGCGCTGTTGGTCTATGATGCGCCAGCGGGTCATTTGCAGCAGCCATGCTTTGAAAGGGCCGGCCTTGCTATCATAGCGCGCGATATTTTTTGCGACGGCGATGCACGTCTCCTGCACGACTTCCTGCGCTTCGTCGTCCTTCATCCCGGCGCGACATGCGACGCCGTAGATGAGCTGCCAGTAAGTCTCGAAAAATTCCTGCCACTTGCCCTGCTCGTCCCAATTTCCAAGCCGCGCGATGAGGCTCAGGCGCGTGGCGAGCATCGGGTCGTTTTTCGGGGCGCGGGGCATGACGCGATGGGGGAAACTAATTTACTGTTCGCCGGGAAATGGATCGGCGGCGAGGCGTGTCTGGATTTCTCCCGCCGTCCAGACCCCAGCCTGCGGGAGCAGGTGTGCGACGGGCTTGCAGGCGACACACGCAAGCAGCGCGAGCGCGGCGGCGGCGCAGGCCGTGGTGTCGAATAGGCGCGCGAATTTTCCCGCGCGACCAAGCGGTGTGAGGATGCGGCGGACGCGCGCTTCGAGTTTGCCAGTGCGCGGCGATGCCATCGTGAGAAACGCCGCCGCGACGGATGGACGATGGCGCGAGGCGGTGGCCATTTCAAAAAGGAGCGTGGCGTAGTCATCCGGCGCGGCGCCGCGCGAGACGACAAGTTCATCACACGCAAACTCGCGTTCGACGGCGAGCTGGCTCTGGAGGAGCCACGCGAAAGGATTGAACCAATGCACCGCGCACGCGAGACGCCCGAGCATGTGCGCCCAAAGGTCGCCGCGACGGAAATGACCCAGTTCGTGAAGCAGCACGAGCCGCCGCTGCTCGTGTGTCCATTTGCGCGATTCATCCGGCAGCAACACCGTGCGCTGCAGCAGCCCGGCTGCGCTTGGAACAAAACCCGGCCCGGCCAGTCGCAGCCGCACGTTGCCACGCAGGCCAAGCGTGCGCTGGCACTCGGCGAGAAGCTGCAGCCATGCACGACCTGGCAATGGCTGCGTATTTTTCAAAAGCCTGCGCACTGCGACTGACTCCACCAAAAGACGCGCCCCGCACACGGCGAAACCGGCAAACCACAGCCATGTTAACCAGAGCGCATCCGGTGCAGTCTCACTCCATTTTGCCAGTGCTGCCGGTGCCTGCACTTCCACGCGAGGCAGCGGACGCACGAGGCCAATCGCGAGCAGCATCAAAGCCGCAAATGCAACCACCGGCACCGCCTGCCGCACACGCGAACGCCATCCGCGTGGACAGATCCAGACCGCCGCGCACGCAAGCGCGCCCACGACGAAACTATGCAAAAACCAGCCGGAAAACGCGCTCATTTCTTCCTTTCGTTGAGCATGGCTTTGATGCGCGCCAACTCCGCGTCATCGGTTTCCTTCGGGTCGAGAAGTGTGGCGACGAGATCGGCGGGGCTGTTGTTGAAGAACGTAGAGAGTAATCGCCGCAACGCGCTCTTGCCTGCTTTCTCAGGCGAGGCCACGGGCAGGTAGATGTAGCGCTTGCCATCGCGCTCGTGGCGCAGATGGCCCTTTGTCACAAGCACTGCCAGCAAAGCGCGCACGGCAGAATAGCTCGGTGCATCAGGAAGCTGTTCATGAATTTCGTTCGCTGTCGTGCGGCCATGACGCCACACGATTTCCATAATCTGCCGCTCGCGGCGGGAGTGAAGATCGTTGTCTGGCTGGTTCGCAGGCACGGCTGCTTTCTAGCGCGAAAAATGTGCGCGTCAAAAACAAAGTGCAGTATTTTTAGCAGAAAGTTCTTGCCATCGGCCCGATGTTCTGCTGCATTTTTAGCACATGAAATCGAACTCCCTTCTTAACATCGTGCTCACTTCCGCAGCAATGGCTCTCTCCGGTTGCTCGTCCTATGTGAACTCTCCCACCGCCCGCGCCGCACGGGCCAAGCAAAGCGAAGAGTTCTCCCATCCGCTCATCGCACGCGCCTACAACGCAAAACCCACCATCCACTTCCCTGCCACCATCGTCGTCGCCCCGATGGGCGGCAGCGCGCAGCAGGAACTCCGGGCACTCGATGCATTCGGTAAACTCGATTCACTCAAGTCGCTTCCGCAGGTCAAGGACATCACCACGCTCAGTTCGCTGCTCATGTCGGACCACGATGGCGAAATCGAAGGGACGAATGGAAAATCGGCACCGATTTGGAACAAGTCCGACCTCATCCTGCGCGAAGCCGCCGCAAAAATGCACGCGGACGCCGTGCTGCTGATCCAGTTGGAAACCAACATCACCGACGGCAAAATCTTCACGCCGCTAACAACGCTTTCACTCGGCCTTTTCCCAAACGACCGCGCTGAAGTCATCGCCACCGCGCTCGCCGCACTTGTGGATACACGCACGGGCTACGTCTATGCGACCGCCGAGCGCAGCGCAGGCAGGACGTGCTACGCGATGACCTGGGATGACAGCACGCGCGATCGCGCCAGAGAACGCGCCACACGCTCTGCGATGGAAAAATTACTCACCGAGTTTCCTGCCGTCTGGCGCGGAGTCGTGCAGACTCACCGGAAATGAAAACAACCATTCTTCCATTCATTCGTTACGCACTGCTCGCGCTGGCTGTTTGTATTTTCGCCGGATGCGCAAGCTCAGGGCCAAGCCCTGCGCCGGCTCAGGCCAGAGCATTGAGAACGAGCACTGAAAGACCGGGCTTCGGCACGGCATGGGGCGAAACGCGACAGGCGTGGGTGGAGCCGACATACTTTGCCCGTGCGTGGGGCAATCAGCCGAGCGTCAAGGACGTGATCTACTACAACGACCGTGAGGGCACCGATGCGATGCTCGACTATCTCGGCGGCGAGCCTCGCCCGAAAAAGGGAGCGCAAAACATGGCAGGCGGACTCGTGAGCTGCGGACTGCGTTTTGGCGATGGTCGCTGGCTCGATACGTGGGAAATGCGCGGCAAGCGCATCGCTGCGGGCGAACCCGGTGCGCATTACGAGGTGGTCGTGAAAAACGAAACGCGTCGGCGTGTGGAAATCGTGCTCAGCGTGGACGGCCTCGATGCGCTCGATGGTGCAGCGGCGAATTTCAAAAAGCGCGGCTACGTCATCGGCCCGCGCGAGGAACTGGCAGTCGAGGGCTTCCGCACGAGCGACGGCACGGTTGCGGCGTTTCGCTTTAAGAGCGTTGGTGAAAGCTACGCACAGCGGAAGCATGGCGACACGACGAACGTAGGTGTCATCGGTCTCGCAGTTTTTCAGGAACGCTGGTGGAGCGGCGAATCGCACAACCCCGCCAATCGCGCGTGGCGACGCACAGAGCCAAAGGAATTTCCATCCAGCCGCCGCTACGCCGCGCCACCCGAGGCGTGAAAACTTTCTCCGGAACACAACACACAACAACACCATGAAACACACCATCCGCATCATCACCGCCGCCATCGTGCTCAGCTTCGTCGCCGCTTGCGCCGACAAGTCGCAGCCACCCGTGAAGCCCGCACACAGCGACGGCAAGACCGTTTACAAGCCACACGGCAAGTAACCGAAAACCGCCCGCCTGCGTGGTCCCATATGAAAGCGCGCAAGCGCACCACGCGGGCGGCGCGGATTATTTCAGCGTGCCCGCTTTCACCGTGACTGACTTCGCGGGGTCGAGGTGTTTTTTGAGCGCGACATTCACTTCGTCGAGGGTGAGTGCGGATACTTTTGCAGGGAACTCATCGAGCCACTTCACGTCGAAGCCGCGCTCGACGCAGCGGAGGAGTTGCTCGGCGAGTCCGTCGGTGGTTTCGAGGCTCACGGCGAATTGCCCGGCGACGGCGCTCTTGCGGTAGGCGAGTTCTTCGGCGGTCACGCCTTCGCTCCACCAGCGTTCGATTTCACGGCGCGTGGATGCGAGTCCCTTGTCGAGCAACGCCGGTGCGAAGGTCGCCTTCACCAGCCACATGCCGTCGCGAAATGTGTCGTCTTTCAACCCCGCGCCGATGCCGTAAGTGAGGCCGTCGCGGTCGCGCACATTGCCCAAAAGACGGCTGGTAAATCCCTGGCCGAGCACCCCGGTGCCCACGCTCAGCGCGAGCCAGTCGGGGTCGGTCGCGCGCAGGCCCGTGGGCTGACCGATGATTACGCTCACACTCGATTTGTCGGGCATCGTCACTGTTTTTTCAGCGGCCTTCGCAACCAGCGGCGCGCCCGCGACAGACACAGTTTTGCCGCCGCTCCATCCAGTGAATGATTTCTCAATTTCCCTTTTCAGCATCGCAGCGTCCACATCTCCGACTGCAATGATTCGCAGCGCGGCAGGGCCGTAGTTTGCAGCGTGAAAAGCGCGCACGTCCTCCAGCTTTGCCTTTTCCACTGCGGCGATGAACTCCGGCACGCCAGGCTTGCGCGCGGGGTGTCCGGGCGGAAACGCGACCTGTGAAAATGCAATCGCCGCCTGTGCGTCCGTATTTTCCAAAGTTTGCTGCGCAGCGCTGGCGAGTTGCTTCTTCAGTTTCGCAAATTCCGCAGGCGAAAACGCGGGTGTGCGCAACTGCTCGGCGAGCAGCGACACGACCATCGGCACATCGCGTGTCAGACACTTCGCGCTGAACTCCAGCGTCTCGGTGCCCACTTTGAATTCAATCGCCGCGCCCACTTTTTCGAGCATCGCGGCGATGGCGAATTGATCGTGCTTCTTCGTCCCGCGCTCCAGCATTCCCGCCGCGAGATGTGCCAGCGCGCTGTTCGCCGAAGCACCTTCACCAGCAGGCAGACTGCCGCGCAGATGGACGACATTTTTCACCTCAGCGGCGCACACAAGCACATCAATCCCGGCGACTTTTTCGCGCACCACGCGCTTTGCGAAATCCGTCGTAGCAGGTGGAGCGAGTTCTTTCTCCGGCGGCTTCGGCGGGAGCACTTGCTTGGGCTGAAATTTCTCCTGTGCCGGCTTCGTCGCATCCGCAGTGGATGCATCGCCACCGTCATCCACAGGCACGAACCAACCGGTTACGCTGTGCTTCTCGATGAAATACTTTTTGGCGACCCGCTGCACGTCCGCTGGCGTCACCGCTTTGATTTTGTCGCCGAGCGAAACGAACAGCGTCCAGTCGCCGACCGCGATGCACTCGTTGAGCGCCTGTGCCTGTGCAAAACTCCCGTCCCGCGCGAAAGCCTGCTCGGTCAGCAAACCCGCCGCCGCCGTCTCCACCTCGACTGCGGTGACACCGTCCTTTTTCACCCGCTCGATCTCGGCGACCAAACGCTTCTCCACATCCTCGTGCTTCGCGCCAACCGCCAGCTCCGCGTAGGTGATGTGCAGCGACGGATCGCGCGTGAACGAAGTCTGCGCATTCACTTCGAGGGTCAGATTTTTGTCCGTCAAAGCGCGGTAGCAGCGGCTCGTCTTGCCCTGCGTGAGAATCGCGCTCAGCACCTCGACGGCCGGATAATCCGCATGCGTGCCCTGCGGTATTTTGTGAGCTAACGCCACGACGCCGATTTCGCCAGCCCGTCGCAGCATCACACGGCGCGGCCCGCTCTGCTCCGGCTCCTCTGTGTAGAGTTCCGGGAACTCGTGCGGCGCCTTTGGAATCGCGCCGTAGTTCTGCTTGATCGCCGCAAGCGCCTCCGCCGGATCAAAATTTCCGATCACCGTCACTGTCGCATTATTCGGCCAGTAAAACGTATCGTAAAATGCGCGCAGCTTCGTAATCGGCACCTTCTCGATGTCGCTCCGCCAGCCAATCGTGTCGTGGTGATACGGGTGCGCCTGAAACGCCGCCGCCCACAGCTCCTTGTCCAACGCACCTATAGGATTGTTTTCCCCACGCTCAAATTCATTCCGCACCACCGTCATCTCCGGCCTGCGATCCTCTTCGATGAGCGAAAGATTTCGCATCCGATCCGCCTCGATCTCCACCAGCAGCGGCAGCGCATTCGTTGGCACCGTGGCGAAATAATTCGTCCGATCCAGCCACGTCGTCGCATTCGTCTCCGCACCGACCCGCTCCAGCACCTGATCAAAGCCCGTGCCCTTGCTGCGATTGAACCGCTCCGTGCCCTTGAACATCAAATGCTCCAGCAAATGCGTCGCGCCCGTCGTGCCCGTCACCTCATTCCGCGAGCCGACGTGATACGTCACCATGAACGTCACCACCGGTGCCGACTTGTCCGCCTTCAACAAAACCCGCAGTCCGTTCGCATCGAGTTGATACTCCGTCATCCCTCCGAGCGTTTGTTTAAAAGTGAAGCCTTCCACCTTCACCGCATCATCAGCGTGCAGAGTGGCGGAAAGAACGAGCGCAGAAAGAATGACCGGCAGTTTCATGGGCGCGGACGATTCATCATCGCGCCAATAAATACCAGCACGGCGAACGGTGACACCCCAACTCCGCACTTGCCAGCCATGTTCGTCGGGGCATAGTGCGCGCCCTTTTTCCCGCCAGAGCGGGCAAACAACTTTAACACCAACTCTCAACTTACCAGCCATGGCCAACGCCAACGATCTCCGCAAAGGAATGTGCATCCGCTACAACAGCAACCCCGCGATTGTGCTCGAAATCATGCACCGCACACCGGGCAACCTGCGCGCTTTTGTGCAACTCATCATCCGCTACATCGGCACCGGAAAAAGCGCCGACGTCCGCTACGGCAGCACCGACAAAGTGGAACTGGTCGAGGTGGAGCGCAAAAAAATTGATTACTCCTACAAGGACACGTCTGGCTACCACTTCATGGATCCAGAAACTTACGAGACGATCAGCTTTGATGAATCATTCGTAGGCGGCGTGCGCGACTATCTCACTGAAAACCAGCGTGTGGAAGTTCTCTACGTCGAGGGCAAAGCAGCGAGTCTCGAACTGCCGAGCACCGTCATCCTCACCGTGACCGAGTCACCCGAGGGCGTGCGCGGCGACAGCGCGAACAACGTGCAGAAAGCCGCCGTGCTCGAAACCGGCAAGGGCATCCAAGTCCCGCTCTTCATCAAGGAAGGCGAGAAAATCAAAGTGAACACAGAGGACGGCAGCTACCTCGGTAGAGCGTAGTCCACTGCGGAAGTGTTGCTGGCGGATCAAATACTTTCCCCGAGGAAAGTGTGGATGCCGCATTCGCTTTTATCGAAGCCGGTCCAGCGGCCAGCGCGTTCATTTTCGCCGCCATTCGTGACTTTTGTGCAAGGCCAGCAGCCGATACTGCGGTAGCCGCGATCGTGGAGTGCGTTGTAAGGAATGCCGTTGGCTTTGATGTAATCCCATACCGCTTCGCGCGACCAGTTGGCCATCGGGTTTGCCTTCAAGATGTAGAGGTCGCGCAGCACATCGAAGTGATACAACTCGACGATCTGTGTGCGCTCGCGGGTATCGCTCTGCTGGCGGCGCAAGCCGGTGATCCACACCGCGAGCGTGCTCAGTTTTTTTTGCAGCGGCACCACTTTGCGCAACGTGCAGCACACATCGGGCGCTTTTTTCCAAAGCGCCGGGCCATACTCCGCCGCCTGTTCGTCAACGGTCTGCGTGGGCTGAAGGGATTCGATTTCGATGCCCCAGTGTTTCTCCAGCCGCGACTTTAGCTCGTAGGTTTCCGGGAAGAGCAAATTCGTATCGAGCGTGAAAATCGGGAACCGGAAGCCGGCTTTGATCGCGTGGTCGATCATCACCAGACCTGCACCCTGAAAACTCGTCCCGACCGCCGCGCGCGTGCCGAACTTGTTCCAAATCCAGCCGAGCACATCGGTGAGCGACGCGGATTCAAACTCCGCCGCAAACCGCTTCACCTCATCGGGCGAGATTTCTGAAAGCTGCAATGACATGAAAAAAGGGCGGCACGTATCGGGCGAAAACCCCGCGAGTGCAAGAGCAAGTGCCCACGGCTCTCCACAAAATCACGACCGCATTCAGTGCTGAAAGGCGAGTATTGCGATTTTTCCGTTTCCCTTACCGCCGACCTGCGCTTTCTTGGTGCCCTCGACTTATGGCCAATACTATCACCAGCCCGATTTTCGTCGTCAGCGACAACATTGACACCGATCAAATCATTCCCGCCTGCTACCTCACGCTCGTGCCGACCAAGCCGGACGAATACGAAAAGCTCGGCAGCTACGCGCTCATCGGTCTGCCGGACGATCAGTATCCGGTGAAGTTCGTGCCGGAAGGGACGAAGACGCAGTATAAAATCGTCGTCGCCGGACGGAACTTCGGCTGCGGCAGTTCGCGCGAACACGCGCCTATCGCGATGGGTGCGGCGGGTTGCGAGGCGGTGATCGCCGACAGCTTTGCGCGCATTTTTTTCCGCAACTGCGTGGCGACCGGCGAACTGTATCCCTATGACGCCACGTCGCGTCTCTGCGACGTAATCAAGACCGGTGACGTGGGGACGCTCGACCTTGATGCAAACACGCTGACCGTGAACGGCCAGACGCACACGCTGAAACCACTCGGTGAAGCCAAGCCGGTGATTGACGCCGGCGGCGTGTTTAATTTCGCACGTAAAAGCGGGATGCTTCCCGCGTAGTCCAATTACGCGGCGTGCGTGCAGGTGAGGTCGCGCGCGGGTTCGATTTTCCAGCGTGTGGCCACGTCGAGCAGATCGACGTCGAGCGACCAGCGATCTGCAACGGGTTCGCCGGTGTAGGAAGGATTACCGCCTTTCAACTCCATGCAGCCCTTGTTGTTTCCGATGACGGCAAGTTGCGCGACTTCCTCGGCGCTCAATTTCACATCGGTCAACGCGGCAAGGTCGTCAATTTTCTCTTCGATGGTTTTTACCTTCGCGCCATTAGTCTGCACAACTTCCTGTATGAGCGTGGGCACGACGCTGCGCACGGTGGATTGGCTGAGATTCCACACGCACGAGAGTTGGAGCATCGTGAGTCCGTGCTTTTCGGCGATGGCGCGCATCGCGTCGAGCTTCGCGCAGCCCGCATCCACCCAGCCCTGCGGGCGGAATGTGCGGTGGTCGCGAGTGCCGAATGTGTGACCGGGCCGCACGTCGCCGTGAAAAAGCCCGCCGTAATCCACCACGCGTGTGACGATGGAGACATCGTGCTTTTGCGCCGCATCCAGCACGAGCTGGCCGGGCCACGGCTCCAGCGGATTGAGGATGATCATCGTCCAGTCAATCAACGAGGCGAACCGCTCCATGCATAAAATCAGATCGAGCGAGAAACCATTCGCCGGCCCCGGAGCCACGCCGAGTATCTCCGTCAATTTTTCCTCCTGCACCTTGGCAAGCGCACTCCAGACCGACTCCTGCGAGTAGCCGATGCTGTCCGGGTTATGGAGCATCACGCAGTCGAAATGATCCGTCTTGCAGCGCGCGAGCGCCTTCTCCGTGGCCATGCGCACGTAGTCTGCGTAGTCGCTCGCCTGACGGATGCGCGGGTCGGTGAAACGCGGAAAACCCTTCTGCCCGTCGCGCACACCGCCGTAGAAATCGTGGCCGATCATTTGCACGAGACAGTAGCTGTCGCGCGGCACGCCGCTGAGTGCGCGACCGAGTGCTTCGTCGGCTTCGCCGTTTCCATAGACATCCGCCGTCATGAAAGTGCGGATGCCTTTTTCATACGCGCGACGGATGCACGCTTCAAAGCGCGCATCATCCACCGGTTCGCCAAAGTGCATATAGCGGCCAGCGTTCCAGGTTCCGTAAGCAGTGCGTGTCAGATTCATGTGTGGCTGTATAAAGTGCGCACGTCGTTTTGCAAAAGACAGAATTTGCCGAAAACCAACTGTCAGTTGTCCGCAGCGCTATCGTGCCCGACGCAAATTGGAACTTCTAACCCGGGTATTTCGAGCCATTCTCCTCGTATGCCATCTTTCGACATCACCAGCGAAGTGAACACTCAAGAACTCGACAACGCGATCAACCAAGCGAACAAGGAACTCGCCACGCGGTTTGATTTCAAAGGGAGCACCGCCTCCATCGAACTCGATCTCAAGGCGTCAAAAATCAAACTCACCGCCGAGGACGCAAGCCGGCTGCGCAGTCTGCACGACATCGTGATCGGCAAACTCAGCAAGCGCGGAGTGGATTTGCGCAACGTCGATCGCAAAGACCCCGCTATTTCGCCACTCGGCCACGCGACGCAGGAATTGCTCATCAAGCAAGGACTCGATGGCGACAAGGCGAAGGAGATTGTTGCATCCATCAAATCACAGGGCCTCAAAGTGCAGAGCGCTTTGCAGGAACGCCAAATCCGCGTAACCGGAAAAAACCGCGACGACTTGCAGGCGGTGATCGCCTTCTGCCGCTCCAAAGATTTCGGAGTCGGCCTCGCATTCGGAAATTTCCGCGATTGATCAGCGCGCCGCGCCGATTTGGCCGAGCCACTGATCGAGCAATGTTCCCACCGACACAGTGGCCTCGATGCGCACGGGCATACCATCGCGCCACCAGTCGCGAGCGGCTTGCAGACGAAGCACCACCCGATCTTGGGGATCGTCTGCAGATGCCAAATCCAGAATCTCGGGCAGCCTGATTGTCGAGCCATCACCACCAGGCACCACCAGTGTAAATGCCTGCCTTGGCTCCAGCCTCGCGGTCTGCGTTGCACGACAGTGGACCTGCCATGCCTGATGTGTGACAAGGCGGCCGAGAAAAGTATCGGCCTTCACCAAGGTTCCATTTTTCACCGGCGCGGCCTCGACAACGAGGCCACGCTGGGCGGCCTGAATCTCCCTCGGGGCGTTGTCAGCCCGCATTTGCTTGAGAGTATTTTCCCCTTCCTCAGCGATCTGGCGCATCGCGATGCTTTGTTCGCGGAGTCGTTTTTCAATGAATGCCAGAGCGTCGTTTACGGATTGAATCTGTTCTGATCCCTGCTGTGTATTTTTTCCCTCCGCTTCAACCGGGACACTCATGCCTGCGATTTCCTTGCGGATACGGTTCACGACCTCCTGACGCTGGCTCACTCCCCGCTTGAGCAAGGCAAGGGCACGCTGTGCGACCGCATATTCCTCCCTCGCATCGTCGTTCTTGTCCGCCCGCAACTGCGCGTATGCCTCGGTTTGCACGTGCAGTTCCGACTGTGCATCGCGAAGCGCCTCCTCGGCCTCACGCAAATCTTCGCGGCGCGCCTCGATGTCGCGTGCTGTGGAAATAACCCGGTCGTTTCGATTGTCCCGCAGTGCCGCGAAATGAGCGGCAACTTGCCTGCGCTCGTCCTCGCCAAGCCCGGTGACATCCGCACCGCCGCGCTGGATTGCGGTGAAGACACGCAATTCGCTGAGCCGGGCGGCATGGTCGCGTGCGAGGTCGGCAATTTCCTGCGGGATGGCGTTTGGCTTTACCGGACGGCCGGCAAGGATTCCTTCGCAAAATTTAGCCTGCATCCGCGAACGCTCAATGGTGGCAGCAATCTCCCCTGCCCTCGCTTGATCGAACAACGGACGGATCACTGCGATCACAGTTCCGCGCTCGATGTGCTGTCCTGCTTGAATGCGCGTCTCAATGAGCGTGCCCTCGAACGCTGCGTTGATATTGCGGCTTTCGCCGGCAAAAACGAGCGTGCCTTGAATGGCTATGGATTCGGCGACGGGCTGTTTCTTAGCCCATGCGACGACCCCCACAATCGCCAGAACGATGACAAACAGCGTGAAAACGCCCGCACGGACAAGACCGCGCGATTTCGCCGCAGGCTCGCCCTGGGCTTTCTGCACGCGGGAATCCGAAGTCGAATGCGCGGGATCTTTTTTTACCACGCGGCTCGCGGAACTCGATCGGAACAACTTCAAACTTTCTCGCGGAGGACTAATCCGGCTCACCGTCAGCGCCCTGCCAAATTGCTCCGTGGGCAGGCCGATGAGCCTCGCCCACGACACACCCGCACCGCCCTTCCAGCGCTCGCCACACTTCACTCCCTCGCCTCCGCTCACAACCCAAAGACGCCCCTTGTCCGCCGCAATCGCGGCCTCATCCTCCGGCCATTCGCGTGCGACGCAAGCATCGTTCAATTTCTCCACGATGTGGCGGGGGCTGCCCACGCCGAGTTTGCGCCGTTCAATTTCGGCGGCTGTCGCGCGCCAAATCTCATCTTTTTTCGGCTGCTTGAAAAACACCTCTCTTAAAACGGTGTCGCGGCGCACGGCTTCGAGAAATACGGGCGCGGCAACCAATAAACCAACCACTTCGGTCGTGGCCACCACCCTCAGCCCTGCCGTGGTGGAAAGCGCTGAAATCCAACCCACACATGCACCCGGGCCGAGCCCCTCAAGAAATACCGGTTCTTTTTCACCGGGCAAATCGGCGTAAACGCAGACATTTCCTTCCAGCAGGATGCACACATCAGCAGGCGGCTCATTCTCTGAAAAAACTTGTTCGCCCTGCGCAAAACGCGTCGAGCGTGCATGGGAAAGTAGTTGAAAACGCCGCGTCGAATCCATCTTGCTGAATGGTTCGGTGCGGAAAAGTAATTTTGCGAAATCGGCTGGCGCGGTGACGGCCATGCGCTCCCTATAGCGGGCAACGCGCCAAACAGCCGTATTTTTCGTCAACCGACACTGAAAGCAGGCTTTTCTTGCCTGCAAAAAACAAAGTCACGTAATCGTGTAAAAACTACGCCGCAGCGGGGGCCTCGACGATTTCGGGCCAAACAACGCGGGCGGCCCAGTCGCCGAAACGCTCGGCTCCGATGCGGGTGTTTTTCCAGCGCTCGAAGAGTGCGCCCAGTTCGGCGTCCATCTCGGCGTCTTTCACGGTCTCTTTGTAAACGCGGTTGAGGCGGGTGCTGGAGACGTTGCCGCCGAGCCAGAGCTGGTAGCGTCCGGGGCCTTTGCCGACAAAACCAATCTCGGCCATGTAGGGGCGGGCGCAGCCGTTCGGGCAGCCTGTCATGCGGATGACGATTTCTTCGTCGGAAAGTCCGAGCGACCCGAGCTTCGCCTCGATGCGATCCATGAGGCCGGGCAAATAGCGTTCACTCTCCGCGAGGCCGAGGCCGCAAGTGGGCATCGAAGGACACGCCATGCTGGCGCGACGAATGATGGTGGCCTGATTCTCAACCGGCACGCCGTGCTCGGCAAGCAAAGCGGTGACGGCGTCGCGCTGAGCGGGCGCGATGTTGCAAAGGAGGATGTTTTGCGAAGGCGTGAGGCGCACTTCGGGGCCGAATTTTTCCACGACGGCGCGAAGGCCGGATTTCAGACGGTAGGCGCCGTCGTCCTTGATGCGTCCGGTGAGCACGAAAAGTCCGAGGAACAAATTCCCGTCGGCCTGCTGGTGCCAGCCGAACGAATCGCTCTGACTCGTGAATTCAAACGGACGCGCCTCCGCGAGCTTGTAACCGAGACGGCTCTCCAGTTCCGCGCGGAACCACGCTGCACCCTTTTCTTCCAAAATATACTTCAAGCGCGCGTGCTTGCGGTCTGTGCGGTCGCCGAAATCGCGATGCACGGTGAGCACGCCACGTGAAACCTCGACAAGCTGCTCCGGCGTCACAAAGCCGATCACGTCCGCCATGCGCGGATACGTCAGCGTATTTCCATGCGAACGACCAAGGCCGCCGCCGACAGTGATGTTGTAGCCGGCGAGTTCGCCATTCGCATCGGCGATACCGATATAGCCGAGGCAGTTCGTGAAAAGATCCACGTCATTCACCGGCGCGAGCGCGAAGGCGGTTTTGAATTTCCGTGGCAGATACGTCTTCCCGTAAAGCGGATCCTCGAACTCCTTGTTCTCCGGATCTTCGAGGTTGAGCTGCACGCCCTCGACCCAGATCGAGTGATAAGCCTTCGTCTTCGGCATCAGAGCCTCGCTCACGCGCCGCGCATCGTCGCGCAAACGCTGACCGAGCGCATCGCGCGCCGGAGCGGATGGAGCCATCACGTTGCGGTTCACGTCGCCGCACGCAGCGAGCGTGTCCATCATCGCCTCGTTGATTTTTTTCATCAGCGGGCCGAGTCCGCTTTTCACCACACCGTGAAACTGAAAGCTCTGCCGCGAAGTGAGACGCAGCGTGTTGTTGCCGTATTCGGTCGCGAGGCGGTCATACACGAGGTAGCCCTTCGGCTGGAGCACGCCGCCGGGGATGCGACCGCGAATCATGAACATGAACTTTTTTCCCGTCTTGCGAAGGTCGCGGTCATCCTGCTGGTAGATGCCGTGGAACTTCATGAACTGCTGATCGTCGTCGGAAAAGCGATCCACCGTCGTGTCCGCCATCGTCGCGGCCAAAGTCCCGGCAAGTGTCGGGATCGCGAGTTTGATTTCCTCGTTGTGAGTCGGCTTCTTCTCGGTGGTCGGTGCTGCGATGGTTTCAGTGCTCATGGCTGTATTTTAATTTGTTCCCTTTCCTATGTGACCCGTGCCGCGTGCCGGCATGAGCGCCTTTCCCGCGAAACAGGGCGCGGACAATGGCGCGAAAATTTCAGAAGGCAAGGTCGCACGCAAATTCTGTGCAGCGCCGCTGAACGCAAGCAACAAAAAGCCGGCACCCGCTTTGGCAGGCGCCGGCTCTTGTGAAAGGGATCGCTGGGCTACTTCGCAGCAGCAGGAGCGGCTGCGGGTGCAGCAGCGGCTGGAGCGGCTTTGTCAGCCTTCTTCGTCGGCTTCTTTTCCTCCTTCTTCTCGTCCTTCTTTTCAGCAGGAGCGGCGGCTTTCTTCGCAGCTGCGAACTTGGTGATCTTCACCACTTCGTATTCGGAACCGTCGTCATTCTTCTTCACACGGAGACCGGAAACTTTGTCGCCGACTTTGATGTCCTCAAACTTCGCGGCGGCTTCGCCGTTTTTGATTTCCGTTTTGTCGGTCACCACGTTCTTCACTTTTTTGCCATCAGCATTGGCGTGGGTGAAAGATTTTCCGGCGGCGTCAATTTCGTCCGCAGTCGTGCTGAACGACAGAGCCTTTGGAGCCTTCGGCTCGGCGGCGGGTTTGTCCGCTGCCTTCTCGGCGGGCTTGGCTGCATCGGTGGCGGGTTTCGCATCCGCTGCGGGAGCGGCGGCAGGTTTTGCATCTGCGGCAGGAGCTGCTGCGGCTTTTTCTTTCTTCTTCGCCTGCGCGAACGCAGCAGGGCTGGACGCGATAGCGACGGTGAGAGCGAGGGTGAATAGGAGTTTTTTCATGTGTTTTTAGTTTGTTGTTGTGGGGGCAACGGCGGAACCCTTGGGGGAACCGTCCTTGCCTGCGCCGTGGCTAGGGCGCAATGTCGCCGCCGTCAAGTCGCTAGCGCACAGCGCATGGTAGGTAAAAATGCCACCCCGTGAACCAACGCGATCAAGCAACTCCCGCCAGCATCTTCACTTTCGCCTGCGCAGGCGTGGTGGTATCGGCGGAGGCGGTGAGGGGTCGCCGATCTGCGGCGCGCGCTCAGGCTGCTTCCACCATGTGCAGGATTTCCTCGATGACGTTTGAACTCTCGACGACGAGCGCCGGGGCGTAGTCCATCGCGTCGTATCTGCGCTGGAATTCGTCGCGGGCGATGCGTCCGGTTTTCAGCAGCGCGACGATGGTGTTTATGTCTTTCAAGCCGCGATCCGGCATTTCGCCACCGAGCCGACGGCTGAGGCGCGAGCGCGCGGTAGCGGCGACTTTCGTCACCGCCATGTCCACGGGGTCTATGCCAAACACATTCTCACAACCGGGCACCGGCACAAGCCGCTGCCGCCAGTCTTTTGGGAAAGCTCGGCAAGGCGCAAATCCACGAAGTCGCCGTAGTGGCCGGTGGCGGCGTGGTAGGCGTTGTCTTCGCCAAATTCCGCTTCGAGCCGCTTGCGCATCTCCGCGTCTTCGGGATCCAGGAAAAAGTCCGCATCGAGCGTGGCGAGGACGCCAATTTGTGCGGGATCATCGTTCGGAAAACTTGCAAGCAGCGACGATGATCCAAAGATGATGATTCGATGCGACGGCAGCGTCCGCCGGATTGCGCCGATGAATCGCGTCAGTGTCGGGAAGTCCATGAAAGCTGATCCAGTTCCGCTTTGCTGAGGATGCCGGGAAAAGGCGAGAATCCTTTCCATAGAAGTGCCTCCCACGACTGGTCACGCAGCAGCGCGAGGAGGCGGGCCATGCCGTCCATGGATGACTGTGCGTCGAGGATTTTTGCGCGCCATTCTTCGAGGCGGGCGGCGCTGGAGTGCCCGAGCGCGAGCCAGCGCGCGATGTTGGCGAGCGGGATTTCCAGTAGAGCGGGGTCGGCTTCGATTTTGTCCGCCATCAATCGAAAGCGATCCGCCGAGACTTCGTCGCCAGTGCGTGCGCGGGAATTCGTTGCGGTGCTCATGGCGGCACATTGCCACGGCGGAGGGCTGAAACCAAGCCCGCTTTTCGCCGTGCTCAAACTGCCCCAGCGAGCGTCTTCACCTTTGCCTTTGCAGTCGCGTCGTGGTCGGCTTTTGCGTAGGCTCCGAAGTCGTTGAACCAATACTTTTTTGCCCAGCGATACATCCAGTGTTGCTCGGGGATTTCCTCGCCGGGGAGCCATTGGGAAAAGCGCGGGGTCATCGCGTCGAGTTCGGCAATCGCAGTGCCGCGCATCGTCGTGTCGCGTGCGCCGTGCTTGATTACGATTTCCTTCACGAGGTCGGGTCTTTCCAAAACAACGCAGCCGCGTGTGTGCTGTGCGCTGATGTCGCGGAAGTCTTTGAGAAAAGCGGAGTCGCGCATCGTGGCGAAGACGCCGCGCGGGTCGCGGATGTTTTCCGTGGCAAACTGGATGATCGGGCACGGCTCGATGTCGCCGCGCGGATTTACATGGTGCGAGATGCCGTTGCTCATAGGGCAAAGGGCCTGGCCGCGGTGATCGTAATAGGCGTCCACGATGCCGATGGGCATTTTGGTGCGCATCTCGACGACGAAGCGGCGCACCTGCACGAGTTGCTGCGGCGTGAGCGCGAGGGCGGCGTTCATTTTCGGCCCGACGGGGCGGTAGGTGTGAAACCACACGTAATGCGCGCCGAATTCGATGAGTTCGCGCAGCCACTGTTCGGTGCAAAGTTCGCCGATATTCGTCTGGCACACGCTGGTGGCGACGCCGGTGAGCAGCTTTTCTTTTAGACAAGCGCGCAGTCCTCGCAGTGTGCGCTCATAGACTTGTTTATTGCCGCGCCGTTCGTCGCTGGTGACTTCGCGTCCTTCGATGCTGATGAGCGGGGTGACGTTGCCGATTTCGCGGAGGCGGCGCGCGACTTTCTCGGTGATGAACTGGCCGTTGGTGAAAACTTGGAAGTAGCAATCCGGGTGTGCCGCGAAGAGATCGAGCAACTCGGGATGCATGAAGGGTTCGCCGCCGAGGATGCCGAAGAACGAGTTTCCGTGCGCCTTGGCATCGGCGATGGTGCGGTTGAGAGTTTCGAGATCGATCTGCGTGCGCTCCGCTTCGACATCCACCCAGCAGCCCTGACAGCGCAAATTGCAGGAATTTAAAATCGAGAGATAGAGGAAGGGCGGGAAAAATTCGCCGCGCTTGATGCGTTTTTTGAAAAGCTGAATCGAGCGCAGCCCCTTGCAGCCGAAATTCCAAAGGAACTTCCCGAGACAGCGCGTGTCTGTCGTGCGAAGGATGCGGAGAGCGAGCGATGGAAACATGGGTGGTGGATTCTATAAACGACGCGCCGTGGATTCGGTGCCGGTGTGGATGTTTCGTTTGCTCATCTTTCCGCAAGGCTAGCCACCACGCCCCCATCAGGCAACGGCGACGATGAAGCTTCGCTGCCTAAGCATCCGGCTGCATAGTGGTCAAAGTTTCCTGTTACTCCGATTCATGCAGCCACGTCGTAAATTCATCAAAACCCTCGCCGGTCTCGCCGCCGCCAGCACCGCGCGCTCATTCGCAGCACCCGAGCCAGTTCTCCGTCCGCCGGAAAAACCGACCGGATTCCCAACGATGTGGGTCGGCGCTGTCACCGCCACGGGCGGCGTGGTGAAGACGAAAATTCCACCCGGTCTGCACCCGCGCCTGCTCGTGCGCGAAGCCGGAGGAGAACCCATCATTTTCACCGCAGAGCCACAACGCGATCCCGCCTCGACCGTGGTGACGTTCCATCTCGAACATCTTCGTCCACAGACCGACTACCTCTGCACGCTGGAAGTGAACGGAGCACCAGCAGTCTTTCCACCCGCGATGGTGCGCACTTTTTCGCCGGAGGGGCAGCCCGCGAATTTCACATTCGCATTTGGCTCCTGTGCACGAACGGGATCACAGCACGCGGTTTTCAACACCATCGCCAGCAAGCGGCCCGCCGTCCTCATTCACCTCGGCGATTTGCACTACGTGAATATTTCCCGCAACGAACCGCGTCATTTCCGCGCAGCGTGGGACACTGTGCTTTCCTCCACCACGCAGGGCGCTCTCTATCGCAACGTCCCGCTCGCATACATCTACGACGACCACGACTTCGGCCCGAACGACAGTGACAATCGCAACCCCGGACGACCTGCATCGCGCACCGTGTATCGCGAATATATGCCGCACTATCCGCTGCCTGCGGGCGATGGCGACGCGGCGATTCACCAAGCATTCACCGTGGCGCGCGTGCGTTTCATCCTCACCGATCTGCGCAGCGAGCGCGATGCGGGCAAGACGCCCGACGGGCCCGGCAAGAGCATGATGGGTGCGGCGCAAAAAGAATGGTTCAAGCGTGAGTTGCTCGAAGCCTCGCGCTCGCACGGCCTCGTCGTGTGGGGCAGCAGCGTCCCGTGGATCGGCACCAAGAGCAACGACTCGTGGCAGGACTACATGGATGAGCGCCGCGAGCTGTGCAATTTCATCGCGCAGCACCGCATCAAAAACCTCTGCATCCTCTGCGGCGACGCCCATATGCTCGCAGCCGATGACGGTTCGCACAGCGACTACAGCGATTCGCAAAAACTGCGCATCCCCGTTCTCCACGGCTCGGCATTTGATCAAGGCGGCAGCACGAAAGGCGGCCCGTTCAGCGAGGGCACCTATCTTCCGAAAAGCAACGAAGGCCTCTTCGGCTGGGTCGAAGTGGAGGACGACGGGCAGCGCGTCGCAGTGCGCTTTACCGGGCGAAATCAGAACGATGAAGTGAAGGTGGATTTGAATTTCGTAGCCGCGTAGCTGAAAGATATGACGAATGAAGAATGACGGATTCCAAATGCGGCAGACGTGTCGCGCAGATCATTCGTCATTCGGTATTCTTCATCCGTCATTCCTTCTTCCTCCTTGCTCTCCACGCCCTCTCCGTTTTCTGTCCCGCATCATGCTCCGCACATTCGCGCTTTCATTTTTCGCGCTCTGCCTTGCCACCTGCGCCGCCGAAACTGCTCCGGCCACAACGCCAGCCACCGCCACATCACGCATCACTTTCACCGACTGCAATGTCGAAGGCCCCTTCATCGCGATCACCTTCGACGACGGCCCTCATGGCGGAAATACACCGCGCCTTTTGAAAATGCTGCGCGACCGTGGAATCCACGCCACGTTTTTCTGCTGTGGCGAATGTGTCGCGCAAAATCCCGAGGTCGCGAAACAGATCGTGGATGAAGGCCATGAAATCGCCAACCACTCGTGGAACCACCCACAACTCACCAAACTCAGCACCGAGTCCGTGCGCGACCAGCTCGACCGCACGCACAACGTCATCAAGCAAACCACCGGCGTCACGCCCACGCTCATGCGTCCGCCGTATGGCGCATTCACCGTGCAGCAGCGCGCTTGGGCGCACGCGACGTGGGGTTACAAGTGCATCCTTTGGGACGTGGACAGCCTTGACTGGAAGCACCGCAACCCTGCGAAAACAGAATCCATCATCCTTTCGCAAACACACCGCGGTTCCATCATTCTCTGCCACGACATTCACAAGACGACGATTGACGCCATGCCTTCCACGCTGGATGCGCTGATCGCGAAGGGATTCAAATTCGCCACCGTCTCCGATTTGATCAAAATGCACGTCGAAAAACCCGCCGCGCCAAAAGTCAAACCCGCCAATACGTTGACTGCCAAGGACGCCGCCGGCGTGGTTACCAGCCTCGACGATTTGAAAAAGCAGCCAGCGCCAGCGCCAGTAAAACCGTAGCCGCGCCCTTCAACAGCGGACGGATTCTTTTTCGAGACTCGCACTCCCCTCACCTCGCTGGTTGAACATCTTCACCAGTGACGCCCGAAGAAACCAAAGCAGCCATTTTGTCCGAGGCCGAGGCACTCGGATTCGATCTCTGCCGCATCGCCACCGCCTCCGCGCCACCGCACGCAAAGGAATTTCGCGCATGGCTGGCAGCGGGAAAACACGGCGAAATGGAATGGCTCGCACGCAATGCCGACCGCCGCACCAACCCGCAGCTCGTGCTGCCCGGCGCACGCAACGCGATCATTCTGGCGATGAACTACCGCGCGAAACCCGGCACCCGGCATCCCCAGTTGGGGCGGATTGCGAGCTATGCGCTGGGCGATGACTACCACGAAATCATCGAACCCAAGCTCTGGCAGCTCGACGCCTTCCTCCAAAAACTCGGCGGCTCTCAGCGCCAATACGTGGACACAGGCCCCGTGCTGGAACGCGACTTCGCCGCACTCGCCGGCCTCGGCTGGCACGGCAAGAGCACGATGCTCATTCACCCGAAGCTCGGCACGTTCTTCTTCCTCGCCGCGATTTTCACCACGCTCGATCTCCCGCCGGATGAGCCGATGCGCGACCATTGCGGAAAATGCACGCGCTGCATCGTCGCGTGTCCCACTGGTGCCATCACCGCGCCGCAGCAGCTTGATGCGCGACTGTGCATCAGCTACCTCACCATCGAAAACAAAGGCTCCATTCCCGAATCGCTCCGCCCCTTGCTCGGCGACCGCATCTACGGTTGCGACGACTGTCTCGACGCCTGCCCGTGGAATCGCTTCGCCACCGCATCGCGCGAATCCCGCTTCGCCGCGCGCAGCTTCGTCAACACACCGCTCCGCGATTTCCTCGCGCTCGACGACACCGCATTCCGCACACTCTTCCACCGCTCCCCCATCAAGCGCATCAAGCGCCGCGGCTTCCTGCGCAACGTCTGCGTCGCCCTCGGCAACATCGGCACCCGCGACGACCTCCCCGCATTAGCCCGCGCCGCGCAAGACCCCGAGCCGCTCATCGCCGAACACGCACAGTGGGCCGTAAAACAAATCAACGAGCGGAAGACGGGGAACACCAAAGATAGCGGAACAGTATTGTCTTAGTATGCTTCGTTACGGCCCTATGGTTCCTGTGTCGCTGTGAAGCGATACCCTATACCCGGTTCGGTTTTCAAAAGCGGGTGCGCTGTGCCGGGTTGTTCGATTTTTTTCCGCAAGTTTGCGATATGGACACGGAGGTATTGCCGCTGCTCTTCCGCCTTAGGACCCCACACTTCTCGGAGTATGTGTTTATGGGTAAGAACGCGCCCTGCATGACGGATAAAGAGGCGCAAAAGTAAATACTCAGTGGCGGTGAGATGAACTTCCTGCGCGCCGAGGCGGACGGTTCGTGCGATCAAATCCACGACTAATTTCCCTGCGGTGAAAGCGGCGGTCTCGGCTGCTGGTCGCGCGCGACGCTGGGCGACACGCAGGCGGGCGAGGAGTTCGGCGGTGCTGAAAGGCTTTGTCACGTAGTCGTCCGCACCCGCGTCGAGCGCTGCGACTTTGTCTTCGTCGCTATCGCGCACGCTGAGGATGAGCACGGGCACCTCGCTCCATTCGCGCAGGCGGCGGAGGACATCGAGGCCGCTCGTATCCGGCAGGCCGAGGTCGAGCAGCACGACGTCCGGTCGGCGGAATGCGACATCGGCAAGGCCCTGCTGGCCGGTCTCGGCGTCGTGGACGGTGTAGCCTGCGGACTCCAGCGCGACGCGGAGCAGGCGGCGCATTTGAATTTCGTCGTCAATGATCAGCGCGCTCGGGTTCATGGCTCCGGCAGCTTCATCGGTTCGGGGAGTGGGAGGCGAATGGAAAAGCGTGCGCCGCCGTCCGCGCGGTTGCGGGCGGTGATGGTGCCGCCGTGCGCCTCGACAAGTCGGCGCGCGATACTGAGCCCGAGCCCGAGCCCGCCACCCGGCTGGCCTGCGCCGCGATAGAATTTTTCAAACACGCGTTCCTCTTCGCCAGCACGCAGGCCGGGGCCGCGATCCAACACTGCGAATGTGATACCCGCATTTTCCGCCGTAATTGTGAGTTCGATGGGACCAGTGCTGTAGGTCGCGGCGTTCGTGACGATGAGGCTGAGCGCCTGGGAGATTAGTCCTGCATCCACGAGCACTGGCGGCAAATCGGGCGTGGCTTGCACTGCGACATCGCGATCTTCCAACTCGGCAAGCACGATGGCGTCGCGCGCCACTTCAGCCGGGTCGCACCACTCGCGGTTCAGTGAGAGGTGTCCTGATTCGAGGCGCGTGGCATCGAGCAGGTGATTTACCGTGCGTGTGAGCCGTCGAGTGGCCTGGCGCAGTTCAGCACGGTCGGGCACGGGCTGCTCCAGTGCCGCGCTGAGCGCAGCAATGGGGGTCTTCAATTCATGTGAGACGCTGTCGAAAAGTGTCTTTTGCAACCGTTCCGATTGCGCCGCCACTTCCGCTGCGCGACTACGCTGCACGGCACGCTCCTTTTCAATGAACACTGCGAGCTGCGCGGCGATGGCATCGAGAAGTTCGCGCTGCTCATGCGCGAGCACACCCGGCACCTGCACCGCGAGCACGCCTTCCGCATGGTCGCCAGCGAGCAGCGGAAGGTGCAGTGCGGTGGCATCCGGCAGCGTGTCGGCGCCGTGTCCGGCGGGCTGTTTTTTTTGGAAAGCCCAGTTCGCCACGCTCTCGTCCTTCGCAGTGAGTTCGAGCGTGCCGTCCGGCTGTGGCACTAGTCCCGAGGGTTCACGCAACAGCACTGCGATGCGCGCATTGAAAAGCGCCGCCAGTTCCCGTGCGACCACGCGCAGTGCGTGCGTAAGATCCGTGCTCGCGGCGAGTGCGCGTGTCACGCGGTAGAGCGCGGTGGAGCGCTCTTCGCCGCGCCGTTCGGCGTGCTCGCGTTCGCGCAACCGCGTGGTAAAGTGCCCCACGAACAACGCAACCACGAAGTAGCTGCCGAACATCACGAAGTCGTGAAACTGGGTGATGTAAAAAGTGAAGCGCGGAGGGATGAAGAGGTAATTCCACAGCAGTGCACTGAGCGTGGCGAGGAAGAGCGTGGGCCCGCGACGGAGCCGCGCAGCGGCAAGCAGCACGGCAAGCAGGTAAAACAATGCGACGGACCAGTAGCCTGTGAATTCAAACACGAGCAGCCCTGCAACTGTGACCACCCCCGCGATACCGAGCGCTGTCCCGTATTCCATCCACGGCGGTGGCTGCTTCACCCGACCTGTATCTGCGGCGGATGTGAGTTCGGATTCCGCTTCGGAACGGATCAGATGCAGATCAATCTCACCGCTATGCTCGATGAGCCAGTCCACAGGAGAGAGCCTGCCCAGCCAGCGCCGCCACGAATGCACGTGCGGTTTGCCGATGACGATTTGCGTAATGTTGTGCTGCCGCGCGATCCGCAACAGCGTCCCTCCGATATCCACACCGGCCGTGGAGATGACTTCCGCGCCTAGCCTGCGTGCGAGGGCGAGATGGTGGTTCAGACGCACCTGTTCCGTCTCACAAAGCACGCGTGGCAACTCAATGTTGGCCGCCATCCAACTCGCCTCCATCGTCGCCGCGAGCCGTCGTGTGTAGCGAATGAGTTTTTCTGAAAATGGCGATGCGCTCACGCCGACGAGCAGTCGATCTCCACTTTTCCACGGCCCGGCGATGCGCTGTGTCTGCATCAATTCGCGCAAGTCGCGGTCCACATGTTCTGCCACGAGGCGCAGTGCCATTTCGCGGAGAGCAGTCAGATTGCTCTCACGAAAAAATGCGTCCGCAGCGGCGGCGGCCCGGTCGCCGAGATAGACTTTCCCGTCCGCGAGTCGCGCACGGAGTTGCTCGGGTGTGAGATCAATCAGCACGATCTCGTCAGCGACATCGAGGATCGAATCCGGGACCGTTTCGCGCATCGTAGCGCCGGTGATTTGCCGCACGGTATCGCTGCGGCTTTCGACGTGCTGCACGTTCAGTGACGTGAAGACATCAATGCCCGCATCGAGCAGCTCCAGCACGTCTTGGTAACGCTTCGGATGTCGTGAGCCGGGCGTGTTCGTATGCGCGAGTTCGTCCACGACTGCGAGGCGGGGATGCCACAGCAGAATCGCATCGAGGTCCATCTCATCCAACACCGTGTCGCGATATTCCATCTTCGCGCGCGGCACAATGGGCAGGCCTTCGAGCAAGGCCATGGTTTCCGCCCGTCCATGCGTCTCGACAATGCCGATGACCACTTCCTTTCCCGCCGCCTGCTGCTGTCGTGCGGCTTGCAGCATGGCGAACGTCTTGCCCACGCCGGGGCACATCCCGAAGAAAATCTTCAGCCGTCCACGCCGCGCCATCTCTCGCTCCTTCGCGATGGAAGCGAGCAGCACATCCGGGTCTGGGCGCGAGTCGTTGTTCACGCGCCTACTGTGCAGCGTCGAGTGCGAGATTGAGAGACAAAACATTCACGCGCGTTTCACCGAAGATTCCCCACTGCGGCCCCTCGGTATGTGCCGCAACGAGCGCGGCGATCTTCCCGGCGGGCAGTTTGCGTTCGGCAGCGACGCGCGCGATCTGTTGCTGTGCGGCGGCTGGTGAGATGTGCGGATCAAGTCCACTGCCGCTGGCGGTGAGCATTTCGGCTGGAGCGTCGGCTCCGAACTTGGCACGGCGCTCGGCGATTGATTTGACGAGGTCGGCACTGGTCGGGCCTTTGTTGCTCGCTCCGCTGGCGACCGTCGCGTAGTCGGCGGCGGATGGTCGCGGCCAGAAATAGCGCGGGCTATCGGTCTTTTGCGCAAGCAGCGTAGAACCGACGGTTTTGCCGTCGGCCATGATCAGCGAGCCATTCGCTTTGTCGGCAAATGCCGTGCGGCCGATCAAGGTGACGATGAGCGGATAAAGCGCGCCGGTGAGCAGCGTGAAGACGAGCAGCGCGCGGATTGATTGCAGGATTGTTTTCATAAGGTTTCAGTTGGTGCTGTTGCTATCGGTCGAAGTCGGCAGCGGGTTTTCAATAAAGTATGTCCAGAACGGCGGATCGGGCTGCGGTTCCCCGTCTCCATCGGATTCCGCAGACATTGGCGGCGGCGGATTTCGAAACTCCGCCCAATGCACCAGCACGATGGAGCGGCGCAGTAAAGTTTGGAGTAGCAGCGAGGCAGTCATGGTTCATGCGAGGTGGAGAGCGACCAGGATGAGGTCTATGAGCTTGATGCCGACGAACGGCGCGATGAGGCCGCCGATCCCGTAGATGAGCACGTTGCGCCGGAGCACGATGGCCGCGCCCTCGGCGCGGTATTTTACGCCGGCCAGGGCAAACGGGATCAGCGCGACGATGATGAGCGCGTTGAAGATGACCGCGCTCAGGATGGCGCTTTGCGGACTGTGCAGATGCATCACATTCATCGCGGAGAGCGGGCCGGTGGTGCTGGCGCTGGCTGCATAGAGCGCGAGGAACATCGCAGGGAGGATGGCGAAGTATTTCGCCACGTCGTTGGCGATGCTGAAGGTGGTGAGCGCGCCGCGGGTCATCAGGAGTTGTTTTCCGATCTCGACGATCTCGATGAGCTTCGTCGGGTTGCTGTCGAGGTCCACCATGTTGCCGGCTTCGCGTGCAGCCTGCGTGCCGGTGTTCATCGCGACGCCCACATCAGCCTGTGCGAGTGCGGGTGCGTCGTTGGTGCCGTCGCCGGTCATGGCGACGAGGCGTCCGGCGGCTTGCTCCTCGCGGATGCGGCGAAGTTTGTCCTCGGGCGTTGCCTGCGCCATGAAGTCATCCACGCCCGACTCTGCGGCGATGGCGCCGGCGGTGAGCGCGTTGTCGCCGGTGATCATCACGGTGCGAATGCCCATTTTACGAAGCTGCGCGAAGCGTTCCTTGATGCCGCCTTTGACCACGTCCTTAAGTTCGATGACGCCGAGCGCCTGCGCGTCACCTGCGACGACGAGCGGAGTCGCACCACGACGGGAGATTTCTTCCACGACTTTCGAGACGGCGGGCGGGTAAGTGCCGCCGAGGGATTTGATGTGTGCCTCCAACGCCTGCGCCGCGCCTTTGCGGATGCTCGTGGCTTCCTGGCCTTCGCGCGCTGGCACGTCCACGCCGCTCATGCGCGTCTGCGCGGTGAATGGGATGAACGTGGCGTTCAGCTCGTGCATGTCGCGGGCACGGAGGTTGAATTTTTCCTTCGCCAGCACGACGACGCTGCGGCCCTCGGGCGTTTCGTCGGCAAGAGACGCGAGCTGCGCGGCACCGGCGAGGTCATTTTCCTCGACACCCGGCGCAGGGTGAAAGGCGACGGCCATGCGGTTGCCCATCGTGATCGTGCCGGTCTTGTCGAGCAGCAGCACATCAATATCGCCAGCGGCCTCGACCGAGCGGCCCGAGGTGGCGAGGACGTTGCGGCGCACCAAGCGGTCAATGCCGCTGATGCCGATGGCGCTGAGCAGGCCGCCGATGGTCGTGGGAATAAGGCACACGATGAGCGCGACGAGCACGGGCAGCGTGACGTTCACCACGCCGCTCTGTCCGGCCTGCGCCTCGGCGAAGTGCGCGAAGGACGGCAGCGTGAGCACAGCGAGCAGGAAGACCGCGGTGAGGCAGACGAGCAGGATGCCGAGCGCGATCTCGTTCGGGGTCTTCTGACGCGTCGCGCCTTCGACGAGCGCGATCATGCGATCTATAAAGGTGTGGCCCTGTTCGCTGGTGACGCGAATGACGATTCGGTCGCTCAGCACGCGCGTGCCGCCGGTGACAGCGCTGCGGTCGCCGCCGCTTTCGCGGATGACGGGCGCGCTTTCACCGGTGATTGCGGATTCGTCCACGCTGGCGATGCCTTCGATGACTTCGCCATCGGCGGGAATCACTTCGCCCACCTCGCAAACAACGGTGTCGCCCTTGCGCAGCTCGCCTGCGGCAATCTTGTCTTCACGACCATCGCGCAGTCGGCGCGCGGTCGTGGTCGTGCGCATCTTGCGCAGCGCAGCAGCCTGGGCCTTGCCGCGGCCCTCGGCGATGGCCTCGGCGAAATTCGCAAAAAGCACGGTGAACCACAGCCAGAGCGCGAGCTGGAAGACGAAGCCGCTCGGCTCTCGGAGCAGCACGATGGTCGTGGCGATGCTACCGAGCCAGACGACGAACATCACCGGGTTGCGCCATTGCACGCGCGGGTCGAGTTTGCGCAGCGAATCGAGCAGCGCGGGACGGATGAGCGCGGGGTCGAAGACGGATGATTTGGTTTTCATGGTAGTATGGATTGGAGAGTTAGAAGCTGCGTCCGCTGAGCATCAGGAAGTGCTCGATGATTGGTCCGAGCGAGAGTGCCGGGAAAAAGTTCAGCCCGCCGACGATGAGAATCACGGCGATGAGCAGGAAGGTGAACGTCGCGCCGGTCGTCGGGAACGTGCCGGTGGAAGGTGGCGAGACTTTCTTCACAGCCATGCTGCCCGCGATGGCGAGCGCCGGGATGATGACGGCGAAGCGCCCGAGGAACATCACGATGCTGAGGCCGTAATTGTAGAAGGGGTTGTTCACGCCGATGCCAGCGAAGGCGCTGCCGTTGTTGGCCGCGGCGCTCGTGAAGGCGTAAAGGATTTCGCTGAAGCCGTGCGGGCCGGTGTTGTTGATCGTGGCGGTGCCCGCAGCGCACGACACAGCGATGGCCGTGCCGACGAGAATGCACGCACATGGCGCGAGCAGACCTACGACCGCCCATTTGATTTCACGAGCCTCGATTTTCTTGCCGAGATACTCGGGCGTGCGCCCGACCATGAGCCCCGCGATGAACACAGTGAGCAGCACGAACAGCAGAATCCCGTAAAGCCCCGCGCCGACGCCGCCGAAGATGACTTCGCCGAGCATCATGTTCACGATCGTCACGAGTCCGCCGAGCGGGGAGAAGGAGTCGTGCATCGAATTGACCGCGCCACATGAGGCGTCGGTCGTCGCCGTCGCAAACAGCACGCTATTGAAAACACCGAAGCGCGTTTCCTTTCCCTCCATCGAGGCCGTGAGGCCCGTGACGGGATTCGGTTGAACCTCCGCCCACCACATCACCGCGAGGCCCACGAGGAAGAGCGCGGCCATCGCCGCCCAGATGCTCCAGCCCTGGCGCCGGTCGCCGACGAGGCGGCCATACATGTTCACGAGTGAACTCGGGATGACGAAAATGGCGAGAATCGTGAGGAAGTTCGCGAGCGGCGTGGGATTTTCAAAAGGGTGCGCCGCATTCACTCCGAAAAAGCCACCGCCATTCGTGCCGAGCTGCTTGATGGCGATTTGCGAAGCCGCCGGACCTTGCGGGATGATCTGCTCGGTCACTGTCTGCTCCTCCGTCACAGCGTTACCCTGCGCGTCCTTCACCGGCAGGCCGGCGGCGTCGAGTTTGGCCACTTGGGTTTTGTAAGGCACGAGCAACTCGGCTTTGTCGTATTCGCGAAAATTCTGCACTACGCCCTGCCCCACGAGCACCACAGCGAAAAGGATCGAAAGGGGCATCAGCACATAGAGCGTCGAACGGGTGATATCGGCCCAGAAGTTGCCGATGGTGCTGCCGTGCTTGCCAGCGAGGCCGCGTGTGAGCGCCAGCGCGACCGCGATGCCCGTGGCGGCGCTGGTGAAATTATGCACCGCCAGCCCGGCCATTTGCGTAAAGTAGCTCATCGTGGACTCACCGGAATACGCCTGCCAGTTCGTGTTCGTCATGAACGACACCGCCGTATTCACCGCGAGATCGAGCGGCACATTCGGCAGCGCTGCGGGATTCAGCGGCAACCAAGCCTGTGTCATTTGAATGAGCACGAGCAGCGCACAGCCGAGGACATTAAAGGCGAGCACAGCGCCCGCGTAGCCGCGCCATGACATCCCCTTGTCGGCATCCACACCGCTCCCGCGATAGATGAGCCGCTCCAGCCAGCCGAGCGGCTTGGTGAGCAAATGCCGCTCGCCGGTGAAGACGCGGGCCATGAAGCTGCCGAGCAGCGAAGTGAGCGCCAAGAGCGCGCCGAGGAAGATGCCGAGTTGTAAAAAGTCGTGCGGTTTCATTGCCGCACACTGCCACGGCCGCGCCGCGCTGGGTAATCAAGAGGCGCGGCTGAAGCATAAAGAAAACATAAAGGAGAAATCTCGTAACACCAAAGGCCGCTCCGCTGATTTATTGATGTAGCGTCTACCGAACTCTCACACCTCGCGCGCCCATGCTGGCCGCTCGTGCAGGTGGTAGAGCATCTCGCCGGCTTTCGGGACGTAGAGCACGCCTTCGTCTTCACGGTTGGCGTAGTCCTCGATGCGGATTTCGCGCCAGTCGCGATAGCCGAGGTTGATGGACTCACAAACATCGCGCGGGATGCCGGTGGCCAATGTCACTCGGACGCGGCAGTGCTCCACTCCGTTTTCAAAAGTCCCGATGCCTCTCACGTGCGTGCTGTGCGCGATGACTCCGCGCGGGATGTGCGCGAAACACTCCGGCTGCGCAGTGAAATAATCGCGGCAGTGGTAGCCGATCTCGCGGATGTGCTTTCCGTGCGTCACGCTGATCTCGTGGATGTGCGGCGCGTAGATGATCAGTTCGCCGCCATCGGCGACGACTGGCTCGAGTTTATACATGCACTTCCCGCCGACCCACAGTTCGTCATACATCGGCGGCGCGCACGAGAGGACGGTGTGAAAAGGACGCTCCTTGTAGGTGACGTGCAGTTCGCGTGAGAGGTCGCTCGCCGCATCCCACGCACTCACAGGATCGCCTGCAAACAATCCGGCAAGCCCGCCTTTTTCCACGACCATGCAAAGGCAGGTCTTCGGCACTTTGACGAGCGACGCGGCGCGATCCACGATTTTGCGCACGGGCGTCCATTTGTTACCGATGATGGCCGGGTTCGTCACCAGCGCGCCGAGCCAGTGGAAGAAATTCAGCACCGTCGGCCCGCTCACGCCGGGAAAAAGATATTTGTTTCCACCGCTAAAACCAACCACCTCGTGCGGAAACACCGGCCCGCAAATCACGAGATGATCGTAGTCAAAAATACGCGCGTTGATTTCCACCGGCACCTCTTCCGATAGCAGACCGCCGCTCAATTCCGCGCTCTCCTCGCGCGTGATGACGCCGATGTTGCGCAGCGCCGCCGGATTGTCCCACTCGTGGTTGAAAAAACGCACGCCTTCGTATTTGTCACGGCGCTCTTCCAGCGTGATCTCCAGCCGCTCGCAAATCGCCTGCTCGCTCATCGCCACGTGGGTGCCGAGCGCGATCATCACATCGAGCGCCATCGTCGCGCCGCCCAACTCCTCAAACACTGCTTTGAAAAGCATCCCGAGCGGGCACGAACGCGTTCCGTCCGGCACGATGAGCAGCACTTTCTTCCCGACAAAATCCGCCGCAGGCAGCGCGCGTGCGATGAAGATGCGCACTTGCTCCGCATCGAGATGCTGACCCGGCGCTGCGATGAGTGAGAGTGGCTGCATGGTATTCATGGCCGTGAAGACACCTTCGTTGACTTAGATCGTTTGCGCAAGGTAGCCGCCGTCCACGACGAGATCACTGCCGGTGACGAAGCTGCTCGCCTTGTGCGCTGCCAGATAGATGCAGGCACCGATGAGTTCCTTGCTTTCGCCAAAGCGTTTCATCGGCGTGTGGCCCATGATTGCCTGCGTGCGCGGTGTCGGCGATCCGTCGTCATTGAAAAGCAATTTGCGGTTTTGCTCGGCGGGAAAAAAGCCGGGTGTGATCGAGTTCACACGCACGCCGCGATTCGCCCATTCGCGAGCGAGGAACATCGTGAGGGAAATCACCGCAGCCTTGCTCGCGCTGTAGGCGACGACGCGGGAGAGCGGAATGCGCGCGCTGACGCTGGCGATGTTGATGATGCTGCCGCGCCCGCGTTCGCACATGGCGGGGCCGAATTCCTGACATGGCAGCAGCACTCCGCCGACGAGATTGAGATCGAAGTTCGCGCGCCAGTCGTCGAGCGCTATGGACTCGAAGGGATTCCCGTCAGTCACCGTCACCTTCGCATCATTGCCGCCCGCTGCGTTGATCAAAATAGTCGGCGCACCTAGCACTTCGGCCACGGCTTCGTGCGCGTCGTGCAGGCTCGATTTATCCATCGCATCGGTGGCGAAAAATTCCGCCGTGCCGCCGATCTCGCGAATCGAGTTCACCCGCATCTGCCCGCGCTGTGCATTGCGCCCAAGAACCGCGACCTTCGCACCCGCCGCAGCGAGGCCATCCGCCAACGCACCACCGAGAGTGCCGGTGGCACCGATGACGACGGCAGTTTCACCAGTGAGATCAAAAAGTGATGCGCTCATGGGAGCGAAGGACAACGCACGCGCGGCCCGCTTGCAAGGTGTTCGTGCTCGGGATTGAGCATATGATCTCCCGAATTTTGTCTCCGTCTTCCGTTTCCTGCCAGTAAAGTGCACACATGATTACCATCCGCCGCAGCCACGAACGCGGCCACGCACAACATGGCTGGCTCGATTCACACCATACGTTTTCCTTCGCGGACTACTACGATCCGGCGCACATGGGCTTTCGTTCATTGCGAGTGATCAATGAGGACCGCGTGGCGTCGGGCATGGGCTTCCCGACGCATCCGCACCGCGACATGGAGATTTTCAGCTACGTGCTGGAGGGGTCGCTCGCGCACAAGGACAGTATGGGAAACTCGCGCACACTGCAAGCGGGTGAGGTGCAGTTGATGAGCGCCGGCACGGGCGTGATGCACAGCGAGTTCAATCCCTCGCGCACCGAGACCGCGCACTTTTTGCAAATCTGGATCGTTCCCGAACGACGCGGACTTCCACCACGCTACACGGAATGGCGTCCCACCACGGAGCAGCAGATGGCGGCGAAAGTGCTGATCATTTCGCACGAAGGACGCGATGCGTCGGCGACAATCGCGGCTGATGCGGATGTATTTCGCGTGCGTCTGCGTGCGGGTGAAAGTGTGTCCCACGAATTACACGAGAGCCGGGCTGTCTGGCTGCAAGTGATGCGTGGATCGCTTTCGTTCAACGGTGTGACGCTGGAAGCCGGCGACGCCGGGAGTTGCGAAAGCGCGGGGAAACTTTCCATCGCAGCGACGGCGGATGCGGAGGCACTGCTGTTCGATCTGGCGTAGTGAGAGCTACGTCGTCTTCGGATACGTGCCGAGGATTTTGACCAGCGTGCAGTGGTTGCTCAGTTCAGCGACCGCTTCTTTGAGCGGAGATTGTTCCGCGTGGCCATCCACATCCACAAAGAAGAAATACTCCCACGCCTTGCGCTTGCTCGGGCGGCTTTCGATTTTACTCATGCTGATGCGGAGCCGGTTGAAAGGTTCGAGCGCTTTGAAAAGCGCGCCGGGCTCGTCGCGAACGCAGAACATGAGCGAAGTGCGATCATCGCCTGTGGGCGGCGAGGCTTTTAGTCCGAGGACGAGAAAGCGCGTCGTGTTGTTCGGATTGTCCTGCACGCTCTGCTCGATGATTGGCAGGCCGAATTCCTCGGCAGCCATTCGTGCGACGAGACAGCCACTGTTTGGCTCACTTGCAGCGAGTTCGGCTGCGCGCGGCGTGCTGCCGACTTCGATCAACTCGACATTTGGCAACGTGCGCTGGAGCCACTGGCGGCACTGACCGAAGACCTGCGGATGCGAGTAGAGGCGGCGAATTTCCCCATGCGGGCACTTCGATGCGAGGTGGTTTTCGATGCGCATCAAAATCTGCGCGCAGATGCGCAGGTCGCTTTCCATGAAAACATCAAGCGTGTGATTTACCGCACCCTCGGTGCTGTTTTCGATGGGCACCACACCATAGTCCGCACGTCCACGTGCAACGGCGTCGAAAACATCGGCGATGGTGACTTGCGGAACATAGCTCACGCTCGTGCCGAAACGACTGCGCGCAGCTTGATGCGTATTCGTCGCGTGCGGACCAAAGTAGGCAATGGTGATGTCTTTTTCCAACGCGAGCGCCGCGCTCATGATCTCGCGGTAAATCGCGCGGATGCTCTGTTCGGGCAGGCGGCTCTTCATCTCCACAGCCTTCGCCGCGAGCGCACGCAGCACCTTCTCCTCCCGCTCAGGCGCGTAAATAGGCTGGCCGTCGGCTTTCTTGATCACACCCACCGCATGCACGAGATCGGCACGCTCATTCAGCAGGCGGATGATTTGCTCATCCACGGTGTCAATTTTAGTGCGAATATCGTCGAGGCTCACGGCTGGTTGAAAATACGAAATGTGTCTGTGCTAGAAACCCGTTCGCCATTCCGCTGGCAAGCCCGTAGCACGTGAAGGTGTCTGACGGGAAGCTTCGAAAACTTACCGAATTCTGCATCAAAAGTCGTCATTGCCACATCGTATAGAATACACAGGGCGACAGTGATTTTTTTCACAGAACGTGCATGCATATTGAGAATTGCTTGTCAGCGCGCCTCGGTTTCCGTCTCTTCCCGCGCACCAATCCATGGCAGCCAACTATACTGAAGCCAGCATCAAGACACTCAGCTCGCTGGAGCACATCCGCCTCCGGCCCGGCATGTATATTGGTCGGCTCGGCAACGGGAACCACGCTGAGGACGGCATCTACGTGCTGATCAAGGAGACGATCGATAACTCGATTGATGAGTTCATGATGGGGCAGGGCAAGAAGATCGAGGTCGAGATCACGGATCGCAGCGTGAAGGTGCGCGATTACGGACGCGGCATTCCGCTCGGCAAACTCGTGGACTGCGTCTCGATCATCAACACGGGCGCGAAATACGACAGCGAGACTTTCCAAAAGGCGGTGGGACTCAATGGCGTCGGGCAGAAGGCGGTGAATGCGCTCTCGCTCAACTACCGCGCGCAGGCGATCCGCGAGGGCGAGACGAAAGTCGTCGATTTTGAAAAAGGGAAACTCAAGACCCAGTCGCGCGTCACGAAGACGACCGAGCGCAATGGCACGCTCGTCGAGTTCACGCCGGACGAGGCGCTCTTCGGCAAGGACTTCAAATTCCGCACGGAGTTCATCGAGGACATGCTGTGGAAATACGCGTTCCTCAACCGCGGCCTCACGCTCACGCTGAATGGCAAGCCCTTCAAATCGGCGAACGGCCTGAAAGATCTGCTCGCGAAGGAACTCAGCGGCGAGCCGCTTTATCCCATCATCCATCTCGAGGGTGAAGACATCGAAATCGCCGTCACGCACGGCAACCACTACGGCGAGGAATACTGGTCCTTCGTCAACGGCCAGCACACCACGATGGGCGGCACGCATCTCGCGGCATTCCGCGAGGCGTTCGTCGCGACCTTGCGCAATCATTTCAAAAAGGAATTCGACGCCGCGGACGTGCGCCAGTCCATCGACGCCGCGATCGTCGTGCGCGTGCAGGAACCCGTCTTCGAGTCGCAGACGAAGACCAAGCTCGGCTCCACCGAGGTCGGGCCAAAGGGGCCGACCATCAAGGAATTCGTCGGCAAGTTCGTCCAGCAGGCGCTCGACACCTACCTGCACAAAAACCGCGAGACCGCCGAAATCATCCGCAAGAAGATCGAGGAGAACGAGCATGAGCGGAAGGAACTCGCCGGCATCCGCAACATCGCCAAGGAGCGCGCGAAGAAAGCCTCGCTTCACAACAAGAAGCTGCGCGATTGCCGCCTGCATCTCGGCGACAAAAACCCGCGCGCCGAGGAGAGCACGCTCTTCATCGTCGAGGGCGACTCCGCTGCTGGCTCACTCACCGCCACGCGCGACGTGCAGACGCAGGCCGTGTTCGCGCTGAAAGGCAAACCGTTGAACACCTACGGCCTCACGAAAAAGGTCATCTACGAGAATGAGGAGTTCCACCTTCTCCAGGCCGCGCTCAACATCGAGGACGGCCTCGACGGCCTGCGCTACAACAAGATCGTCATCGCCACCGACGCCGACGTGGACGGCATGCACATCCGCCTGCTGCTGCTCTCGTTCTTCCTGCAGTTCTTCCCCGACGCCATCCGCAACAACCACCTCTTCATCCTGCAGACGCCGCTCTTCCGCGTCCGCAACAAAAAGGTCACGAAATATTGCTACAGCGAGCAGGAAAAACAGGCCGCCGTCGCCGCGCTCGGAGCCAGCCACGAGATCACGCGCTTCAAAGGCCTCGGCGAAATCTCCGCCGGCGAGTTCAAGGACTTCATCGGCGAGAACATCCGCCTCGATCCGATCAACCTCCACCACCTTTACAGCTCCGACGAGCTCCTCTCGTTCTTCATGGGAAAAAACACGCAGGAACGGCAGGAGTTCATCATCGAGAACCTGCGCGTGGAGAAGGATCTCGTGGAGGCTTGAGGGGCGACTGTAGTCTGGTGCTTCAAAAAGCAGCTTTCCCAAGCGTTGCGATCTGGTCAAAATGGAAGCATCGTCATCCCAAATTCTCAAATTACGCACTCTGAAAAATTTGGTTGCATCGCATGGTGCCCCTAGTATGATTTCCCTTGATGACGACAGGGTGGTCAAAGACTTCCCAACTCGAAAGCATGCGGTTAGACCGTGTGTCGGAGGTCGTCTGTGGACGGCTCGGCCTTTCCGGACGCCGTTATGCTTGCCAGTTCACCTTTTGCGTGATGGGCGGCAACAAATCCAAGTTTCGCATGTAGCTTCCGACGGGAAGTTGCGATTTTTATTGGTCGATTATCCCGCCGAAAAACGTTTTCGGCGGGATTTTCATTTTCGTTACACCTAACCCAGAACCCTATGGAAGCACTCGAAGAAGCAATTACTCAATTCATCATTCGTTTTATTCAAGATCGGTCTCCCGCTCCTGTTCTAGTGCAACGTAACACATGAATCAGCTACGGTTTGATTCTTTGTTTGGGATTGGAGTAAGTCCATTTGATTGGGGTTGCCGTTTTATTGTATTGGCGGATGTAGCGCATGAGCTTGGAGCGCAGGTCGGCGAGAGAGCG
>CAIYUV010000084.1 GCA_903929475.1 uncultured Spartobacteria bacterium
AGCAAAATCTATGTCAACGTTTTGTGCGGCAGGCGGAGTGTGGAATGTCTTCACAAACTCCCATACCACCGTCCTCGCCGCGCAAAACGCCTCTATTCAATCGCGGCGTTCGGGATAAAGAGAGGCATTGCGTGATTTGAGCGCCGCAGCGAGATCATAGATACAAATGAGCGCGACGATCACCGCCACTATTATGGCATAGGGAATGAAAAGGGAAACAACCTGGGCGAGTATCGCCCAAAGGACAGCCTTTTGCTTTCTGCCGATGTTTTGAATCGCGTTCCTATTTGACCCCACTCGCACGCCCGAGCACCCTGCTCCCACATGGGTGCCATCCGCTTTACCAACCTCACCGGTGCCGTCGAAATCGGCTCCAACTGCTATCTCCTCGAACACGGCGGCAAGCGCGTCCTGCTGGATGCGGGTTTTCACCCGAAAAAATCCGGCGTGGAAGGACTGCCGCGCCTCGACCTGATCCCGGATGACTCGGTGGATTCGATCATCCTCTCGCACTCGCATCAGGATCACCTCGGCTCCATTCCCGTGGCGATGCGCAAGCAACCGCGTGCGCCGGTGTTGATGACCGAACCTACGCGAATGCTCAGCGAGGTGATGCTGCACAATTCGGTCAACGTCATGCTTGCCGAGAAGGCGGCGACTGAATCGCAGGAGCCGGTGCTCTTCACGCATCGTGAAATTGACAACGGAGTCCGGCGCTGGCTGGGCCGCCCGCTCGGGCAGCGGTTCGACATCAGCGGCGAACGCACCAATGACAGCGACCCTTCGTTGTCCGTGGAGTTTTTTGACGCGGGGCACATCCTCGGCAGCGCGGGCACGCTTTTGCGCGCGGAAGGGCGCAGCGTTTTTTACGCGGGCGATGTTCAGTTTGACGACCAGACCATCTCCAGTGCAGCCGCGTTTCCAGATTTCGCAGACGAACCGTGCGACGTGATGATCATGGAAAGCACAAACGGCGAGCGCATGACTCCGCCGGGCTTTACGCGAAAGGGCGAGCAGGAGCGTTTTGCACGGGCGATTCAATCGGCGCTGTTGCGCGGCTGCCTGTTGATTCCGCTGTTTGCGCTGGGAAAAACGCAGGAGGCGCTCGGGATGTTTTACGGTTTCCGCCGCGATGGTGTCATTCGTCAGGACTGCCCCATCTACATCGGTGGCCTGAGCGCGAAGCTCACGGAAATTTACGACAAGCTCGCCCAGCGCGTCCCGCGTCACTTTCCAAAACTCGATCTGCTCGACGACGTGGATCCTTACATCGTCGGCGGTCGCAACGCGGCGGACATCCGCCTCAAGCCCGGCCGCATCTTCGCGCTGAGCAGCGGCATGATGACCGAGAAAACCCTCAGCAATTTCGTCGCGCGACAGTTCCTTTGCAGACCTGAAAACAGCATTTTCTTCATCGGCTACGCAGACCCAGAAAGCCCCGCGGGAAAAATTCGCGCCGCCAATCCAGGCGACATGGTTTCACTCGGCGAGGATCACACGCCCGAGCCGCTGAAATGCCACATCGAGACGTTCAACTTCAGCGCGCACAGCAACCGCGAAGGCATCCGCGCCTACGTGAACCGCGCACGGCCAAAAAAACTGATCCTCGTCCACGGGGATTCGAACGCCATCGGCTGGCTTGCGCAGACTTTGCAGGCCGACTTGCCGGAGACTCAAGTCATCATCCCCACACCGGGCGTGACGCTGGAACTTTAGTAGGTGCCTTCGCTGCTACGCCTTTTTCGCGGAACTGAGACGCATAGCGACAAAGTAGAGAACGCACACGATGCCGATTGCCACGAGTATCCATTTTGCCTCGCCTTTTACTGCATCAATGAGCGCGTGAATTTTCACGTCCTTGCCTGTCTTGAGCGCCTCCATGTCCTGCGGAGAAAGCGTTTTTCCCACCTTGCCGCCGAGTGCGGCGAGCACCCAGCACCAGATCAACGCGCCGGCGATGGTGAGATTGCTGAACTTCAAAAAATCCATGCGGATGATCCCGGCGGGAATCGAGATGAGGTGGCGAAGCACCGGCAGCAGACGCGCGAAGAAAACCCCGCCCGCTTCGTAGCGGTGCATGAATCGTTCGGCGCTCTCCACTTTCGCCGGAGGCATCAAAAAATACCGGCCATAGCGCATGACGATTGGCCGCCCGATGGCGAGCAACACCCAGTAGGTGATGGCGGATCCAATCCACGAGCCGACAGTCCCGGCGATGATGACGCCGGTGATGGACATGTTTCCGCCCTGCGACGCGAGGATGGCTGCTGGCGGGATGACGAGTTCGCTCGGCACGGGGAAAATGGAGGATTCCATGGCCATCAAAATGACGATGCCGAGATAGCCCCAGTCGTGAACCCAGTGAAACCAAGTCACCATATATGGTTCAAGAAACAGGATGAGATTATGAATCATGCGCGCGCGGGTTTAGCAGGGAAGTGCGGTGCGGCAAGCGGAAGTGCGTAAATCTACGACGCTACTTTTTTGCAGGGGGCGCTCCATACAGGGCGAGTTCCTCCGCTGTCCACGATTTTGTGCGGTCTTTGTGTTCGGCACGGATGGCTTTTACGGTCTCGACGGAGACAGGCGAGGCAGTGTGCTCCCACTCGCGGCGGATGTAGGTGACGACTCCGGCGATTTGCTCATCGCTCAGTGCTGCGCCGAGCGGCGGCATCTCAAATGCCCACGTTCTTCCGTTCACTTTGATCGGGCCGGCAAGTCCGTGGAGCACGATGCGCGGAAGCACGTCGGGCTTGCCGAGCACCCACTCGCTGTCCGCGAGCGCGGGCGCGAGGCTGTCCATCCCCTGCCCGTTCGCCTGATGGCACGCGGTGCAGAGTGTGGAATACACCTGCTTGCCGGTGTCGAAGAGCTGCTGCTCGGCGGCGGTGAGCGGAACCACGACCGGCGGCGGCGGCACTCCGTGTTTGCCGGGCCATGCGATGCGTGCATCAAGCGCGGCGACAAAAGGTTTCGTTTTTCCATCGGCGGCGGCGGCGAGTTTGGAAAGTTCGGGCGCTTCGGCATCGAGATATAGCAGCTTCACCTTCGGCGATCCTTTCGGGGCGTTTTTTCCGCTCGCGCCCTGGAGCATCGCGACCTGAGCGGGCGAACCGGCGGGCTGCGCCGCGATCATTGTGAGCAGCTTTTTCACACGCGCCGCGCGGCGTTCGTTGAGCACTGCGCTGGCGAGTGCGCTGAGGATTTCCGAAGGCACGGCCTTGTCGCCGGTCGTGACGAGCGCTTCGAGGATTTCGAGTTCGCGCCCGCGCAACCCGCTGAGGATCGCATCGCGGACGAGGATATTTTTTCCCGCCGCGCGGGCGAGAACGAGCACAGCCTCCTGCGCTTCGGGGAATGAACTCGCGGTGAAGCCGAGGGCGATTTGCACATCCACGCTCGTGTCGCTCGCGAGCCTGAGCAATTCCCCCGCGAGCGAACGGTCGGCGAGGCGGACCGCTGTGGCGCGCACTTTCGCATCAGCGTCTTTCAACGCGATGCCGGTGACATCCGGCGTGAGCGCCGACATGCCGTCGAGCGTCCACAGCGCGTGGATTTTCGCGAGCGGGCTGCCGGCTTTCACCAGCGCGGCGAGGTCGGGCACGATGGCGGTGTCCTTTTTCTCCACGAGCAGGCGCTGCGCGGTGTCGCGCACCCAGCCGTTGGCGTGGTTGAGGAAAGTGACGAGCTTGGCTGGCTCCGTGGGCAGATTCACCGGCGCGGGCTTTGCGCCGTCGGGGACGATGCGCCAGATGCGCCCTTGGTTGAGCGGCTGCTCGAGATTGCGATCCTTGATGTTTGCGATGAGGTAGTGCGTGAGGAAGGCCTTGTGCTGGATGAGCCCGCGATACATATCCACGATGTAGAGAGCGCCGTCGGGGCCGGTGTAGGCGTTCACGGGGCGAAAACGCTCGTCGGTCGAAGTGAGGAACTCGGTTTTGTCGTAAACATTCTCAGCGGTGAGCGCGCCGTCTTTCTCGACGATGCGCACGCGCTTCACGAGATTGCCCGCCGTCTCGGGGACGAAAACATTCCCCAGAAATTCCGGCGGAAAAAGCGCGCCGCGATAGACGCCCGCGCCACACGTCGAAGTGGAATACGCCAGCGTGCCGTCTTTCCGCAGTTGAGTCGGGTCGTAGCCGCGATTCACGCCGGGCGTCGGGTGCGACGGCCAGCAGGACTGATCTTGCAGCACGGAAACTCCCACACCGCTTCCGCCGGGGAAATTCGGATTCCGTTTATAGAGCGGCTCCGGGACGAAATTCGCGCTGAGAAAGTCGCCACTGTAATTGTAAAACGGACGCCCGTAGTCGTCCTGCGAAAGCCCCCACTGACCGCGCGACAACACCGCATCCGTGATCCATTTCCCGTCTTTGAAACGATAGCGCGAGCCGTGATTGGCGCAGTAAATCCAGTTGTCGAGAAACCACGTCGGCGAATTCGCCATGTGCTCCACCTGCCCCTGCCGCGAACCGAACGATCCATCCACCAGCTCCTTCACATCCGCCTTCCCGTCGCCGTCCGTGTCTTTCAGAAACCACAACGCAGGAGGCTCGGCCACCAGCGCGCCGCCATTCACACACATCACCGCGCGCGCCATCACGAGGCCGTCCGCAAAAGTAGTGCTCTTGTCCATTTTTCCATCGCCATCCGTGTCCTCCAAAATGCTCACCCGGCAATTCGGCTGGTCTTCGCCCTTGCCGTCCACGTCGTGCATGTAGCCGCGCATTTCCACCACGAAAAGACGCCCCTTTTCATCCCAGCACATCGCCACCGGGCACTCGATCAACGGCTCCGCCGCCACCAGCTCCACGTGAAAACCCTGCGGCACCTTCATCGTCGCCAGCTCATCGGCGGGCGAAAGCGGCGCGGGCGGCGGCAGCTTGAATTTGATCTCCACGTTCTGCGGCCCAGCGTTCGACGGATGCAGCGCCCGCAGCGTGCAGGGCACGGCGGCGAGAGTGAGCGCGAAGACGGAAAGCGAAAGACGATTCATGAATGCGGTAGAATTGCGAGGGAAAGACCCGTGACCAGCGCGAAGTTTAGCCGCGAAGCTCTCAGCCGGAACGATGCAGTTGTTTTTAACTACAGAGGGCACAGAGAGCACGGAGACGCAGAAAAAATGTTACAGGATCGGCCCACACCATTTGGTTTGCGGTCGGCGTCTTTGCATATCATCCACTTCTCCTCTGTGTCCTCTGTAGTTTCATCTGCATTGTTACGGCTCAGACTTTTCACTCGTCACCTGCCGCGTGCATCGTGAAAGTCCGCGCCATGCGATTCATCGAGACTGTTTACGAAAAACTCAAGCGGCACCCCAAGCGGATCGTCTTTCCCGAGGGAACCGAACCCGCCGTCCTCCGCGCCGCCGGACGTTTCGCCCGCATGGGCCTCGGCACGCCCATCCTCATCGGCAATCGCGCCGAAGTCGAAAAAGTCGCCGCCGCCGAACGCATCCGACTCGCCCACATCGGCATTGTGGACCCCGCCACATCCTCCGAAATGGAAACCTTCATCCCCCGTCTCGAAAAACTTGCCCGCTACCGCAGCCTCGGCCACGACCAAGTGCGCGAAACTTTGCTCATGCCGAATTATTTCGCCGCCATGATGCTCCAATACAACCTCGTGGACGGCCTCGTCGTCGGCGCCGGCCTCACCCCCGCCAACACATTGCGCCCCCTCATCACCCTCATCAAGCCGCTCCCCGGCATCTCCACCATCTCCAGTTGCCAGATGCTCGACCTCAGCAACAAACGCTACGGCGAACGCGGCGTCATCTTCTTCGCCGACTGCGCCGTCATCCCTGAACCAACCGTGGACCAGCTCGCCGGCATCGCCATCGAGACCGGAAAAGTCAGCCGCCAGCTCACCGGCAACAAACCGCGCATCGCCTTCCTCAGCTACTCCAACAAAAGCGGATCCACCCGTGCGGCCGTCCAAAAAGTCTCCGCAGCCACCGCCCTCGCCAAACAGCGCGCCGCCGAAGCCGGACTCGAGATGGAAATAGACGGCGAAATGCAGGCCGACACCGCCATCGTCCCCGACCTCGCCAGCATCAAAGCCGGCGACTCCCTCGTCGCCGGAAAAGCCAACGTCCTCATCTTCCCCGACCTCAACAGCGCCAACATCGCCAGCAAACTCGTCAAATACCTCGCCGGCGCCGAAGCCTACGGCCAGCTCCTCCTCGGCATCTCCAAACCCTGCGCCGACCTTTCGCGCGGCGCTACTGATGATGAAATCCTCGGCGTCGCCGCTACTGTTGGATTGCAGGCCATTCAATATCGCACGCTGTATCCGGAGAATTAAGAAGAAGTTCAAACTTTGCCATGAACTCGGTCACGCCACGCATTTTCATCGCTGCGACGCAGCAGAACGACGGCAAGACGACGGTGGCGCTGGGGCTTTTCAATGCGTTGCGGAAGACGCATGGGCGCATCGGGTTCATCAAGCCGGTGGGGCAGCATTTCGTGGAAATCGAGGGGCACAAGATTGACGAGGATACGGTGCTCATTGACCAGACTTACGGGATTTTTGCGCCGCTGGATGCGATCAGCCCGGTCGCGGTGGAGCCGGACTTTACGCGCAAGTTCATCCAACAGGCGAACACGGATCTGCTGGTGCGCCGGATTCAGAATTCGTTCGACCGCGCGGCGTGGGAGAAGGATTTCGTCATCATCGAAGGCACGGGGCACGCGGGCGTGGGCTCGGTCTTTGACCTCTCGAATGCGCGGGTGGCAAAGCTGCTCGGCTCGAAGGCGATCATCATCACCGAGGGCGGCATCGGCAGGCCGATTGACGAGGTGGCGCTGAGTCACGCGCTGTTTGAAAAGGAGGGTGTGGAGGTGCTCGGCGTGGTGCTGAACAAGGTGCTGCCGGAGAAATATGATTACGTGGTGGAGTTCGCGGGGCGTGGTTTCAAGCGGCTCGGCATCGAGCTGCTCGGGGCGATTCCGAGTGATGTGATGCTTTCACACCCGACGCTCGGGCAGGTGTGCAAGGCGGTGAAGGGCGAGTTTATCAATGCGCGCACCAGTTCGCGACGTCTCGCGCGACGCGTGCTCATCGGCGACATGGAAACGGGGCATATGCTTTCGCATTTCACGCCCGGCACGCTCGTGATCACGCCCGGCGACCGTGAGGATGTGGTGCTGGCCGCAGTGTCGCTCGTGGGCCAGCACGCACGCGGGCTTTGCGGGCTGGTGCTCAGCAGCGACCTGCGCCCAAACGAGACTGTGATGAAGGTTTTGCACGACAGCGATCTCCCGGCCATCGCGTCGCCGCTCGACACCTACACCATCGCGAGCCGCATCCATTCGATGACGATCAAAACACTTCCCGGCGACACGGAGAAAATCGAACGCATCCAAGCGCTCACGGAAAAGCACATCAACCTGGAGCGGTTGCTCGCGAAGTTGTAGGCGCTTTCTAAGACTGCCGTTACTGCTGCGGCTTTGGCGCGCCCTCGGCGGGTTTCGCTGGCTCAGGAGTCGCAGGTTTTGCGGGCTGTGGAGCAGGAGGCTCGGCAGTGGCGGGCTTGGCTGCCTCTGGCGCAGCGGGCTTGGCAGGTTCCGCGGCCGGTGTCGGCTTGGCAGCTTCGGGAGTTGCAGGCGGGAGAGGAGCAGCGCCGGGTGCGGGCTTTGGCTGAACGGCGGGAGTCGGCGGTATCTTTTCGGGATTCTGTTTGCCCGCCTCGCCTGCCTGTATCGCTTTGGCTGCAGCGTCCTGGGCGGCTTTCTCGGCGTCTTTTTTGGCCTGCTCCTGTTTCTCCTTCTCGGCTTTCACGGCCTTCGATTTTTCGATTGCAGTGGCTACGATTCCCTTCACGTCCTTGTCGCGGGTGCTGAGGAAGGCGATTAGCAGGCAGAGCCCGAGGAAGATTCCACCGAGCCAGCGAGTGAGTGTGGCGAGGACATTGGTCGTCTGCGCACCGAAAATGTTGCTCGCGGTTTCGCCGCCGAATGCCGCACCAAGGCCCTCGTTCTTCGGACGCTGAAGCAGCACGACGAAGACGATGAGTATGCTCACAAGAACGGTGAGGACTTTGAGCAGGTTGATGATGATGCCGATCCAATTCATAAAAAGGGCGCGGAATATGGGCGGCGGCTTCGCGGAAGGCAAATGGGAATTCCACTCATTTTCACACCCGCATATTTACGGGAAACGGGGATTCCCATTTCAAACGATCAAAGACCCGCGCGTGCCTGGGATGGCGGCGCGACGGGAGTCGGGGCGGTTCCTTTGTATTTCAGTTCGAAGCATTTCATCGCCACGCCGCGCTGGTAGGGGGCGTTGATCCAAATCATGCGCTCACCTTTCACCAGACGGATTTCCAGCGGCTTGGTGTATTGCCATGTGGCCGCCGTCCACGGGAGGGCGATCCAGCCGTGACCGTCCTGAACGGTGCCGACGCTGATTTCCCAGAAGGTCGGGCCACCGATGTTGCCGCTGCAATCCAGCGTGCTGAGGCGGACATGGTCGGCGGTCACCAGCGGGAAGTCCTTGGCATAGCTGTTGCCGATGCTGGTGCCTTCTAAAATCTGTTTCCAGTCGCCTGTGCCGAGTTTGTATTCGAGGCGGAACTTGGAAACTTTTTCGTAGGCACGCTCGTCCATCATGATGGTGCTGATGGGCGTCGGCCCGCCGAGATCCATGTCAATGGATGCCTTGTCCACCCCGCCATTCACGGCCCAGCGCGTGCCAAAGTTGTTGTCCACGGCCATCTGTGGGCCAAGGCCCTTGGTGTCGTTTCTCCAGACGTTGGTCGCCGTCGCGGATTTCACGGTTGCCATTGCGCCGAAGGAGCGGACGTAGAGGCCCATGCCGCTGTTGATCGTGGCCACCTTGGCCGTGAGGTCGTAATAACCTGTTTCGGGAATGTTGACTTTGTAGCCGACCCAGCACGACGCCATGCCCTGCGGAAAGTAAACTTGTTTGCCGCCACCGTAGGAATTCACCACCGACACGCGAGGCTCACCACCCCAGACGGTAATGCCACCAGTCTCGGCAAAACTGGAACCCAAAACGTGAATGACCCCGGCAGGCACTACAACGGGAGGCTCGGGTTTTTCCGCAGGTTTGGCCGTGGACTTGGTCACTGGGCCGCCCGAATCTGCGTCCATCTCCTCGGATTTTTGCGAAGCCTTCAATTCCTTGTCGGTAATGTTCACGCTCTTTTCGAGGGACTTTGCGACGGCCGCGACAGATGCAGTCTGCTCCTTCGATGCAAGTGTTGTGGAAAACCAGCGCAAGCGCTCCACGTTTGGAAATGCCGCGTTGTCTCGCGATGCCACCGATGCGAGGAACTCGCGCCCGCCCATGCCTTCGAGCTTGGAGGCATCCCAGCCGCGACCGTAGGCGACCTGCCATCCATTGAGTGATTTGTAGGCGACGCACGCGTGCGCAGGCTGCCCGACGCCAATGGCAGGAATTCCCCATGACTGGCAGATGAAAACGGACCACGAAGAGCGCGGGCCGCATTTTCCGCCGCCGTCCAGCAGTGTCTTGTAATCCACGTGCGAGACGGGTGAGTTGCGGCGCCACACCATCGAGGTGGTTTCAACGACGCGTTCTCCATCGAGCAAATCGGACGCCATCGTGCGCACCATGTCGCGTCCCCACGACAGATCCACCTCGGAGCCGCCGGAGCAAACCACGTGCGTCATCTCCCACGTGGTGAGTTTGCCGAAGCTGGGAAACAGTTCCTTTTTCGCGTGGGCGTCCCGGAAATACTGGTAGCGCACCAGCGGAGTGCTCGGGACTTTTTGCTGGCCGGAACCACGCGAACCGGTGCCGGGCGGGCGTATCGAAGTGGCGATGGCGATCTTTAAATTGATGCCCTCCTTCGATTGCGGATCGGCTGTGAAGATGGTCTTCCAGTTTTCAAGGCCGCCGAGTGGGAGACCGTAGCTGTTGTCCTCACGGGCGGGAATCGAGAGCGGCGTAGCCGCAAGCAAATACTCGTGCAACGCCTTCGCATTTCCCATCAGCCACGTGAGGAAAGTTTTGTTTGCGGGACTCGCCTTCGCAAAATTTGCGAGATTGCCGGGGCCGACCTTGGCAATGAACTGCCGCTGCGCCAGCGGGAGCGTGACGGTGGCATCCTGTAGGACGGGCATCATCGTTTCCTGCGAAATGGATGCGGGGGCCTTCGCGCTCAACCACGTGCGGAGATTGTTTTCGTAGGCGGTAAAATCGGCGCTGTTGATGGCCGTTGTGAGATCATTTGCATTCGGAGTCCAGGCCATGAGCTTTGCTGGAAGCGACCAAAGGAGGGCGCATGCAAAGAGCGACCGAACGGATTTTTTCAGTATAGAGTTCATTTACCGCATCTATGGGGAATTTTTAATCTGTTTCAAGACTGATAGTTTGAAAGACGGCTTAGGCATTGAGAAAGCGATCCCGCCAAAAGCATATCACCCGATCCCGACGGGAGGGCTGAATCCCATCAGAACCGGGTGGAATGTAAATTTTTCGCGCTGTATCTACCTAATTAGAGACCCTCGGCCCCGTCCCTGCCGCGGAAGGCGACGATGGTGCGCTGCGAGAGTTCCGTGAGGCGCTGATCAAGGAAAGTCGCGGCCTGTGCAGCGGATTTTCCGAGTTCCGTGTCGCCGCCGAGTTCTTCTGCGAGCGTGCGGAGGATTGGCAATGCCTCGGGGCGCTGCGTGTCGGCGAGGGCCTGGATGGCGCTCATGCGAAAGACGGCGTGCGTCTTAGTTTCGCGCACCCATTTCGGGAGCATTTCGATGGCGACATCGGGATAGAATCGGGCGATTCCAAAAAGTGCGTAGTGGCGTGTGCTCGGATCGCCGTTAAGAAGTTCGTGTTTCCAGAAATCCCACTCCTTCTCCTCGCTGATGCCATAGTAACGCTTTGCGGCTTCGCGGCTGAGCGGCTCGATCATGGCTTCGATGCGGAGTTGCGGGTCCAGCGTGAGAGCGATGGCTTCCATTTTTACGCCCGTATCGCGGAGCGCGGTGAGCGCGGCGAGCAGGTCGCCGGTTTCAGCACGGAAAGCATCCGTGTCGAACTTGCTGGCCACACCGTTTGCCGGGGCGAATTTCGCGAGCGCATTGAGCGGAAGATTTTCCGTGAGCGAGAGCACGACGACCTGCGCAGCGGGCGTGGAAAGCTCGGGGTGCTCCGCGAGCCATGCGATGAACGCATCAAGTTTAGGCGCGGTTTGGTAAGATAGTTTATAGGCGCTCTTGCCGAGTTTGTTCGTGCTGTGGATGGCTGCGGTGGCGATGGAAAGATCGGCGCTCTGCGCTGGCATCAACTCAATGTCAGCGGCGTGAAGTGCGATGACGGTGTTGCGTCCGCTTTCCAAAATCTGACCGGCTGGCACGTGGACGTGGAGCGGAGTGGGCGAGTTGTTGCGGAGCTTGGCGGTGATTTGATCGCGGCCATTCCCTTGGATGTTGGCCTGCACGACTCCCTGCTGGACGCCGGCGATGAGTTCGGAAGTTTCAAACTCGACGGCTGCCGGTGACTTCGTTGGTGTGACGTCCGCAGCCATCGCAAACGCGGCGAACGCGGTGGTAAGAGTGAGTTGGGCTAGGGCTTTCATGCCGCGCCCTAAGTGCATGGGCCGTGCCAGCGGCTGTGGTGAAATCTGAAGGGCGCGATTTGCTCACTCACACGCCTGCCAGGAGCTGCCGGAGTTTGGCGCGGAGCTGATCAGGCTTGAATGGTTTTTGCAGAAATCCGGCGAGGCCCTTGCCGGTGAAACGATTGATCGCATCCTGCTCGTTAAAACCGCTCATGAGCAAAACATGAGCCTTGGGATCCATCGCGCGAATCTGGCGGAAAGCCTCCTCGCCATCCACGTGCGGCATGGTGAGATCCATCAGCACGGCGGAAATGTCAGCGCGATGCTCGCGGAAACGCTCGACTCCCTCCGCACCGTCCACAGCGAGGATCGCTTTGAAGCCAAACGACTCCACCATCCGGGCGCACACTGCACGCACCGTCTCCTCATCATCCACGATGAGAATACTTCCGTCACCACGCCAGCTCGCTGCATCCGAGGCGTCCTGTAGCACCGGCTGCGCGTGGCCTTCTGCGACGGGGAAGAGCAGTTTGAACATCGTGCCTTTGCCCGCTTCGCTATAAACTTTCATCGCTCCGCCGTGTCCACGCACGATGCCGAGCACGGCGCTGAGGCCGAGGCCGCGGCCCGCAAATTTCGTCGTGAAAAAAGGCTCGAAAATGCGTCCCTGCGTCTCGGCGCTCATCCCGCAGCCGTTATCGGCGACTTCGAGAAAAACGTAGTCTCCCTCGGCGATCTCATCTGCGAGGATGGTGCTTGTGAGGTAGTCGCGATCCACACGGACAACGCCGGTGTTGAGCGAAATGGTCCCGCTTTTTCCGCCGAGCGCCTCGTTGGAGTTGATGACGAGATTCATCACCACCTGCCGGATCTGAGTAGGGTCGGCTTTGATGGGCGGTAGATTTTTGGCGAGGTTGAATCGGAGCACCGCACCTTTCGCGATGGAGATCTGGAGAAGCTGGGTGGTCTCCTGCACGATGGCGCTGACATCGAGGAGCTGGACGGAAAAACGTCCCTTGCCCGAATAAGCGAGCATCTGCTTGCAAAGGTCGGCGGCGCGAACGGCCACCGTCTCGATTTGAGCGAGATATTTGTGCGCATCATCGGCCTGCGGGATTGCCATGCGGGCGAGGCTGGCATTGCCGAGCACGGCGGTGAGGAGGTTGTTGAAATCATGCGCGATGCCTCCCGCAAGCACACCGAGGCTTTCGAGCCGCTGGGTTTCCTGAAGCTTGCGGTCAAACACCGCTTTCTCCTCCTCAGCTTGTTTGCGCACGGTGATGTCCTCGGCTACTCCGGCGACGCGATGGATCGTCCCATCCGAATTGCGGACGGGGAAAGAGCGATCTCTCAACCAGCGCACCGAACCGTCTGCGTGGATGATGCGGTATTCTGTTTCACGCGGTGCTTCGCGTTCCCGGTCAAAAGCGGCTAGGACACGCTCGCTATCCTCGGGATGAACCGCGTTGCGCCATGCACTCGTGGACGACAAATACGAAGTCCCCGGCAGTCCGAAAACACGCTCAAATGCCGGATTCACGTAGAGCGCGAGCCCAAGATCAAAATCATAGAGCCAGAATATTTCGTCCACGTTTTCCGCCATCTGGCGAAACTTCAGTTCGCCCGATTGAAGCTCGGCGTCCCGCTGCTGAAGTTGTGCGGCCATCGTGTCAAACGCCTCCGAAAGCTGCGTAAGCTCATCTCCACCGGTTAACCCGGCACGCGCATCCATCCGGCCCTTGGCAAGCTCACGTGAGACCGCCACGATTCTGAGCACCCTTGCAGTCAGCATCCGATGAAAGACGAGCGAGAAAATGAGCGCCAGCACGAGCAAAACGCCCCCGCCAAGTTGCAGGCGGCGTATGTCTGCGGCGCGCATTTCGGCTTTTTGGCGGCTGAGATCTATAACTATCAATACCACTCCAACGCCGCCCGGTTTGCTTTGCCCGGCTGCGGCATTCTGAAAAGGAAAAGCTCCCACGAGACTGCCACCGCCCGATGCAATTTGAATTTGCCCGCCTGATTGCTGACGGGCGCGCTGGATGAGTTCCGCGTGACTCGCTGCGAGCGAATCTTTGATCCCCAGTCCAAGCTGATCGTTACGTGTGGAAAACAGCACCTCATTCCGGGCATCAAACACCATCGCGTGGCGAACACCGGGGCTCGCACCCGTCAAGGCGATCTCACGCTGTGCGCCAGCAGGTAAATTCTTCTCCAGCAAAAAGGCCGTCATGCTCGACAGCTTCGTGCCGAGGTATTCCATCCGCTCAGTTGTGAAAGTCTCCAAACTCCGCTGATGCTCCCTTTGCTCGTAAAAATACGAGGCCACGCCGGCAAGCAGCCCGAATAAAACGAGCACCAGCGGGATGCCGATTCTGAGTGGTGGTGGAAACCTCATCTGCATTCCCCTTTGGAAAAAACCCGGCCATTGAATGCCGCCAGCACGAATACTGGCGGCGAAACCGGGAGGTAACGTGGTTGGTTCATTTCCTGTTTTACTTACAGAGCATTGTTCGCAGCGGGGCAGAGTTTGGCTAGCTCGCATTCCGTGCAACGCGGCTTGCGCGCTACGCAACGGCGACGGCCATGCCAGATCAGCCAGTGGCTGAAAAGCGCCCATTTTTCGCGCGGAATCAGTCGCATCAGATCGGCCTCGATTTTTTCCGGCGTCGTCGCTTTGGAAAGGCCGAGTCGCTGACTGAGCCGCGAGACGTGCGTATCCACGACCACGCCGACGTTCATGCCGTAGGCGTTGCCGAGGACGACATTGGCCGTTTTGCGGCCCACGCCGGCAAGTTGCGTCAGTTCCTCCATCGTGCGCGGCACTTCGCCGGCGTGCCGGGCGACGAGCGCGGCGCAGCAGGCCTTGATGTTCTTCGCCTTCGCGCGGAAAAATCCCGTCGTCCTCACCAGTTCCTCGAGTTGCTCAATGGGCAGCGCGACAAAATCGGCGGCTGTCTTACACACACGGAAAAGTTCCTTCGTCACGATGTTCACACGCTTGTCCGTGCATTGCGCGCTGAGGATGGTGGCGACGAGCAACTCCAGCGGCGTCGTGAAGTCCAACTCGCAATGCGCATCGGGATACGCGCGCGAAAGTGCACGGCAAATCTCGGCGGCGCGCGCGGCGCAGGCAGCGGCGCTCTCGCGGGGCATCACTTCTTTTTTTCCAATTCCGCCGCCTTTTGCATAGCCTCCCCGGCGTGGTCGTGTTCCGGGAATTGTGTGGCGAGGGTCTTGTAGGTTTTTGCCGCCTCCTGCCGTTTAGTCTCTTTGATCTCAGTGCGCTTCTCTTCGTTTTTTTGCTCCGCTGTTTGTTCGCCGCATCCGGCAAATACGAATGCGGCACAGACTGTGGCGATGATGGCAAGTTGGCGGGACATTGGAAAGGCGGGTGGTTTTAACATTGAGCGTGGTTTTCCAAGTTATTTTTTTTCTTCGTCTGGCTTCGCGCCTGATTTTCGGCGGGTTTGTCGGTAGATTTTTCGACCTTGGGCGCATCGGGTTTTGCGTTCTTGTCTACAGATGCATTTGGTTCCTTGGCTGCATCCGGCTTTGCCTCCTTGCCGACAGGGGCCTTGGCGTCTTTCGCAGCACTGGGTTTGGCATCCTTGTCGGCCTGTGCCTTGGTATCCTTTGCTTTTGAAGGATTCAATTTCTCCGTCTCCGCCTTCACTTTTTCAGCGGCGGCTTTGATTAACGCGGCAGACTTGTCGTTGGCTGCTTTTCGCTCCTCGGGCGTCAGGATTTTTATTTCTCCCTTCGCTTGCTTTTCAAGAATTTGAGCACCTTTCCACAACCCGTCGCCCGCGACCTTGGGCACGGAGGCAAAGCGGTTTGAAATTTTCACATACGCCGCCACTGCGCTGTCGTAGTCCTTCAACTCCTCGTAAAGACGGCCCATCAAATAGAGCGCCTTCGCCTGTAGCTCAAAGGTCTTCGTATTCGATATTTTAACGATGTCAGCCAGCCGTTGCAGGTCTTCACGAATCTTGGCTTCGTCTTTCAGCTTTCCACTTTCGAGATCGCCAAGAATCACTCCGTAATCGGCCTCCATTTTCTTTGCGGATCGTGGGTATTTCTTCGTCAGTTCGTCGAACTTCGCACCGGCATCCGTATTTTTCCCCTGCTCCTGCAACTCCTTGCCTTCCCAAAATAGAGCGACCGCGCTCGCCTCGGCCACGACGTTCTCCGGCGCGGTGGAATTATCAGCCGGATATTCTTCACGCAGTCGCTTGATGATTTTTACAACTTCGTCGTGTCGCTTTGCTTCAAAAAGACCGGTGAGATACCGATCGTAATCCAGCGGGGAAAAGCTCGGTGTGATCACCCCGTTGTTCTTCACGATTTCAGGAACGTCCTTAAAGATTTTTTCGATCACGACGAAGCCGCGCTTGGGATCGGTTTCCGCAAGAAACTCCGCGAGCTTGGCCTGAATTTTTGCCGACAAAAATTGATCCGAATGGTATTTCGCAGCGAGGTCTTTGAAATACGCCTCCACCTGTCCGGCGTCCGTCTGCTGTGCTTTCACACGCGCGGATTGCAGTTTTACGAGCCGCTCCAGCCCTTCACCGAGACGCGGGCCGGCGGGGTAGTTCTTCAACTGGCGCTCGATGGGCGCGATCACGTTGTCCACTATCTTCTGCCATTTGAGCTTTTGTTCGGGATTAAGCGTCATGAAAGGCGGCATCTTTCTCAATTCATCGAGCCACCGATCCGCAATTCTCAGCAGCGCCGTATCCCCGCGCTTCACTTTCATTTCAGCCCCTTTTGACTGCTCGTAGTCCGCAAACTCATTGAGTTTCTTCGTCCCATTCTCCAGGTCTTTGATCCCCGCCGGGCCTGCAGGTATGGTTTTCCCATTGGCTTCGGTCTTGGTGTTCAATACGCCCGTGAAGTGAAGCTCCGCGATGTTGTTATAGGCGTAATATACGTTCTCGTTCGCAGGATACTTCGCCACGAACTCCTCCATCAATTTCACGCACATCTGGTAGTCGGGTTTCTCGTTGTAGATGTCGAAAATCTTGAAAAGCACATTGGGCCCCACTTCGCTGTCCGGCCATTTTTCGAGGATCTTGCGGTAATCTATGACAGCCTTTTCTTTGTTTTTCGGATCTTTTTCACCCAGTTGATAGCGGCATTTTGCGAGGAGATATTGAGCCAGGGGCAGATTCTTCGCGGTGTTTTCGCTCAGCCCGCCGCTTTCTTCATATTTGGCAATAAACTTCTCCAACTCCGCTATCGCCTTGGCTGCATCGCGGTCGGACAGGATTTGAGCAAGGGCAAACCATGCCTCCTCAGCCTTCGGCCCTTTTGGGAACTTATCGCGCACCTGCCCGAAAATGATCACCGCTTTGTCGGTGTCGGTCATATTGTTCTCCGCTTTGCCTTTCTGCTGAAGGATGACGCCCTTTTGAAAAAGTATCTCCTCCTCAATCTCCGGCGTAACCTTGCCGGAGAGCACTTTTTCAACAAGGTCAAGCGCCTCCTGATACTTGCCCTGTTTGGTTTTTATTCCGACGCCAATCCGCACCGCATCGGGCGCACAGACCCACGGATTGTAGTCCGTCATGCCCTGATTGAGGAGTTCCTCCGCTTTGTCCACCTTGTCTTCCTGCAACAAGACATTCGCTACGATGAGAGGGAGATTTTCTCCGGCCTCGTTGCTCTTATTGCCCTTATCCTTGTTGTTAAAGGAAGTGCGGAATGCCTCGTAAGTCTCTAAAGCTTTATCTGCGCATTTGTGTGCCGACGCTTTGTTTTTCGTATCAGCAATCTGTTTATATTGGAACGCATAGGTCTGACACAGCATCGCCGCCACGTTCGCCAGCAAATCCTTGTCCTTCTCAAGCGCCTCCTTCTGCATCTGCAAAGCACGCAGGAGGACGCGGCACTCGTCATACTTTTCCAAAAATAGAAAAATGCGGGCGATGGACATGCGTGCCGCGAGATACTGATCCTGCCCTGTTCTGTATTTGTCCGCCTTCTCTTTCTCGATCCCAATCAGGATTTCAACATGCTTCCGATTCTCGATATAGTCCTGGGTTCCCGGCGCGATCTGCTCGATCACTTGTTCAAGGCGGTGAACTTTATCCTCCTGCGCACCCACGACCTCTTCGACGCTACGCACCGAGCGAAACGCCACTAGCGCCAGATTCTGCAGCTCCATCTGCTTTGCCTTCAATTTGGCTTCATCCTTCTCGGACACATGCTGGCTGCGCGTAAGCTGGATCTGGCCCATCAAAAATGTCGCTTCATTTTGCAGGGCCACATCGCCCCCCGCATAGACGGCCTCCAGTGCCTGTTGAGCCTTGTCGAAAATTTGCAGCGCATTTTTCACATCGGCGGGCGGCACCTCTTTGATCTCCTTGCTCTTTGGAATGAGCATCGTGTTCGCCAATATGAACTGTGCTTTTCCGATCCACATCTGCGCGTCCATGCGCAGGGTGCTGTTCGGGAAATTCTGAAGCACCAAACCAAACTCCGGCCCTGCAAGATCGTAGCTCTCCATCGCAACGAGCACCTGGCCCTTGAGAAAATGCGCGCTGTCCCCTTCCTTGGACTTGGGGAACATCGTGAAGAATGCGTCGTATTCATTCATCGCGTTTTCGAGCGCTTTCTTCCGCGCCCCTTTTTGCGCGGCAGTTTCGTTGTCAGCCACGGGAAAACGATCAAAGGCCAGCATCGTCAGCGCCTTTGCGATGGTGAGCTGCGCCATGGCCTGCGCCGCAGGTTCCACCTTTTTGTCACCGACGAGATCACGCAGTTGCTTGACGCCCATCTCGAATTCCTTCGACTGGATGGACACGACCGCGAGCATGAGCTTCGCGTCCCGCGAATGCGGCGAGAACATCTTGTATTTATCCACGAAATTCTGGAGCGCGGTTCTGGCCTCCTTCCATTTCTGCGCATCAAAAAGTTCCTTCGCATCTTTGAAGTCCTTCGCATCACCAGCCGTCACCGGCGGCACGGGCGGGGCGAGCTGCGCGTGCATTTGCGGCGCAAACGCGCAGGCAGCAAGCATGGTCGCGGTGACGATGAGGATGTTTTTTTGAAAATTCATGGCGGCGGATCTTGTTCGTATTGAAAGCTAGAACGGCGGTGGAGTGCTGGCAAAGGACAAGGTTGTTAGGCGAAGCGGGTGCCAGTGCGCAAGAAGAGGCTTCAAAAAAGCAACCCCCCATCGTCCAAAACACACCTACCGTTCCGGCACAAGCACGCAGCGGAAACCAAAAATCACATCGCGCTCCGTGCGATCCACCACGTCGCGATAGCCGAGTCGCAGTTCCTCCTGCTTGCTCGTCGCCCACGATCCCCCGCGCAAGACGCCCCAGTCTTTTCGCTGCGTCCCGCCGTTGTAGCTGTCCGCCATCCACTGCCACACGTTGCCGGTCATGTCGAAAATGCCGAGCTTGTTCGCCGGAAAAGTCCCCACCGGCGACGTGCGCGGGAAGCCGTCGTTGTAACCCGCAATGCTCCCCGTGCGGCCTGCGCCGGGCGCGAGCTTGTAGGCCGTATCGGCGAAATTTCCCGCGTTCGGCGGAGGCGGCCACGTTTTTCCCCATGCAAAATCCCGCACAACACCATCGCGCTTTTCCGGCGTCGCCCCGCCCTCGTCCGGCATCCCCGCCGCCGCGCTCCACTCTGCATCCGTCGGCAGACGGTAAAGCTGACCATCATCGAGTTTGCCCGCCTTGAATTCGTGCTGCGTGAGCCATTCGCAAAACGCCGTCGCGTCCTCCCAATTGATGCGGACAATCGGATGATTTTCATCATGCGCAAAATCCACTGGCAGCCGCGGGCGCCCCGTCTCCGACGAATACACCGCATAATCCCGCACGCGCACCGGCCAGATCCCAACGAGGACATCGCCCACGGGAATAAACTTCATCCCGAGCGAATTCTCCCACGCCTCCCCGCGCCGCGCACCCGGCCGCGCCTCGAAACGCGCCGCCGCAAAAACCTGCTTGCCCGCCTCGACCACAGCGGAAACTTCGGACGGCTTGTAGCCTTCGAGTTTCAAAATGTAACGCACCTCGCCGGGTTCGACTTCTTCGAGCAGCAGCGGCGTGCGCCCGAGCGATTTCTCCCCCGCAAAAATCTCCGCCCCCTGCGGCGCGCTGGTGATTTTCACGCTGCCCGGACTGAACGCGAACGCCACGCCGTCAGGACTGTCGTCCTGAATCGCACGCGACTGCTCCGGCCACGAGCGATGCCGCGCGGCGAGTTGATGCGCTCCTTCGATCAACACGACTTCGCACGGCGCAGTGCCCACACGTTTGCCGTCGGCAAAAATCTCCGCGCCCGGCGGCGTGCTCGTGATGGTGAATTTGCGCGAGCCAAACTCCAGCTTCACCGGCGCAGTCTCTCCGCGAACCACCACCAGCGGCGCGCGCTTCTCGCGTCCTTCGTTGCGCACGACCACTTCGTAGGTCCCCGTCGGCAAATCCGAAAAATCCGCAGGCGTCTTTCCCGTCCTCACCACCGTCTCACCATCGCGCACTTCAAACTCACACCCGTCCGGCTTCGACTCGATCCACGCCGCGCCCACGAGCCGCTGGAGCACCAGCTTCGGCGGATGCGCCTCACCATTCGCCTCAATGGTGAATTTCACATCCACAGCCGCGTAGCCGACTTTCATCACATGAGCGACGTGCTCGCCCGCCGCCACGTCCGCGAGACGCGCCGGACTTTGCATCCACCGCCCTTCCAAATCCTCAAAGCGCACCTGCGCACCCAGCGGCTCCGTCTCGATCACCACAGCCCCCTTCCCCGTCGCAACCGGCGTCTCCGTCTTCCACCACGCAAACGCACCAACGCCCGCAACCAGCATCGCAGCAATCGGCCACCAGCGACGACGGCCCGGCCTGCCCAGCAACGGACGCCCGTCGCGCACGCGCACGAGGTCTTCGTGCATCTCATCGGCGGTCGAGTAACGCTGTGTCATGTCAAAGCAACACGCACGCAGCAGCACTTCATTCAACCTCAGCAGCAACACGCGGTCGGGCAGTTCATCGAGCCGCGTATTCACCTCGGGAAATTCAAGCCGGTCCTTCCCCATCGCGATTTCGTAAAGCACCTTTCCGAGGCTGAAAAGATCCGCCTGCACAGTCCCCGGCCCCTCCGCAGGCACGTAGCCCTCGGTGCCTACGAACGACTGCTGCCCCATCGCCGAGACAAGCCCGATGTCCGCAACCTTCGGCACGCCGCCGCAGAAAATAATGTTCGCCGGCTTGATGTCGCGATGCACGAGCCCGTGCCGGTGCAGCGCCGAAAGCGCAGTCGTGAGCGAAAGTCCAAGCGTGATCACCTCGTCCGCAGGCAGCCGCGCGACGCGCTTCAATTCGCTCTTCAAAGTCTTTGGCTGATACGCAGCGGGATCAAAAGTCGGGCGCTGCACCGCGTCGTCCGCCAGCTCCATCACGTAGTAAAAAAATGCGTCATCATCGCTGCGCCCCACGTGCAGGATGTCCACGAACCCCTCGTGCTCGCGCGACAGCGGCTCAAATTTCGCCATCCCCTCGAACTCCCGCTCGAACGCCCGCTCATCCTCGAAGCGCCGCCGATCCACAATCTTCACCGCGCGCCACGCACCCGTCAGCGAACGCGCCAGCCATATCTCGCCATAGCTCCCGCGACCAATCGCGCGCGCCACCGCGTGATGCGGAATGTGCGGCGGTTTGCTCGTAGTGGACGTGGACACGGACGGATGCTGGCAGAAATCGCCAGCAATGGCACGGCCATCGTGAGGAAACCGCAATGTTTCCTAGCGCCCGCGACCGCCGCCGCCAAAACCAAAGCGCGAGCCGCCGTTTGGCGAAGGATAGCGATCCACCACGGTATTCACCGTGCGTGTCGCCCCGTTGTCACTCGCAACAGTCAGCGTCACGGCACTGCCGGGCTGGCTGCCGCGGAGGGCGCCGAAAGCCGCACGCGGATCCTTCGTGGTGTCCACCGTCTGCCCGTCGGCGCGCGTGATGGCGACGATGCGGTCGTTGGTCTTGAGGCCGGTATTGCTGCCATCGGGGACATCCTGCACAACGAGACCGCTGCCGTCGCGCGACGGGCGAATCTGCACGCCGAGGCCGACGGGCGCGGCCTGGTCCAGCGCACTCTGCGCGGTCTGCTGATCCGTGGCGTCCGTGAGCGTGCCGATGAACGCCTCGGCGGCGGCCACATCCTTGCCCGCCCACTTTTCCGTGATGCTTTGAATCGTGCGCGTGCGGTCGTCCCCCGCTGGAATGTCCGTGAGGTGCTTGGCCGCAGCCGCAGGGTCCTTCTCCGCAATGCCGCGGACGGCGCTGGCGGTGAGGCTCGCGCGAAGTGCGGGGTCGGTCTCCTTCCCGGCCCACGCGAGCGCGTCCTCAGCGTTCGACTGCCCCCAGCCGGTTGCGACACGGCGGAGAAAATCGGCGCGCTCTTTGCCGGTCAGATCCTTGCCGTATTCGAGCGCGGCCTGCGGATTCTGCTTCGCGATGTCCGTGATGGCGCGGTTCATCAGCTCGCGACTCGCATCGCCCGTGAGGACTTGCTGCGCCCAGTCCGCCGCGAGCGCGGGATCTTTGTCCAGCAGCGCGTAGCCGAGGAAACCCTCGATGCGCCCATCGCGCTGGAAACGCGAACGCGCATCCGGCTGCCACGCATCAATCAGCGAAGTCGCCGCCGTCGCCCGGTCATTGTCCTTAAACTTGTTCAGCGCCGCCATCGCCGCCTTCCGGTCGCCCGTCGCCAGATGCTCGAACAGCCCCCGGATGAACGCCGCCCGCTCATTCGGCGCAGTGATCTCCGCAAGCTGCCCCAGCGCCTTGTCGAGGTCATCCGCCGCATCGAACCCCGCCCGCTCCACACTCTGCCGCCGCTCAAAACTCATCGGGCGCAGCTTCGTCTCACTCGCCGCCGCCACGCCGCCCGTGATGTTGAAAGGATTCGCCGCCACGCTGCCCTGCGACGTCGCACTCTGCGGAGCCGCCGCCTTCACCACCTCCTTCTCCGGCACCGGCACGACAGGCGAGCCAGTGAAAACGAACACAGCAGCAGCCGCCACCACCGCCACAGCGGCACCGGCGACGAGAATGAACATGGGTTTTTGCATGATTGGGAAATGAGAGAAGGAAGCGGCGGAGTCAAACACCATGCCCGCTCCATCGTCGCAAAGAAACTTCCCCCCGCCCCGGCGCACAACGCACCACACGAGGTCATGTGCGGATAGGATTCGAGCACGCAAGGGCGTGCGAGAAAGGCAGCACGCAAAGCAAATTGATTCTTTGCACGGAACTTTGTGTCTTGGTGGTAAAGACCCTGCGCGGAACTTCCCGCGAATTTCTCACCACCAAGACACCAAGGCGCCAAGAAAGGGAGCCGTCCCGTCAATCCTGCAAATCCTGTGAATCCTGTCCAAAAAGAGAGACAGGATTTTCGGGATTTTATGGATGAACGGGATTGTGCGTTGCGGCTTGGCGCACAGTTTTTCCCTCGCACAGCCCGCCCATCTTCTTGTCAAAACAATGCGGGCATTCCTTGGAAGCGGAAACGTTCGCAAAAGCCCCAAAGTCCCACCTCACCTCCGTATGTAACACTCAAAAACAACAATCCAATTTTAACTTTTCCCACGTTCCACCTTGACACCTTTCATAGGGGTTAGGCGTTTGTCGGTTGAAGTTGGAGGTGTTCATCGCAGACTGGCTACCACCAGCGAAAGAAGGCGAGGATGCCGTGATAAAAGCGGTCGCCGTAGCGGATGGCAAGCAATCCGCAGATGAGCGCGCCGACGCCGACGGCAATCCAAAATGGGCTTGCAGTGCTGAAGAAGTCCCGTGCGAACGCGAAAAAGAGAACGAGCCCTCCGAACAAGAAGCCACATCCGAACCGAATACCCTTCTCCAATCCGTCTGGTTGTCTCCCGTCGTCCATAGTGTTGAATGCACTGAGCGTTTGGAGTTACAGGTTCTTCCACGGGTGTCCGGTTGATGCGCGGTCGGTGTTTTGTTAGCAGCGAAGTTTGCGTGAGTTGCGCATGAAAATGGATGTCACGCATTTGAATTTCGGAGTGGCTCCGTGGACGATGCCGGCCCATGAACTCCGGCCGCTACA
>CAIYUV010000085.1 GCA_903929475.1 uncultured Spartobacteria bacterium
TCAACCGCAGTCCCCGCCAGCCCCATCGGGCTACAGAGAGGCTTCTCTGAGGAAAAGAGGTGCGTTATCGGACGGCGGAATGAAGTCATTGCACGGCGGAATGACGTCATTGGATGGCGGAGTGACGTCATTGGACGGCGGAATGACGTCATTGGACGGCGGAGTAACGTTATTGGACGACGGAATAACGTTATTGGACGACGGAATAACGTTATTGAACGGCGGAATAACGTTATTGGACGGCGGAATAACGTTATCGGACGACGGAATAACGTTACTGGACGGCGGAATAACGACCTGCCAACAGAGGAAACAGCCTCTCCAACAGAGAAAACAGCCTCTCCAACAGAGAAAGACGTCGCCCCGGCTGCGATGGGGGCCGTTGCCAACACCCCCGACACCGCCCAGCGCCATCCCGAATCCCCGCGTGAGTGCCGCGAGGCTTTGGACTGCGGCGGCTCGACGCCGCTTTTGGCTCGCACGGGCGGGCGGGAAAGAAGCGTTGAGTGCGGTGCCGCGCTCGATGAGCTTGGGCATTCCACCCTGCTTCTGCGGGCGAAGGAAAAGCGGCGTCGAGCCGCCGCACTCCAAAGGCTGTCGCCACGATCCACCGCCCCTGCCGATCCCCGCCTTGCCAAACTCCGCATACCGGAGCAAAAGGCCCGCGTGAAAGACGGGCACACCACGAAAAGCGAGAGCAGCTTTGGGAAGAAGCTCTGGTGCGTGCTCATCGTCGTCTTCCTCGGTGGCATCGGCTGGCAGGTGTGGAAGCTCAACGCCTACAACAACGCCGTCCGCCAAGCGAAGGAGGCGAAATTTTATTGGAGGTGTGATGACGCCATCAGCCTTATCCGGAAGGACTGGCGCAATGCGCTCAAAAAGGAAACATGGGGCGAGCACCCCCGTGAGCTTGATATGGGAGAAGTCCCTGATCTAGGCCGACACCGCGAAATGCTCCACCATCTCAATCCCACGGAATTGCGTGCTTTGGGATGTAAGGACGAAAACGTGGGTGCCCTAAAGGGCCTCACCGCCCTGCAAACGCTCAACCTCAGCTTCAGCAGCGCGCTGCAAAACGTGGATGGCTTGAAGGGACTCACAAGCCTGCAAACGCTCGACCTCGGCAGATGCACCGCGCTGCAAAACGTGGATGGCCTCATGGGCCTAACCGCCCTGCAAGAAATCCGCCTCGACAACTGCACCGCGCTGCAAAATGTGGACGGTCTGAAAGGCCTCACCGGTCTGAAATTGCTCGACCCCAGCGGATGTTTCGCACTGCAAAATGTGGACGGTCTAAAGGGTCTCACCAGTCTGGAGAGGCTCTACTTTGGTAGGTGCGCCGCACTTCAAAACGTGGACGGACTAAAAGGTCTCACAAAACTTGAATCGCTCGACCTCCGGTATTGCTCCGCTCTGAAAAACGTAGACGGCCTGATGGGCCTAACCACCCTGCAAGAGATCAATCTCTACGGATGCTCCACGCTTCAAAACGTGGACGGTTTGAAGGGCCTCAACAGCCTACAAGAACTCAACCTCATCGACTGCGACAAAATCCCCGCCGCCGCGCTGCGCGAACTGCGTGCCGCGCTACCGAAGACCGACATCACCTTCCCCGACGGCACCAAGAACCCGCCGCAGTAAGGAACGGTATTCGCCACACCTCCCCTGCTCCGTCTCTCGCGTAATTGTTTCTTTTCCAATACTGCGCGCGTCCGCACCGCGCTCCATCCTTCCCTTTGCGCGGTTGTGAATCTACACACCCATATCCGCATGAAGATTCTTCGCTACAACAAACCCGGGTTTTCCAAGGCCGTCGCCGCACTTCAGCGCAGCGCGGAGCCGGATGAGCAGGTGCGCAATACCGTCGCCGCGATCATCGCCGGCATCCGCGAGCATGGCGACGCGGCGTTGCTGAGCTACACGGCGAAATTTGGAAGTGCCACGCTGCGCCCGGCGCAACTCCGCGTGACCGGGCCCGCGAAGGTGGACGCCGCCACGCGCCGCGCCATCGCCACCGCGCACAAGAACGTTTTTGCCTTTGCCAAAAAGAGCCTGCGCAAAACGTGGAGCACCCGCAACGCGCAGGGCGCGCTCGTCGGCGAGCGGTTCGATCCTTTTCAACGCGTCGGCGTGTATGTGCCCGGCGGCACCGCGCCGCTCGTCTCGACTGCGGTGATGACGGTGACGCTCGCCGCCGCCGCCGGTTGCCCGGAGATCGTGGCCGTGACGCCGTGCGACAAAACCGGCGCGGTGAACCCCGCGCTTCTCCACGCGCTGCGGCACGCGGGGGCGACGGAGATTTATCGCGTGGGCGGCGCGCAGGCCATCGCGGCGCTCGCCTACGGCACGAAGACGATCCGCCCCGTGCAAAAGATTTTCGGCCCCGGCAGCCCGTGGGTCGTGGAGGCGAAGCGGCAGGTGTTCGGCCAGTGCGCGATTGATTTGCTGCCCGGCCCTTCGGAAATCCTCGTGCTCGCCGATGCAAGCGCCAACGCCGCGTGGGTCGCCGCCGACCTCCTCGCGCAAGCCGAGCACGGCCACGGCAGTAGCATCCTTTTCGTGACGGACAGCGTGAAGCTCCTCGCTGCCGTCGAGCGCGAAGTGCGCGCGCAGGCCGCGAAACTTTCGCGCCGCGAATACCTCACCGAGGTGCTCGACCAAAACGCCGCGCTCGTGCTGGTGAAGTCGCTCACCGACGGCGTGGCCATCGCGAATGACTTCGCGCCCGAGCACATTTCCATCGTGGCGAAAAATGAGGACGCGCTGGCAAAGCGCATCCACACGAGCGGCGCGATTTTCCTCGGCGGATGGTCGCCGGTCGCTGCGGGGGATTTTCTCGCAGGCCCCAGCCACACGCTGCCGACGGGCGGCGCGGGGAAATCGTTCCCCGGCCTCATGGCGGATATGTTTCAGCGCCGCACGAGCATCGTCCGACTCGACGCGCGCTCGCTGCGCAAAAGCGTGGCGACCATCGAGCAGTTCAGCCGCATCGAGGGGCTGGATGCCCATGGTCGCAGCGCGAGCATCCGCTTCGAGTAGCCGCTGAAATTCGCTTTCCCGCCGCGCGCTGCTCGCTAGCCTGCGCGCTCTCACTCACAACAACAACACACACGAAAGAACACAACTATGGGCCTCATGGATTTCATCAAGGGACAGTTCATCGAAATCATCGAATGGACGGACGATTCACGCGACACGCTGTCGTTCCGCTGGCCGGACGATGACAAGGAAATCAAAAACGGCGCGCAGCTCATCGTGCGCGAGTCGCAGCAGGTGCAGTTTATTTACGTCGGACAGTTCGGCGATACGTTCAACCCCGGCAAACACACGCTGACCACGGACAACATCCCCGTGCTCTCGCGGCTTCAGGGTTGGAAATACGGCTTCAATTCGCCGTTCAAGGCCGACGTTTACTATCTCAACACGCGCCTTTTCACCGGCATCAAATGGGGCACGAGCAACCCGGTGATGATGCGAGACAAGGACTTCGGAATCGTGCGTGCACGCGCATTCGGCACATTCGATTTCCGCATCGTGGACTCGAAAGTTTTCCTCAAGGAAGTGGCGGGCAGCGACCAGCATTTCCGGCTCGATGAATTTCAGGACACGATGCGCTCGCGCATCGTGAGCCTTTTCAGCGAGGCCATCGCGAAGGCGAATATCCCCGTGCTCGATCTCGCTTCGCGCTACAGCGAGGTGGGCGCGGCCATTCTCCCGCTACTCAACGAAGCGACTGTGCCGAAATACGGCATCGAGTTTGCGAGCTTCATCCTCGAAAACGTGAGCGTGCCGCCGGAAGTCGAGGCGGCGATTGACAAGCGCAGCAGCATGGCGGCGGTCGGAAATCTGAACGACTACGTGAAATTCCAGATGGCGCAGGGACTCGAACACGGCGGCGGCGGCCCCGGCGGCGCAGCGGCGGAAATCGCGATGGGCTTCGGCATGGCGAACCAGATGATCAATCAGGGAATGCTCACCGGCCAGACCACGCCACCCGCAGGCGGCGCACCCGTGCAGGCCGCAGCGACTCCCGCACTGCTCACGCCCGCGCAAGTCGCGCAGCAACTCGGAGTCAGCGAAGCCGACGTGCTCGCCACGCTCGAAGCCGGCGACCTCAAAGGCAAAAAGATCGGCACGCAATGGCGCATCACCGCCGACGCGCTCGCAGCCTATTTGAAATAGTGGATTAACCGCATCCACGTGCATCAGTCCATGTCCACAGCGAGGAAACCACGCCGCAAACCCGCTCCGTCCACGGAGACCGCGTTTTCACCAGGCAATCCCCCTCCCTTCTTTCGCGATGACGCGACGGGCATCTTTCTCTACGAGGCCGACTGCCTCGCATTTCTCGATGCCATCGCGGAGCAGTATCCCGGCGGAGTGTTCGACGCGGTATTTGCCGACCCGCCGTATTTCCTCAGCAACGGCGGCACGACTTGCAAAAACGGAAAGCGCGCGAAGGTGGACAAGGGCGCGTGGGACAAGTCGCGCGGCGCGGATGCCAATCACGAATTCAACATCGAGTGGCTACGGCGCTGCCAGCGCGTGCTCCGTCCGAACGGAACGATTTGGGTGACTGGCACGCAGCACGTGATTTTCAGCGTGGGCTACGCGATGCAGCAACTCGGCTTCAAGCTGCTGAACAACATTACGTGGGAGAAACCGAATCCGCCGCCGAATCTGTCGTGCCGTTTTTTCACGCACTCGACCGAGACCGTGCTGTGGGCGTCGCGCGATGCGAAGAGCAAGCACACGTTTAACTACGCCGCGATGCGAGAGCAGAATGCCGGGAAGCAAATGAAGAGCGTCTGGAAAATGAAGGCCCCGGCGAAGGACGAGAAGCGGCACGGCAGGCATCCGACACAAAAGCCGCTCTCGCTGGTGGAGCGCTGCATCCTCGCGAGCACGAATGAGGGCGCACTGGTGCTTGATCCTTTCCTCGGCAGCGGCACCACCGCCGCCGCCTGCGCCACCACGGGCCGGCGCTGCGTTGGGCTGGAACTCGATGCACGCCATCTCGCCACGGCGGGTTATCGCGTGCTCGATGCTCTGAACGACAAACGAAAACTGCTGTAAAGTATGAGCGACGAAATTTCCGCCCAACAGAAATTCAACTGCCCGAGCTGTGGTGCGGAGGCGACATGGGATCCCGCGAAGCAATCGCTCGTCTGCGGCTACTGCGGAACCATCGCACCCATGCAGCCGCCGGATTCGCCGACTACGGGAATCGAGCACGACCTCGTGGCGGCGCTGAACGCCATCGGCGATGATCAGCGCGGTTGGGATACGGAGCGCATCAGCGTGAAGTGCCAGAGCTGCCAGGCGATCACCGTCTTCGAGCCGACGCGCGCAGCCCAGCGATGCGATTTTTGCGGCTCCGCCGCGATTATCCCGGTTGATGAGCAAATGCGTCCCATCCGCCCCGAGTCGCTGCTGGAATTCAAACTCGCCGAGGCCGCCGTGCGCGACGCCATCCGCGCCTGGTATGGCACGCGTTGGTTTGCGCCAAACAATCTCCGCACGCGTGCGCTCACCGACACGGTGACCGGCATCTACATTCCGTATTGGACGTTTGATTCGCAGGCGAGCGCGGACTGGACTGCGATGTCGGGCGATTACTACTACGAGGACGAATCCTACACCGACTCGAACGGCAACCGGCAGACGCGCAGTGAGCGAAAGATTCACTGGTATCCAACGAGCGGGCATCTCGATCATTTTTTCGACGACGAACTGGTCCCCGCCACGCGCGGCGTCGAAGTTTCGCTGCTGCGAAAAGTGGAGCCTTTTCCCACGACGAGCGATCTGAAACCCTACGATCCCGGATTTCTGAGCGGCTGGACGGTGGAGCAATATCAGATCGATCTTATTTCTGCTGCGCAAAAGGCGCGGGAAATTATCGAGGGAAAAACACAGCAACTCTGCTCGCAACAAGTGCCAGGCGACACACACCGCGACCTCAACGTGAGCGCGGATTTTTCCCAGCAGACATTCAAACACGTGCTCGTGCCGGTCTGGCTGCTCGCCTACACCTACGGCTCACAAAGCTACCAGGTCGTCGTGAACGGCTACACCGGAGCCATCGCGGGGCGCCATCCGAAGAGCTGGGTGAAAATCCTGCTGCTTGTCCTCGCGATCCTCGCGTTGGTATGCACCGTGCTATTTTCCTTCAATCGCTCTAGAAAACCGGCCGACATCAACTCCAAGGAAACTCCACAGCGTCTTCTCGATTTGAACTTCACTCACTAGCAACTCCGACGCATGGACTCACTCACTGCTCTGCTCGAAAACGATAGCGCACTCACTCCTGCCCAGTGCGAGCAATCAGTCGCGAAGCTGCTTTCGGAGGAAATTACCGATGGTGAGAAAATGATGTTCCTCAAAGCGCTTCGCAAAAAAGGCGAGACGGCGCAGGAGATCGCGGGGTTTGTGAAGTCGCTGCTCAAACGCGCCGTGCAACCCGAACTGGATCGCACGAAGCTCCCCGGCCCAACGCTTGATGTCTGCGGGACTGGTGGCGACAAGCAGGGTTTTTTCAATGTCTCCACCGCTGTGATGTTCGCCGCCGCCGCCGCTGGTGCTTGTGTGATGAAGCACGGCAATCGCTCCGTGACTTCCAAAACCGGAGCCGCCGATGTGCTCGAAGAACTCGGAGTAAAAATCGAACTCACTCCGGAGGAACTCCGCGCCTCACTCGAACAGCACGGCGTCGCATTCATTTTCGCACCGGCATTTCATCCCGCATTCAAAGCAGTCGCGCCAGTGCGCAAGACGCTTGCCGCGCAGGGGCAGACCACCATTTTCAACATCCTCGGCCCGCTGCTGAATCCCGCGCAGCCGGACTTCCAGTTCGTCGGAATCTATAACGCCGCGATGCTGCCGAAATACGCCGAGACGCTCCGCGCGCTCGGACGCAAACGCGCGTGGGCCGTGCATGGCGAAGGCACCGATGAACTGACGCTGACCGGCCCATCGGAAGTCCACGCTGTCGAAGGCGACAAGGTGAGCAATTTCACCATCACGCCCGAAGAACTCGGGCTCACACGCTGCACACCTGCCGACCTGCGCGGCGGCGACCGCACTGAAAACGCACGCATCCTCACGAGCATCCTCGACGGCAGCGAGCGCGGCCCGAAGCTCGATATGGTGCTGCTTAATACGGCGGCGGCCCTCGTCGTTTGCGGACTGGCCGGCGACATGGCAGCGGGCCTTTCCAAAGCGCGCACGGCCATCGAAAGCGGAGCCGCCCTCGCCAAGCTGAACGCACTCCGTTCGCTGAAGTAGCGGTTGCGGAATTGACTTCGCCGTTTCCGACGGCACGCTGGCGCACTTAATCCATGGCTCAGAAAATCCTCGTCATAGACGACTCCCCCGCTGCTGCGCAGCTTACGGAAAATGTGCTCGCGCAAAATTTCCCGGGTTGCGACGTGCTCAGTTCCGCACGCGGCGTGGATGCGTTTGAGCGGCTCAACGTCGCCACGCCGGATGTCATCGTATTGAACGACACGCTGCCGGACATGGACGGAGCCACCGTGCTGACACGACTCGGCGCAGAACCGCACACTTCGCAAACGCCGGTAATCCTGCTCGCCGAGCCGGCAAACGTCGCGGGCTACAACGGCCAGTTTCCAAATCTCGCACGCGTTTTGACAAAGCCCGTCTCCGCCGAATCACTGCGGAGTGCGCTCGGCGAATTACTCGGCAACAGTCCGGGAGCGCGCCGGATGCTCCAATCGCGAGGCGGCATCGTCTTTAATGGACACACCGGCTTCATCTCGCTGCGTCAGGCTTTGCAAATGGCGCAGGGCGACCGGCTCACGGGCGTGCTGCGCTTTCCGCTCGGACGTCACACCGTCGAGCTGTGGATGAATGGCGGGCGTTTCCTCTTCGCGACGACGCGCAATTTTCAACTCTACTGCGCAGGCTCGCCCGTGATCCTTTCGGCGACCAGCCTCGGCCTCATTCTTGAAGCGCAGGCCAATCAACTACACACCGGCTGCCCTATTTTCCTTTTCCTCAGCGTGCGCAACGGACTCCCTCACGACGACGTTGTGCAAATCACTCGCGAGCATGGGCAGCGTTTGTTCGGCCAGCTTTTCACCGCCGGGCGCATCACGTTCGAGTTTGAGGAAACGGATTGCTTCCCCGAGTTCGCGCGCAATTTTCCGCCAGCAACGGAGGATGCGGACAACTGGATTCTCGGCGCACTTCGTCACGTGCGCTTCGAGCACATCGCGCCCGCTCAGCGCCCCGACCCGAACGGCTCCCCCGCCTACACACGACGCGGTTACGATCTCATCCAGCGTCTCAAGCTCAACGACGTCGAGGCGCGCTTCGCCACGGCAATCAACGGCACCGACACACTCCAGGCCATCGCGCAAAACATCGGCATCCCGCTCGGCGATGCGCTGCTGGTCGTGTTCCGCTTTCAGGCGCTGGAGATTATTGATTTCTGGAATGCCGGCGTGCTCAGCCTGCCGGGCGCGGCTTCGTAGGCGATGGCAAAGCCACGGCTGCGCGCGACACTGACTTTTTTCTGCATCACGCTGCTGATTCCGACGCTGCTCATCGGGCTAGCGGAGATTTGTATGCGCATCTTCTGGCAGCGTCTCGATCCTCTCGCTGTATTCGTCACATCGCCGCAGCTTCGCATGGACACGCAGGGCGCGGCTACGAGCGGGATGTTTGAATTTGATCCGCTCCTCACATGGCGGCTGCGTCCGAATCTCCGCAACGTCTGGTGGGACTACACGTCCGTCACCACGAACACCGCTCACCTTCGCATGGAACGCGAAATTTCCGCGAAGCACGGTCTGCGCATCGTGACGCTCGGCGACTCCGTGACGTTCGGCTACCGCGTGCCCGCCGCGATGAGCAAGGACAAGCCGGGCGAGTTCGATGCGGAGGAAAAATCCTATCCGTGTTTACTCGAAGAGATGCTGCGGAAGAAATTTCCAGGTCGTGAAATCGAAGTGATTCCCCTCGCCTGCCCCGGCTATTCGAGCGCACAGGGGCTTGCGTGGCTGCGACGTGAGATCGCGGAACTGCAACCGGACATCGTCACAGCCTGCTTCGGTTGGAATGACGTGCGCGCCGCCGGCGCCGCCGACCGCGACACGATGCCGGGAACATCCACGCAAGTCCGCATCCGCGCGCTAATGAGCCGCAGCCAGCTCTTGCTCCACATCGCACAGGGCGCGCAGAGCAAAACCGCCGCCGTGATTCCCAAGGCCGAGCCACGCAGTTCACCGGAGGAATACACCGCACACTTCGCAGAAATGCACGCGCTCTGCGCCGAACACGGCGCGTGGTTTGGAATCATTCTCCCCATTTATCGCGACCCGAATAAACCCGGCGACTATCCCGAGGAGCAAAACATCACGGGTAATCCCGCAGAGGGTGAGCGCATGACACAGTATCGAAATCAACTGCGCACCGTCGCCGCCGCGCAAAAAATCCCCGCGCTCGAAATCCCGGAACTCACCGAGCAGGCATGGCCCGCGAACACGGAACTCTTCGGTGAACGCATCCACCCAAACTCCCCCGGCCACGCGCTCATCGTGCAGCGTTTGTTGGAATTCATCGGCCCCGCTGTAAGCGAACGGGTGCGATAGAAAAACTCGATATCAGAGCGGCGCTGGCGCAGTGAACGCCAGATACCACGAAACCAGTTCCGGCCCATGGAAGAGCCACAGCAGCGCACCAAGTGAAAGGTAGGGGCCGAATGGAATCTTCGCCGACCACTCGCGTTTACCGATGAGCAGTGGCACTCCACCAATCACCGCACCAAACACCGAAGCCGACATCACGGTGAAAAGCACGGCTTTCCAACCGAGGAATGCGCCGATGCAAGCGATGAATTTCACATCGCCAAATCCCATCGCAGCGCGCTTGAAGGAAATTTTCCGGACGGTGCCGCTGAACGATTTCACCACATTGAGATCGTGCTCTTTTCCGTCGAGGTGCAGTCGCTCATATTGAAAACGCACTTCTGCGCCCTCGCGGACAGAGCGATCAAATTCAAAGCGTCCACAATTCATCACGAGAAAATCTTTCTCGTTCGCGAAAAGCTCATCCCACCAATGTTCCTCGGTCCCCGCGACGAGTTTGGCGCGCTCGCCTTCGAGCGTCCACGTGAACGGCTCATCTTTTGGAAACTCCAAAGTCTTTTTTCCAAAGGCCATCTTCCCCAGCACCGAAACGAGCCACAGCAGGGCGAAGCCAAGAACCGCGCCCGCCAGCGCCCATGCGCCGCCTTTCAAATGCGAAGTAAGAATGCCGAATTTTTCGTCGTGAAGCATCGGGATTCCAAGACTGAGAACGATGCCCGCAATGGCTCCGCCCCATGTAATTTCATCCGGGATCATCAAGTGCTCGAAATCAATAAACGTCGCCACCACGAGCAGCGAAACGAATACGACCAGCGGGAAAAATTTCGCCCACTCACCCGGAAATTCACCCGCGTAAGCGACGCGCCACCACACGCCGAGAAAGAGCAGACCGGTGAGAATTTCCACGAGCACGTAGCGAAACGCGATACCGCCGCCGCAATTCGCGCACTTCCCGCGCTGCGCGAGCCATGTGAGGATCGGGAGATTCGACCACCACGGAATTTGATATTTGCAGCTCGGACAAAACGACCGCTTCGGTTCATTCACAGAAAGCCCGAGCGGCATCCGGTAGATGCAGACGTTCAGGAATGAGCCGACGGCTGAGCCGAGGAGGAAAGCAAACGTTGCGAACAGTGCGTGATAGATGGGCTGAGAAAACACAGCGCGAGCAAAAGCAGTGAGCACGCCAAGGTCAACGTCTCTGCGCATCGGATGTTCACCGTGAGGTCGATGCGTGTTTTTACTTAACAAAACAAACGTGCCTCATGAAGTCCGGTTCAGCAGTATCCCAACGTTCTTGCACGATTTTGACGCCCCGGTCATGGTGGGGACCGTGACTGGGAAGTGTCGGATGCAGTGCTGCGCGGCTGAAAGGCCGTGCGTCACGAAGGGAGCGGGGGCCTTGTAAGAAGTGCTTCAGGGGGGAGCCTATCGGCTCTTTTTAGCACTTTGGGGACAGGGCACCCGCTCCGATTCGACCTTCCGATGTTACCACCGTCCGTCCAGCGATAGTTTCAACGAGTGCTCCCTCAAAAAGATCGGGCATTGCTCTCCAGCCAGAGTGTGCTGTGCTCGAAGTCGAAGGTGACTCGCCATTTTTTGAGAAGGTCGCTGCCGATGCGCGCCTGCCATGCGCCGGTGCTGGTATCAACGGCGACATCGCGCACCGGGGTGTCGCCAATGAATGCGAGGGGAACTTGGAAGGTGCGTCCGCTGTTGATGCCACCGAGGCCGACTGCGCGATAGGTGCCACCGCTGTTTGCATTTCTTCCGAGCCCCCATGCGTGGACTAGTTTTTCGTTGAGGAAAATTTGATCCTTCGCGCCGGTGTCCACCAGCGCCGGGACGTTGTGCTTTCCGATGCGAAGCGGGACGTAGAATAAATTGTCGCGCACGGTGAGCGGAATGCGGTGCGCGTTCCTCACGGGTGTGTAGGATGTCCCCGGCGAGAAAACGAAGCGGGATGCGGCGTAGTCGAAGGTGACGTAGCTAAATCCGGCAATGACCGGACTGCCTAGCAGGTTCACTTCGTATACGCCGACCGGGAGGCCCGCCCAGCGAATCTCGGTTTTTTCGCGACGCAGCACGGCGACGAGACCGCTCAATTTCAACTGGCCGAGATTTGCGTGCTGGAAGCGCGCAAGCCACGCTTTTTCCTCTCCGCCGATACCAGTCACGCGGATGGGTATCTTCTCGGAGGTATAGACCATCGCCTTCGCATCGAGTGCA
>CAIYUV010000086.1 GCA_903929475.1 uncultured Spartobacteria bacterium
ATGCCGCCGCCGCCCCAATACGCCAAGGTTTGAAATCAGACACTTTCCGCTCGACAGAAAACTCCCGCTCCATTTCCGTCTGCATCCGCAAACGCCACCTCCATGATGCCAACATTCATACACCAACAACCCCAGTCCGTTTGCGGCATAAAAGGATGTTAGGCGCATCTCAGGCTCAACCCGTTCTGAATCTCCAGCAATTCACCATTTCCATGCGTTTCCTAATAACAGTCGTTCTGTTCCTCTTCAGCTTTGCTTATCTGGCGTTCGCCGGAGACCAGAAACTGGTTTCGCCCCGCGGCACATTTGCCATCACGCAGCACGAGGCTCGTGACCTCTGGACGATTAAGTTCCATTTCACCAAGCCCGGCATTGCGGACATCACATTCAAGGATACTTACCTGTGGGCAGCGCTCTTTTATGTTTCGCCTGACGACCAGTGGATATTTCGGATTCAGAAGAACGTGTCAGGCGACAACATCTCTTTTCTGTATCGCCTCGATTCCAACGGACACCTTCGGTGCATGGAGGAGCATTTTGACAAACGTGCCTTCGAGTTTTTGGAGCATTCGCTCAGCATCGATGTGGCAGCGTTTTATCACACCAAAATTGAGTTCACCGATTGGGACCTCAAAGCAGGCATTCTGCGCTTCACCGCCATCGGCTCCTCACCCGCGAATCTAGGACCGAGCATGAGACGGAAACTGATTTATGACCTCGATGAGCACAAGTTCCGCACCCCGTAATGCGCCTCTCAAATAACATGAAAGCAGTGTTTCTCTGTAGAAGTGATTGGTGAGGGCTGGGAAATGGGAACACAAAAAGACCGTTCCGCTCTTTTTCTTAAAAAGTGCGGCGGTCTTTTCGCGGAGGGCGGGTGGACACAAGTGCCCGCAGCGGGATCAGGACATTCGCCGGATGCGGACAGCAAAGCGCGGCGTTAGGATTTAGAAACGCTGTTTTAAACTACAGAGAGCACGGAGAACGCGGAGATACTATTGGGCGAATTTGGGCCATGAAGCCACGAAGCTGAGTAAGGATTCCTGCCTTCCTGATTTCCAAATTCAAACCACCCTTGTGCTTTCCGTGCTCGCAGTAGTTGTATCCGTGCCGCCACAACATTCGGCGCCCTTGACTAAAATGGGCGCGCTCGGTTTGTTTCGCGGCCTCATGCTCCGGCTTGCGCTCAAGATGCTCTATGGCGATGTGGCGAAGTTTCTTATGCTCGTCGGCGGTCTCACTTTTTGTGCGCTGCTGATGACGCAGCAGTCCGGCGTTTTCTGCGGCCTCATGCGCTGGACGACGGCGACGATTCGCAACGTGGATGTGCCCATCTGGGTGTGCGACGCGAAAGTCGAGCAAGTGAACGAAGTCGTGCCGCTGCGCGACATCGAGGTGGCGCGCGTGCGCAGCGTCGAGGGTGTCGAATGGGCAGTGCCGCTGTATTGGGGAATCATTCAGGCGCGTCTGCGCGACGGGTCTTTTCAGCAGGTGCAGATCACGGGGCTTGATGCCTCCACACTCGTCGGGCGACCTCCACGCATGACTGCGGGAAATGTGGAAGACCTTCGTCTGCCGAACGCGGTGATCGTGGATCAGATCGCGGTGAAGAAATTCAAAAGCAAAGGCTACGATTTGAAAGTGGGCGACACGTTCGAGATGAACGACAAGGAGGCGCGTGTCGTCGGGCTGTGCATCGCAGAGCCGAGCTTCATGGGGCAGCCCTACGTCTACACGACCTACGAGCGCGCGCTCGAATACGCACCGCCGCAGCGCAAACAGCTTTCCTTCGTGCTCGTGAAGCCGAAGTCCGATGTGCCGGCGACGGAAGTCGTCGCGCGCATCCGCAAAATCCCCGGCGTTGCGGCATTCACATCGGATGAATTCAGCGACCGCACGATGGCGTGGTATTTCAAATACACGGGCATCCCGACTTCATTCGGCTTTGTCGTGCTGCTCGGCGCGGTCGTCGGCATCGCGATTGCCGGGCAGACGTTTTATCTCTTCGTCCACGAAAACATCAGAAATCTCGCCGCGCTCAAGGCGATGGGCGCAAGCAATACACTCGTTGCCGAGATGGTTTTGTTGCAGGCGTTCACGGTAGGCATCACCGGCTACGGTTTGGGCGTGGGTGTCGCATCCATGCTGGGACGTGTGTTCATGAAGTTCGGCGAGCCTCCATTTTATCTTCCGTGGCAGGTGCTGGCGTTCGCGGGCTCGGTGATAGTTTTCATCTGCCTGCTCGCAGCGTGCATCGGGCTGCTGAAAGTCTTCCGTGCAGAACCTGCGGTGGTGTTCAGATGATGCTGGATGCTCGATACTGGATGCTCGTCACACAAGGTGCGATTCACCCGAAATGAGTTACGAAACACTTGAGATTTGGCAGATGGCTCGGACGCTTTCGGTGGATGTCCATCGAATGACCCTTGCGGATTTGCCGCGTTTTGAACTCCACGAGGAGGGAGGGCAGATTCGCCGCTCCGTAAAATCCATGCGCTCCAATATAGTCGAAGGCTACGGGCGAAGGCGCTACAAAGCTGATTTCATCAAGTATCTCGTCTATGCGCAGAGTGAATGTGACGAGACACGCGACCACTTAAAAGTGCTTTGGGAAACTGGCTCGCTGAAAAACGAACCGCTATACCTTGACCTGCTCGAACGCATCGAACACCTCGGTCGGAAAATAAATCTATTCACCCAAAGCGTCGAGCGCAGCCACCGCACCAAATAGCGAGCGATAAACTAAAACTCAGTGAGCGACCAGCATCCAGCATCCAGCATCCAGCATCAGCCCGTAACTGCCGTGCGCACGCGCGGTGTCATCAAGACTTTTGGCCGTGGCGACAATGCTGTGCAGGCGCTCAAGGGCGTGGATTTCGACGCGCATTGTGGCGAGATGATCATGATCGTCGGACCGTCGGGCTGCGGAAAAACGACCTTTCTCAGCGTGGTCTGCGGCACCATGCGTGCGGACGAAGGCAGCATCGAGGTGTTCGACACCGATCTGCTCAAACTCAGCTCCGGCAAGCTCACCGCGTTTCGCGGCGCAAACGTCGGCTTCGTCTTTCAGCAGTTCAATCTCATCCCCACTTGGAGCATCCTGGAAAACGCCAGCGTTCCCCTTCTTCTCAACGGCACCAGTCGCCGCAAAGCCGAGGAGGAAGCGGCGCGATTGCTCACCGAAGTCGGCCTCGGCAAACGTCTCAACGCCTACCCCAGCCAGCTCTCCGGCGGGCAGCAGCAGCGCGTCGCCATCGCGCGCGCTCTCGTTCATCAACCACGCCTGTTGATTTGCGACGAACCCACTGCTTCGCTCGACGCCGCGACCGGACGCAAGGTGATGGAGCTTCTCAAAGCCAGCGCATGCCGGGCCGACCGCTGCGTCATCGTCGTCACGCACGACAGCCGTATTTTTTCATTCGCCGACCGCATCGCGGAAATGGAAGACGGTGTGGTAAAAGCCATCCACGCCGCCGGCGACTACAAAGCTCAATACGTCTAGCCTATGTTCAAACGTCTCTTCTTCTGGCTCCTTCTCGCCGCCGCCCTCATCGGTGCCGTATCCGCCGTGCGCCTCGTCCTCGCGCAGCGCAAATCATTACCCGAGGCAAAGCTGCTCGCCGAGCCGCCGCGCGCTCCTTTCGCATCGAGCATCGGCGCACGCGGGCTCGTCGAGAGCGTGGATGAAAACGTCCACATCTCCCCCGCCCTGCCCGCGCTCGTCACGAAAGTGCTCGTGCAAGTTGGCGACGAGGTGAAAGCGGGCGATGTGCTCGTCGAACAGGACACCCGCGAAGCCCGCGCCATCATCACCGCGCAGGAAGCGGAGATCGCCGCTCTCACCACGCAAGTGAAGGAAGCCGAGGTGACGCTCGCCGAGAAACGCGACATGTGGACGCGCGTGGAAAAACTCATCGCCACCAAAGTCGCCAGCGATGAGGAAAAACAGAAAACGCTCTTCGCCGCGCAAGCCGCAGAAGCCCAGCTCGCCAGCATGAAAGCGCGCATCGCCAGCGCGGAGGCGATGCTGGGCCGGATGAAAGTGCAACTCGATTTGCTCAGCATTCGCGCGCCGCGAGACGCACGCGTGCTTCAAGTCAACACGCGCTCCGGCGAGTATGCCGACAACAAATCGCGCGACCCCATCATCCTCCTCGGACAAGTGGAGAAGCTCCAGCTCCGCGCCGATGTGGACGAGGACAACGCCTCGCGCGTCACCACCAACATGACCGCCGTCGCCTACATCAAAGGACGTCGCGATATCAAAATCCCGCTCACCTTCGTCCGCATCGAGCCTTACATCCTGCCGAAGAAATCCCTCACCGGCGAAAGCAGCGAGCGCGTGGACACGCGCGTCCTGCAAATCATCTACCGCTTCGATCGGCCCGCTGGCGCGAGCGTCTATGTCGGCCAGCAGATGGATGTCTTTCTCGACGCGGGAAAATAGGCGCTACGCCCGCAGCGCACGGATCGCGACAGCCATGTCCTTCGCACCGAAAACGCTCGTTCCCGCGACAAGCGTATCTGCACCAGCGGCGATGCTAGTCGTGCCGGTCGTCGCATTGATTCCGCCATCCACTTCGATGCGATACCCGAGACCGCGAGCAGTGCGCGCGTCCCTCGCTGCACTCACTTTCGGCATCATGTCGTGCATGAAAGATTGGCCGCCGAAGCCCGGCTCGACTGTCATCACCAAAACGAGATCCACATCGCCGAGATACGGCGCCAGTTTTGAAAATGGCGTCCCCGGCTTCAGCGAAATGCCCGCCGTGCAACCAGCGGCGCGGATGTCGCGCAGAGTAGCTGCGACATCGCAATCCGCTTCGACATGAATGGTGATATTCGCAGCGAGCTTTGCGTAGCGCGCCCAGTATTTGTCGGGGCGCGTGATCATCAGATGCACATCGAGCGGCACCGTCGCGACCTTCGCCACGCACTCGCAGAACGCGGGGCCGAACGAAATGTTTTCGACGAGATGACCGTCCATCACATCGAGATGCAGCCAGTCCGCGCCGGCACTCTGCACGTCGCGGATGCTCTCATGCAAACGCCCCCAGTCGGCGGCGAGGACGGACGGCGCGATGATCAAAGGATGCTGCATAGCGCAGAGAAAAGCGCGCACGCCCGTGTGTGGCAAGCCTGCCAGCCCTCGGATTCCGCAGATGATTGACCACGGATAACACGGATTATCACGGATGGGCTTCGCGACGCTTCATACATCTATCCGTGTCCATCCGCGTCATCCGTGCTCAAAACCATCCGAGGCATCCCCGTTTGGAAATCAGCGTGCTACCAGCCGAGCCACATTTTCAGCGCGCCGAGTGCGCCGGATGCGAGCACGACGGGGATGACGCCCCATTTCCACCGCTGCATCCCAATGAACGCGGCGACTGCAAGCACAATGCCGAACCAATTTACCGGCCCACCTTTTGGAAACAACACCGCCACTCCGAACCACAGCGCGAGATTGAAGATGACGCCGACCACGGCGGCGGTGATTGCCGAGAGCGCGGCGGTGAGTGCGCGGTTTTCGCGAAGGCGCTCGATGTGCGGCGCGCCGAGGAAAATCCACAGGAAGCATGGCACGAAAGTCGTCCATGTCGTGATGGCCGCGCCGAGCGTCGCGGCGAGCAGCGGCGGGAGCGGGCCAGGAAAATTCCAGCCGCCGAGGAATCCGACAAATTGCAACACCATGATGAGCGGCCCCGGCGTCGTCTCTGCGAGGCCGAGACCGTCGAGCATCTGCGGCGCACCCAACCAGCCCGTCGCCACCGCTTGTTGCGAAACATACGGCAGCACCGCATAGGCCCCGCCGAAAGTCACCATCGCCGCCTTGCTGAAAAACAACCCCTCCTGCGGGACCGCGTGCGTCCAGCCGAGCCACCATCCCGCCAGCAAAACCGGCGTCCACCAAATCACGAGACACAACACACAAACCCGCAATGCCCGCCCAACTGTCGGCCTCACCGTCGAGACATTCGTCATTCCACATTCGACATCCGTCATTTTCCCCGCGTGTCCTTTCAGCACCGCAAACATCGCCGGCCTCCACTTTCCGCCGAGCCAGCCGAGCACACCCGCACCGAGCACGATGAAGGGGAACTGCGCATTCAGAAAATAGATCGCCGCAAATGCCGACACCGCCAGCGCCCACATCGCCGGATTCTTCAGCACCTTTCCGCCGATGCGCAGCGCCGCCGCGCCCACGATCGCCAGCACCGCCGGCTTCAGCCCCCCAAACACCCCGACCATCCACGCCTGCGCGCCAAAGCTCACATACAGCCAGCTCAGCCCCCACAGCAGCACCGCCGACGGCAGCACAAAGAACGCGCCCGCCACGATGCCGCCCCACGTCCTGTGCAACAGCCAGCCAAGATAAATCGCGAGCTGTTGCGCCTCCGGCCCCGGCAGCAACATGCAGTAATTCAGCGCGTGGAGAAACCGCTCCTCGCCCACCCACCGTCGCTTTTCCACCAGCTCCGCGTGCATGATCGCAATCTGCCCCGCCGGCCCGCCGAAGCTGATGCAGCCCAGCTTCACCCAAAAGCGAAACGCCTCAGCAAAAGTCGGACGTGCAGTCTCCATACGCTAGCGGACGCCCAGCGCCCACGCGGCGAGCGCGGCAATCGCTGCGGCGCACGGGAGCGTGACTACCCACGAAAGCAGGACGCCGAGCACGGGCTTCCAATGGACGCGGCGAGTGACTGCGCCGATGCCGACGATGCTGCCGACGCTGACGTGCGTGGTGCTCACAGGGAGTTGCGAATAATTCGCGGTGCTCACGAGGATCGCCGTGGCGAGGTTGGCGGCGCAGCCCTGGCCGGGGTTCATGCCGGAGAGTTTGTGCGACATGGTCTCGGCGACGCGGCGGGAATTGAGCAGGCCACCCGCAGCCATGGCGACAGCGACGGCGAGGAATCCCCATCGGATGTCGAGCGCGGTGGCGACGAGGAGGAGGGCGGCGATTTTCGGCGTGTCGTTCAGCCCGCGCGCAAAACTCACCGCGCCCGCGCTGATGGTGTGCAGCACATCCACGAGGCCCCCCGCGCTGACACCGAGCATTTTCCCCGCGTAGCGCTGACGGCATTCCGCAGTGGTGCCAGTCGTGGCGGTGATGACGGGCAGCATTTCCGCTGTAAAAATCCCAGCAGGACGCACGATGGGAATCACCTGCGTCTCGCAGCCGACACAGACGCACATATTTTTCTCCACGCCCATCCCCAGCCGCACTGCGCGCAGAACGAGGTAGATGAAGGCGCCCACGGCGACGGCGAGAAGCGGCGCGAGCAGGAGCGGGGTGAGAAAGTTTTTGCCGAGCGCGGAAAAGTTCACACCGCCCGGCGCTGCGACCATGCCCGCGCCGACGAGTGCGCCAGTGAGACCGTGTGTGGTGGAGATGGGAAAGCCGAGCCGCGTGGCGAGCATGACGGTGGCCCCCGCCGCGAGCGCTACGACGAGCAGGAATTCCGGCTGCGTGGTGAGGGCATCGGGCACAAGTCCCTTGCCAGAGAATTTCTTCATGAGCGCCTGTGCGAAGAACAATGCGGTAATCCCGCCCGCCGCCGTGGTGATGGTCGCCCACGTGAGCGCGGGGCGGAATTTCGCCGTGCCCGATCCATATAGGCTGGCCACGCCCTTGAAGTTGTCATTCGCGCCGTTGGACCACGCGAGGAAGCATACGATGAGAAAGAGGAGCGTCATGGGCCGTGTGCTATCTCCAAACCGCGCGCCACGCAAGCGGAGGCACATTTTCGTTTATGGTTGCTCCCCGGCTTTCGTATCGCGTTCCTGGGACGCTTGCTTTCTAGCTTCCGGGTTTGATCCAGAAAAGTGCGGCCAACTCCATTTTCAGCCAGAGCCAGATGCCTTTGAAAAGGATGCGTCCGCTTACGCCGGGTTCGGGGGTGAAGCCGCCGACGAGGAGACGCCAGCCGGCGTTGCGCTGGCCGTATTTTCCAGCGGCGATTTTCTTTTTGGCGAGGCGGGCGAGACGGCGGTTGTAGAATGCGATGAGACTGGCGGCGATGCGCCCGGGGCGTCCGTCGAAGGGGAATGCGGCGAACATGGTGGCGGGATCTTTATAAACCTGCGCGACGGGGCCGAGGTGATAGGTGGCGATGTCCATGAGGAATGCGGCGGCCATGATTTCGGCATCGCCGAGGTAAAAGTATTTGTCGCGGTAGATGCACTCGAACCAACTGCGGAAGCAGAACGCAAAGCGCGCGTGGTATTCGGCGGGGTCGGCTTTTTCGCCCGCGAGTGCACGGAGGATGAGGCTGCTCACGCCCTGCGCGGTGAAAGCGCAGAAGTCGAGGCCGGGGCTGTAAAGCGGATCGAGGAATCCGGCGGCGTCGCCGACGCAGGCCCATCCGTCGCCGGCAGTCTGCGTGACACGATACGGGAGTTGGGAAAGTGCGCGCTGGTCGCCTTCGATGGCGCGGGCGTCGGCGAGCATTTCGCGACCGACAGGATGGGTGCGGCAGTGCGTGAGGATGCGTTCACCGATGGTCGCGCCTTCGGGCGGGCTAACGAGGCGGCTGTCATAGACGAGGCCGATGCTGACGTCGCCGCCCTTGAGCGGGATGACCCAAACCCACCAGCCGAGTCCGCAGAGGTGGTTCGTGGCCCAGCCGCGTGCGGTGAGCGTGGCTTCCATCCAAGCGGGAAATTTTTTCCGCAGCGCGATGCCGTCCCAATCGCCGACGCCGGTGAAGCGCGCCCAAAGCGTGTTCGTGGGATGCTCGGTCATCGGCTCGAAGTTACCGAGTTTGCGAGCGAGGACTGCGGCGCGTCCGCTCGCATCCACGACCCATTTGGCGCGGAGTTGGCGCGTTTCGTCGGCGATTTTGATGTCGAGGATGTTGTTGCCCGCGCCGCCGAGTTTGATGGAGACGAGCTTGGCGGGGCGCAAAATTTCGCAGCCCTCGGCGACGGCGGTGGCGAGGATGTGTTCGTCGAGCGTGGCGCGATCCACTTGGAAACCGGCGAGGCGGGAGTTGTAGCGCGCGCCGATTTCCGCGCACTCGTCGAAAGGCTCATCGGGCGTTCGCGCAAACCACATGCGGAGGCCCTGCTTGGGGAGTTGGTGATGGCCGAGGTAGTTCGTAAGGCCGAGCACGCGCGTGAGAAAACACGAGCTGACCTCCGTGGTGCTCTCGCCAACTTTGCGATCAAATTCCGCCGCCTTCTCAATGATGACAATGCGCAGCGAGGGCGTGTGTCTTTTCAAAAGCAAGGCCGTGGCCGCGCCCGTAAAGGCACCGCCGATGATGGCCACGTCACATTCAGTCATGCCCCCCTCTAACGAGCCGCGCGTGCATCGGCAAACAATGACGCGCCTTTCGTTGATATTACCCGCCCGCTTGACGCCGCCCCGCCCCGCGACTAGCTTCCGCGCACATTTGAATATGGAAACATCCATCGGGCGGCGGGCAGCCGCTCTACACTGTGGGCAAGCAAAGACGATTGCGAGCCACTCCCCATTTAGACTCACACCCTGCGCTCTCGTGCGCTGACCGCGACCGCGCCGCCTCTCTGGCCGCGCAAATTTTCCTGACTATTTCACCGTATGGGACCGTCCCTTGATGTCACTCGCCCCCGCAACCTCGATTGGAAACGCGCCGCCGCGCTGCTTTACGGCGACTGGGGCACGAGCAAGGCCTACGTCATCGGCTACGCATTCCTCGCCCTCCAATTTGCGTCGCTGCACACGATCATCGCAGTGTGCGCGGTCACCGGTCTGGTCGGGCTGAATTATCTCGTCATCTGCAAACATTTTCCCGACGGCGGCGGCGTTTATTCGGCGGCGCGTTCGCAAGGCAGGGCGCTGGCGGTTGTCGGCGCGCTTTTGCTCGTAGCGGATCTGACGGTGACAGCAGCTCTGAGCGGCTACGATTCGCTGAAGTATTTTTTCCCCTCGATGCCAAACATCTGGGTGCCGGGAATCACCATCCTCGTCGTCATCGCTTTTGGTGTGCTGAATTCATTCGGCCCGCGCCATAGTGGCGGACTTGCCGTCGGGCTGGCCGTGCCGATGGTGCTACTCGTAGTCGTGCTCGTCGCGCTGGCGATTCCTCATTTCACCACCGACCTCCAGCCGCCGCCACCCGGTCATTCCTTTGGAAATGCCTGGGCGTCGTTCGTGAGTTCCATCCTTGCACTGAGTGGCGTGGAGGCCATTGCGAGCCTCACCGGCGTGATGAAACTCGATCCCGGATCCACGCCGGAGAAGCCTCGAGTTGGCCGCGAGGCGAAGCGGGCGATTATCCCGGTGGCGATCGAAGTTGTTTTCGGCACAATCCTCCTCGGCTGGGCGACCATGTCATTGTGGAAATGGAGCCACTCGGCTTTTGCTCCGGAGCAGACGATGCTCACCCGCCTCACCGAGGACAGCTCGCATATCCTGCGCGTGCTCGGCGAAGAGTTCGGCACAAAAATGTTCGGCCTCGGCTTTGGCACTGGAATGGGCATTGTCGTCGGTATCGTCGTCGGCCTGCTGCTGCTCAGCGCCGTGAACACAGCAATCGCCGCGCTCATCGGAATGCTCTACACGCTCGCCCGCGATGGAGAAATGCCACGCGGCTTCCTTGTGCTAAACCGCCACGGCGTGCCGAAGCTCCCGCTCATCGCCGCCACAGTCATGCCCTGCGTGGTGCTGTGCATCACCTATTTCAACCCCGACAGCGCGCTCGAAAAACTCGGTGAGCTTTACGCCATCGGCGTCGTCGGCGCGATCACCGTGAACCTCGGCTCCTGCACTTTCAACAAGCAGCTCACCCTCAAAAAATGGGAGCGCAGCCTTTTTGCGATCACGTTCTTCGTGCTTTTCTGCGTCGAGGTTTCGCTCGCATACGAAAAACATCTCGCGCTTTTCTTCGTCGTCATCGTGCTCAGCGTCGGCTTCTGGCTGCGCTCACTCTCCCACAAGGCCAGCGGCCTGGCCACCGTCACCGTGGCAAGGGATTTGGCCGAGATGGTTTCGCCAGAAACGATCGAGATGCTCCGCCCGCAGCCGCTCATCGAAGGACGGAAATTCCTCGTCGCCGCACGTGGCGCAACACCAGTGCTCAAGTTTGCACTCAACGAAGCCAAGCTCCACAAGGCCGTGCTGTGCGTGCTTTATGTGAAGGAGGTCGCTGTGCTTCTCGGCAGCGCGCAGCCCTCGCAAAGCCGCCGCCTGCGCTGGCAGGACGACCCGCAGGCCGCCGGTATCATGTCGCTCATGATGAAGCTCGGCGAAGAAGAGGGCGTTTGTGTGCAGCCGCTTTACGTCGCTTCAAGCGACCCCGCAGGGACCATCGTGGATCTAGCAGCAACACTCGGCGCAGACATGGTGATGCTTGGCTCCACACACCGCATCAACATGGCGCGTTTGCTCAAAGGCAACATCGCCGAACGTGTCTCCAGCCAACTGCCCGAGAACATCGAACTAATCATCCACGGCTGATTTTTCCACACACACCATTCAAAACCCATGCAACTCCACGGACACAGCCTCATCGCCGGAAAACTCGCGCCGATCAGCAGCAAAACCTTCAACGCATTCAATCCTGCTGACGGCGCGAAATTGGAACCCGCATTCCTCGAAGGGACACACGCAGACGCTGATCATGCGATGCGTCATGCAGAGGATGCGTTCGAGATTTACCGCCGCATCGGCGATGTCGCGCGGGCGGAATTTCTCGACGCCATCGCGGAGGAAATCATGGCGCTCGGCGAAGAACTCCTCCAGCGTGCAAATCTCGAAACCGGCCTGCCATTCGACCGGCTCACGATGGAGCGCGGGCGCACCTGCGGGCAGCTCAAGGCTTTCGCCGCGCTCATCCGCGAAGGCTCGTGGGTGGATGCGCGCATAGACACCGCGCTGCCCGACCGCCAGCCATTCCCCCGCCCCGATCTGCGCCGGATGCTCGTTCCACTCGGCCCCGTCGTCGTGCTCGGCGCGAGTAATTTCCCCCTCGCATTCTCCGTCGCTGGCGGTGACACCGCCTCCGCGCTCGCCGCTGGCTGCACTGTCGTCGTGAAAGCGCATCCCGCGCACCCCGGCACCTCCGAACTCACCGCCGCCGCGATCTATCGTGCGATTGAAAAGTGCAAGCTGCCCCACGGTGTCTTCTCGCTCATCCATGGCACCGGCGCGGACGCCGCGCTCGCACTCGTGCGCCATCCGCTCGCAAAGGCGCTCGGCTTCACCGGCTCGCTGCGCGCAGGTCGTGCGCTCTTTGACGCAGCCGCCGCGAGACAGGAGCCCATTCCTGTCTTCGCAGAAATGGGCAGCCTGAATCCCGTCTTTCTCCTCCCCGGCGCGCTGCGCGAACGCAGCGAACAAATCGCCGCCGGTTTGAAAAACTCATTCACCATGGGAGTCGGCCAAATGTGCACCAAGCCCGGCCTCGTCTTCGCTCTCGGCGGGCCGGACTTCGATTCCTTCGCGCAAAAATTCCGCACGCAACTCCAGTCCGCCGCCTGCGGCACGATGCTGCACCGCGGCATCTGCGAAAATTTTCACGCAGGCATCGAGCGCGTGCGTTCATTGAAAGGAGTGGTCGTCCTCGGAGAAAGTGACGCCGACGCCGACGCGGCGAAGACACAGGCCGAGCCGGTCGCATTCGTCACCGACGTGGAAAATTTTCTCCTCCACCGAGAATTGCAGGAAGAAGTCTTTGGCCCATACACACTGCTCGTCACCGCACGCAGCACGGCTGAACTCGAAGCCGCCGCGCGCAGCCTCGCAGGCCAGCTCACCGGCACGCTCCACGGCACGCCCGAAGATCTCGCCTCATTCCGCAGCCTCGCGGAAATCCTCGAACGCAAAGCGGGACGCGTAGTTTTCAACGCCTTCCCCACCGGCGTCGAAGTCTGCCCTTCGATGCAACACGGCGGCCCCTACCCCGCAACGACCGATTCGCGCAGCACGAGCGTCGGCACCGCAGCGATTCAGCGATGGGTGCGCCCCGTGTGTCTGCAAGGATTCCCGCAGTCCGCACTGCCGCCCGAACTGCTCGACGACAACCCGCGCAAAATCATGCGCATCGTGAACGGCGCCCTGACGCGCTAATTAATTCCCAAGCTCCGGCTCGAAGTAGGGCTTTGTGATAATGCGAATCTTCGCATCTGGCGCGATGGGCCACTCGGCTTCCGCGTTGTCCTTTGTCACAAAAGAAACACCCACTTTGATGGAAGGACAACGGATCATCACGAAGCGATGGACGCCGTCCGCGTAGGATTCGTGGCGAAAAATTCTAGCGACTTCCGCGTAGCTGGCACCTTCATGCAGGCTTCCCGCCTCGCGCAGGCGGACATCGAGATACTCACGCACTGAGAAGTAGCGATTTGCCTCCTCGCCCGTCAGCTTCACCTCGCCGTTGTCCGTGCGCAGCACCACCTGTTCATGCGGTCCCGGAACGGAGGTGTTGGGCGAATGAGCCGCTGCCTTCGTCTGCACTTTCCCGATGTCGGCACCGGCCCTCATTTGCGCAAGCGGATCGTTTGTCCCCACGACTTGTGGACGCTTCGGTGCAATGGGCTGCAGTTTATTCGTCAGGTCGTTCGGCACCGATGCAATGTGGAGCGGATTTGTCTTCGTGCCATTCAAGTCAACAGCCACAGAAGTCACACCGCTTGGATCCACGTTCGACGGCACTTTCAGGCTTGGAGCCGAATCCACATTCCCGCCGCCTTCATCGGCAAGATTTCCGATTGTGACCTTTTGCTCAGTGCCCGTTTGCACGACGCCTGGGGCTTTTTGCGCACTGCCGCCAAGGTTCACACTGAGCGCATACACGCCAAAACCAAAGACCAGGCACGCCGCTGTGAGCTGCCAGAAACCCACGCGCTGCCACCACGCCTGTTCCGCCGGAGCCGCAAAATTTTCCAACGCGGGCTGCGATGCTTTTCCCGCAATCGCAGCCGCGCGCAGCACCGCGTCGCGGCGGCGTTCGCAAAGCGCAGGCGCTGCCTCCGCCTTCAATGTGTCGCGGAGAATGTCCGCCATTTCGCGCGTCTCGGCGACCTCAGCGTTTACGTGAGGGTGCTCCAGAATGGTGCGTTCAATTTCGGCACTCTCATTGGAGTGGAGTTCGTTGAGAACGTAGGCTGTGAATTTTGGATCGTCGTGGCTCATAGTGCGGTGCGCAGGCGGGTTGGAATGGCATCGAGCGGCGCCTCGCGCAGGAGGGTGCGCAGTTTTTTCAGGCCGATGTGGAGCAGGAAGCCCACGTTCGTGACCGTGAGGCCCGTGATGTCGGAAATTTCCTTGTAGCTGAGATCGTTTTGAAACTTGAGGCGGATGACCTCGCGCTGGTTCGGCGTCAGCGCATCGAGCAATTTCAACAGCCAGTCTGCCGCGTCGCTGGATGCAAGTTCTTCGTCCGGGCCAGGCTCTTCACTCATGCGCTCCTCGGGCATCGGCATGGGAATGATGCGGCTGTATTTCCGCACATGATCGAGTGCACGGTTGCGTGTCACGGTGAAAAGCCACGCCTCGATATGCCGTGTGTCGGACGGATCGAGTGCGGCTTCGCTCACTGTCTCGGCGTCGTTTGTGGAGCGTGCAGGTTGCATGGCATCGTCGCCCCCCTCCTCTCCGCTGATGATGCGCACATAGCGGATGAACGCATCCTGAACGACATCGCGGGCACTCTCGAGATCCCCCACTATGCCCATGGCATAGCGGACGAGCGGCCGTTCGTAACGGTCGAGCAGCCCGCGAATATCAGTAGCGGGTGGTGGCGTCATAACTTTCTGTATTTTGGAGACGGCTCTGCTTGGGGATTTCTTAGAGCTAGCGCAAAAAAGCAGGCAAGTCCTTCACTTTCGCAGTCCAACTCAGTCAATCGGCTCGTTACGATCGTCCCCGCGCGTGGCTTTTGCCTCCTCAAGCGCCTCACGTCGCGCACGGCGTCTCTCAAGCACCCATACAAGCCAGATGCACGCTTCAAAAAGCAACATTATCGGAAGGGCGAACACAAACAGCATGAATAGATCGGGGGTGGGCGAAATGATTCCCGCCAAAACGAGGGCGATCGCGTAGCCGTAAGTGCGCATCCCCTTTAGCCACGCATAGCTCACCAGTCCTACGGCATTCAGTGTTACCATCACTACCGGCAGTTCGCACACGAGACCGATGGCGATGCTCAAGTGCGTCACAAAACCGTAGTATTCGCGAATCGTCCAACTCGGCCTACCAAAAGCGGCGGCATCCGTAAGCAGCCAGCGCAGCGTCACTGGCAGCACTAAGAAATAGCTGATTAACACCCCGACCAAAAACAGTCCGAATCCCACCGACACAGCCGGCAGCACGTATTTTTTCTCCTTCCTCGTCAGTGCCGGGAGCACGAATTCCGCGAGAAAGAAAAAGAGCAACGGAAACGAAGCGACGATGCCCGCGTAGAATGAAAGCGTGAACGAAACGGTGATTGAATCCACAGGACCCGTGATGATCAGCACATTCTTCACGTCACCCACAATCTGCTCCAGCGGGTGATTGAGCACCTTCGCAAGCGTCGTGCGAAATGCGAACGCCAGCACCATCGCAATCGCCAGCGTAGAAATCATCTTGATCAACGTCCAGCGCAAGTCCTCCAAATGATCGAGAAATGGCTTCACCACTTCTCCATCAGCGACCGCAGACTCGTCGCGCTTTTTAAATAACTTCGTTAAAAACCACATGGGCGGCGGAAGATGCTGAGTCGGGTTCGATGTGTGAAGCGCAATCCCATCGCATCAAAAATTCATCACGCCCATCGCCACCATCCGTGCAAACGCCGCCAGCGTATTTGCATCGCGCACTTCACCGCTCGCGATCATCCCACGCAGCTCGGCAGGCGAAAATGAGCGGCACTCCGTAATCGCCTCCGCCTCGTCGGGCCGCGCACCCCCATCCACTGCAACAACCGGACGCGCGAGCAGCAGATGACTGTGCTCATCCGTAAAACCCGCACTCGGGAAAAAATGACCGAGCGAAATCATTTCCCCTCCCGGCGCGAGCGTGTGCCCGGCCTCCTCGTGCAGTTCGCGCAGCCCCGTCGCGCGAACCGCATCCAGCCCTTCGTTCTCATCAATCTGCCCCGCCGGAAATTCCCAAATCGTCGCACGAATCGGAACTCGCTCCTGCCGCACGAGCAGGAACTTCCCCTCCACGGTCAGTGGCGCGACCACCACTGCGCCTTTTCGGTGCGTCACCGTCCAGTCAAACGGCGTCGCGCGCGTCGGCGAAGTCACCGTGACCTTGTGAACTTCGAGATACGGATTTGCAAAAAGCGTGTCATCGCCGACCAACTGCCAGCCTGCCGAATCGCGGATAAAATCATGAAAGCGCATGAACAGGCAGTGATTCGGTAATTGCCGCATGCATTCCAGACAAAAAACGCCGCGCTCACACTTTGCTGGAAATCCTCACAATGCTGTTTAATGTCCCGCGCCATGAAGGTTCATGTTTTGCAGATTCCGGAGGACGGGAAGCACTACGAAGGCGAAGAGTCGTCCGACGTGCTCGATCTCAAAGACCCGCACGCGCGCGCACGCGCTGTGGGGCCGATCCACTACAGCCTCGATGTAGGGCTGAGTGAGAGCGGGCTTTTTGCCACCGGGACCGTCTCCGCCGAGGTGGAGTGCGAATGTGTGCGCTGTCTGACGAAATTCCGGCAGGTGTTGGAGGTGCCGGATTTTGCCTGCCAGATCGAACTCGAAGGTCGTGAGACGGTGGACTTGACAGAACATATCCGGGAAGACATCTTGCTCGCCCTTCCGGCCCATCCGCACTGCGACTGGAGCGGTGAAAACGTCTGCAAGGCCGATTTTCTCACTGATAAAGTCGCCGAAGTCGAGCCACTCGACGACAAGCGGGATGTCTGGAAGTCACTCGATAAACTGAAACTTTAACCACACCAAAACATGGGCGTCCCAAAACGTAAGAAATCCAAGATGCGTCTCCGCACGCACAAAGCATCACTCCGCTGGCACGCACCGCTGCTCAATAAATGCAGCAAGTGCAGCAGCACCTGCCAGAGCCATCGCGCGTGCCCGAGCTGCGGCTACTATGCCGGACGCCAGGTGCTCACGATTGGCGCGTAAGCGAATTTTTCAAAACCCCTCAGCCGCCCCGCTTCATTGCGCGGCGGCTGAGTTGTTTTTTGGCTTGATGCAATTTCGCCTTTGCCTACGCATGGGCACCCCCGCTTACACCTGATGAAAATCGCGCTAGATGCAATGGGCGGCGACTACGCCCCGGAAAATATCATCCACGGCGCAGTGCTCGCTCTTCGCGAGTTCCCCCACATCACAAAGCTCTTCCTCACCGGCGACACCCCGCGCATCGAAGCCGAGCTGCGCAAGCACGGCTGCAACGACTCGCGCATCGAAATCGTCCACACCACGCAAGTCGTGGACATGGCGGACAGCGGCCTCGATTCCGTGCGGCGCAAAAAAGACAGCTCCGTATCGCGCGCCGTGGATTTGGTGAAGGACGGCAGTGCGCAGGCCGTCGTCAGCGCGGGGCACACAGGCGCGGCGGTCACAGCGTCGCTCATTAAATTGCGCTGCCTCCCCGGCATCGAGCGGCCCGCGATTGCGAGTATCATGCCATCGCTCGGCAAGCACTGGGTGCTCATTGACGCAGGCGCGAATCCCGACGCCGAGCCCGCGCACATCGTGCAAAACGCATTCATGGGCGCGGCCTACGCGCAGCGCGTGCTCGGTCGCAAAAATCCCGAAATCGGCCTCATGTCCAACGGCACCGAGGAGGAAAAAGGAAACGCAGCCACGAAGGAAACCCGCGCACTGCTCCGAGCCATCCCCGCGCTGAACTTCCGAGGCAACGTCGAGGGGCACGATCTTTTCAACGACCCGCCCGACGTGATCGTGTGCGATGGATTCGTCGGCAACATCCTCCTCAAGACATGCGAAGCCATGGCCCACGCGATGTTCTCCATGATCAAGACGGAGCTTTACTCCAGCCTACGCACAAAAATTGGCGCGCTTCTCGCGAAGCCCGCATTCAAGCGCGTTCATACCAAAACCAACGCCGACGAATACGGCGGGATGCCGCTGCTCGGCGTCAATGGAGTCACCATCATCTCCCACGGCGGCGCGTCCGCGCTCGCCATGAAAAACGCACTGCGCATGGCCTGCGAAACCATCCGCCACGAAGTCAACCCGCACATCATCGAAGCCGTCCAGCGCCACCATGATCACGCCACAGCCACGCCAGCGTAACAACTCACCCAAACGCACCGTCTCCATCATCGGCACGGGCAGCTACGTGCCGGAGAAAATCCTCACCAACGCCGACCTCGAAAAGAGCGTCGAGACCACCGACGAGTGGATCACCACGCGCACCGGGATCAAAGAGCGCCGCATCGCCGCCGATGGAGAATTCACCAGCGACATGGCCGCAAAGGCCGCGCTCGCCGCTTTGGAAAATGCGGGCATCACCGCCGAGGAAATTGACCTCATCATCGTCGCCACCGTCACGCCCGACATGTTCTTTCCCAGCACCGCGTGCTTCGTGCAGACAAAAATCGGCGCGAAAAACGCCGCGTGCTTCGACGTCAGCGCCGCATGCTCCGGCTTTCTCTACGGCATCGAAATCGCCCAGCAATTCATCACCTCCCACACGCACGACACCATCCTCGTCATCGGCGCGGAAAAACTTTCCAGCATCGTCAACTGGACCGACCGCAACACATGCGTCCTCTTCGGCGACGGCGCGGGCGCGGCCATCCTCCGCCATCGCGCACACGGCCACGGCGTCATCGCCACGCGCATGGGCAGCAACGGCGAACTCGCCGACATCCTCAAAATCCCCGGCGGCGGCTGCGCCCTTCCCACCACTGTGGAAAACGCCGCCGAGCGCCACGCCACCATCCAGATGAACGGACGCGAGACCTACAAACACGCCGTCACCGCCATGGTCGAAAGCGCGCGCCAGGTCCTCGACGACGCCGGCCTCACTCCCGCCGACCTCGCCTGCATCATCCCGCATCAAGCCAATCTCCGCATCATCGAAGCCATCGCCGACCGCCTCGAAGTCCCGATGGATCGCTTCATGATCAACCTCGACCGCTACGGCAACACCAGCGCCGCAGCAGTCGCCATCGCCCTCGACGAAGCCAACCGCACCAGCCGCATGAAAGTCGGCGACTACGTCCTCCTCGTCGTCTTCGGCGGCGGCCTCACTTGGGCCAGTTCCGTCGTCCAGTGGTAGCGGCGCCCATGCTCACCGACACCCACGCCCATCTCGACTACCCCCAGTTTCAGGCAGACTTCCCCGGCGTCCTCGCTCGTGCGGAAAGTGCGGGCGTCAACCGCTTCGTCGCCATCGGCACCGGACTGGAAAGTAGCAGCCGCGTTCGCGACCTCGCTATCCAGTCCCCAAAAATCTTCGCCGCCGCAGGCATCCACCCCAACCACGTCCCCGACGAACGACCCGACTTTCTCCCTTCGCTGCGCGAAATCGCGCAACATCCTCGCGTAGTCGCCATCGGCGAAACCGGACTCGACTACTTTCGTCTCGCCAAAGACGACACAGCCTCGCGCATCGCACAAGCCGCCGCCTTTCGCACGCAGCTCGATCTCGCCGTCGAACTTCGCAAACCCGTCGTCATCCACGAGCGCGCCGCATGGGACGACACCCTCGCCATCCTCCGCGAATACACAGGCCGCGTCCGCGCCGTCTTCCACTGCTTCGGCAAATCCCCCGCGCACGCCGCCGAAGTCATCGCCCTCGGCCACCTCGTCAGCTTCACAGGCATCGTCACTTTCAAAAACGCCCCCGACGCCCAAGCCAGCGCCGCCACCGTCCCCGCCGGAAAATTCATGCTCGAAACCGACTGCCCCTACCTCGCCCCCGAGCCCCATCGCGGCAAAGTCTGCGAGCCCGCCCACATCCGCAACATCGCCGAGCGCATCGCCACCCTCCGCAATATTTCCCTCACCCAACTCGCCGCCGAAACCGAAGCCACCGCCAGCGCGTTCTTCAACTTCCCCGCGTAGGAACACACATTGAATCGGAGTCAGAACGTTCCGAACTGTGGCTCTGAACAAACCTCAGAAGGTTACAGCAGATCGTCCGCCTTCAAGTTTGCTGCGTCTATAACGCGAAAATCTTGTCCGTGCGTTCGGCGAGGAACTTCAGCCGTGTGGCGTCGCCGCCACCGACTTCGAGGATGCCGTAGCCTTCGTAGCCGACTTCATCGAGGGCCTTCATCACAGCGGGCCAGTCGTTTTCTCCCTCCATCAATTCCACCTCGAAGCCGGCGAAGGGGCCGTGTTTGTCGCGCTTGGAGCGGCTGTATTCCTTGATGTGGAGGTTGAAGAGATATTTCTTCCCGAGGGTGCGGACCCAGTGTTCGGGCCAGCCGAAGGTAATGCAGTTGCCGATGTCGAAATGCCAGCCGACCCACGGGCTGTTGATTTCTTCGAGGTAGCGTTTGGCGGCGACTGGTTCGTTGATGAAACGATTCCAGACGTTCTCGACGGCGATGGCGCATTTGGATTGCTCGGCGGTTTCGATGCAGCGTTTGATGCCTTCGATACTGCGCTGCCAGCATTGCTCATAGGTCACGTCTTTTTCCACCGTGCCGGGGACGAGGAGGACGCGCTTGCAGCCGATTTCGCCGCCTTGTTTGAGCGCAAACTTGAGTCCGTTGACCGTGCGCTCGCGCTTGCCCGGATCGGGCGAGCTGAGCGGGAAGCTCCAGTGCGGTGTGCAAATGATGCCAGCGACTTCGAGTCCGCTGGCGTCGCGCGCCTCGATGATTTTTTCCGTCGTGAGTCCGTCGTCGGGGAGGTTGAGTTCGATGCCGTCGAAGCCGGCGTCCTTGATCGCTTTGAAGCGATCCGTGAGCGAGCCTTTGACGTTGCACATTCCGAGATTCACAGCCTTCTTCAGCTTCGGGCGTTTTTTCGCTGGCGCATCCTGCGCGTTGGAAAGGAGCGCACTTCCCGCGAGGGCGGCGCTAGTGGTGAGGAACGTGCGACGGTTGATCATGGAAGTGGGGGTTGCTTACGCGGGGAGCTTGTAGCGTCCGGGCATGGCGACTTCGGGAACGGGCACCTTGGAGTCCATTTGAAGAGTGTTCACGTCCACGGGCGCCCATGTTTCATTGGAGTTGACCACATCGTCCCACTCGATGGTGCGGCCTGTGTAGGCGCTCATGCGGCCCATGATGGCGAGGCGCGAACTGTGTGCGAGCTGCTCTCCCATGTTCACGGGTTTGCCTGCGAGGATGCTTGCGATGAGTTCCTTGTGCTCCTCGACATACATCAGATTTTTTTCGCCGGGCGATTTGCCGTCTGCGCCGCCGTTCTTTTCGTAATACCAGCGGTCGCCGTTCGCATTATCGAGGACGTGCAGGGGCTTGAAACCGTTCACCTGCCCGGTGCCGTTCGCGCCCATGATGTAGTCCGCATTTTCCGGCGAGCAGCCGCCCTGCTGGCGGGCGAAGATGAAGCCGCGTCCGCCATTCGGGAACTCATACATCACGGCGAAGTGGTCATACACATTGCCGAATTCCGGCTCGATGCGTTGCTGGCGACCGCCGAGAGCGACGCATTTCACGGGCGGCACGTCCTTGAACGCCCAACTCATCTTGTCCACGCTGTGCACGGCCTGCTCGACGATGTGATCGCCGGAAAGCCAGGTGTAATAAAGCCAGTTGCGGAGTTGGTATTCCACGTCGCTCCAGTCCTTCTTGCGCTCGTGCGGCGCCCAAGGGCTGTTGGTGAGATAGGTGCCGTAGTAGGCGCGGATGTCGCCGATGAAACCCGCGTGCATCTTGGCCCACGTCGCGCGCTCGGCGAAATTGTAGCGCCAGCAAAAGCCCGTCTGGATTGCGAGGTTCTTTTCCTTCGCCTTCTTCACGGCCTCCAGCGCGTGGCGAATGGCCGGTGCGTCCACGCCCAGCGGTTTTTCACAAAAGACATTCTTTCCCGCGTTGATGGCCTTATGCAGATGCGCGGGGCGGAATCCCGGCGGTGTGGTGAGCAACACGATGTCAATGTCCGTCGCCAGCACTTTGTCCACGGCGTCAAAGCCGATGAACTTCTGGTTGTCCGGCACTTTCACCTGATCCGGCTTGGCGGTCTTGATGTTAGTGTAGCTCGTCTCGAGTCTGTCCGCGTGGACATCGCCCATCGCGACAAGCACCACGTTCGGGTCGGCGTTCATCGAGTCCGTCAGCGCCCCCGAGCCGCGACCGCCGCAGCCGACGATGCCGATCTTGATGGCCTTCGCGGCCTGCGCATTGACGATGTGCGGGAAGGCAAGCACTGCTCCACTAGCGAGCGCGGTGCGGCCAAGGAAGGAACGACGGGTGACTGGATTATTGGGTGTATTCATGTGCGTTTGGAAAAGAGTCGGTGAAATTAGTGGCGAAGCGACGCATGTCGAGCGCAGCATTCGCGGAAAGTGAAACCATTCCACCCTCAGAGTCTTTGCGGGATTCTACAGAAAGTTGCGGGACTTTTTGTTTGCACAACGCGGATGTGCCGCTAGTTTGGGCGCCCTTTTCCGCACATCATTATGAAAGCCGACATCCATCCTGACTACAAAGAGACGACCATCCACTGCGCTTGCGGTTCCAGCTACCGCACCAGCTCCACACGCCGCGACTTGAAGGTCGGCATCTGCGCGGCGTGCCATCCTTTCTTCACGGGCGAGCAGAAATTCGTGGATACCGCAGGCCGCATCGAGAAGTTCTCGAAGCGCTACGGCACCGCGCCTCTTCGTGCGACGAAGGCCGTCAAAGCCTAGCTCGTTTTAATTTGATTTCCGGGACGGTGGAGGTGCTGTGGCACTTCCACCGTTTCGTCTTTCCTGCACATGGATTTTGCACCGCTCATCGCCAGAAAACGCGAACGCTTGCTTGAAATCGAGAAGGCCATCACCGAGCCGAATCTCTATGACAACCCGAAGCGTGCGCAGGAGCTTTTGCGTGAAAACACTCGGCTGAAGCAGACAGTGGCGACATGGGATGCCTTTGAAAAAACGGCCCGCGAGTATTCCGAGAACCTCGAAATGGCGAAGGGCACGGATGAACTGGCCGAGATGGCGCAGGCGGAATTGCCGGAGCTGGAAAAGCGCACCAAGCAGTTGGAGCGCGAGATGCAGGTGACTCTGCTGCCGCCCGACCCGAACGAGGACCGCGACGCCATCATGGAAATCCGCGCGGGCACAGGCGGCGACGAGGCGGCGATTTTTGCGGCGGACCTTTACCGGATGTATTTGCGCTACGCGGAGACGGCGGGGCTGACGATTGAGAGCATCGAAAGCAGCCCGAGCGTGCTCGGCGGTTATCGCGAGATTATTTTCAAGGTGAGCGGCGAGAATGTGTTTCGGAAGCTGCGCTACGAAAGCGGCGTGCATCGCGTGCAGCGCGTGCCCGCGACCGAGGCCCAGGGGCGCATCCACACGAGCGCGGCGACGGTGGCGGTGCTGCCGGAGGCCGAGGAGGTGGACTTTGAACTCAAGCAAGAAGACTTGCGCATCGAGGTGTGCCGCTCCGGCGGACCGGGAGGTCAGGGCGTGAACACGACCGACTCCGCAGTGCAAATCATGCACATCCCCACGGGGACGATTGTGCGCTGTCAGGACGGACGCTCGCAGTTGAAGAACAAGGAAAAGGCGCTGACAGTCCTGCGTTCGCGACTGCTGGAAAAAAAGCAGCGCGAGGAAGCCGAGAAGCACGCCGCAGCGCGCAAGAGCCAGGTCGGCGGCGGAGATCGTTCGGAAAAAATCCGCACCTACAATTATCCGCAGAACCGCGTGACCGATCACCGCATCGAGATGACGCTCTACAATCTGGATCGCTTCATGGAAGGCGAAGTGCAGCAGATGTTCGACGCCCTCGCGCAAGCCGACCTCGACGAGCGTCTCGCCGCAGCGAGCATCGAATAGCAAAAGCAGCTCGTGATGCTGCCGCGAGGCTTTGGAACCGAAGGTAGTGCATCCATCTCTTATTTATTCAAAGGCACAATGCGGCGGCTTGACGCCGCTTTTCTATCGCAATGCGGGAGAGGCGTGAACGTCGGGCAGGCTTCCTTGTTTCGCACACCGGCCCCCACCCGCACTACCAACCAAAGCGGCGCCAGCGCCGCCGCACGCCAAAGGCTGCGCCACTCGCCACGCTTGCCAGCTCGGCAGCGTCCTTGCCCTCTGCGGCCATGATGCTAAACAGCCCCGTGAATAAATCGGACGCCACCCGCGTCTGAACGCGCGACACCACACCGTTCCTCACCAGCAAGCCCACACCCGCAGCCATGAAAACCATCCCGCTAACCACCGCCGCCATTTTTGCGACTGCCGTCTTCACGATGCTCGCCACCGCCGAGGATAAAGCGCCCGCCGAGCCGAAGCTGCCGCCCGTCGAGCCAATCCCGGAAGTTGTCATGCCCGAAAAGTCGCCTTGGAATGTCCGTGTGGAAGTCCTCATGGTCGCGATGCCGCAGGAGATGGCGCTGGATTTTCTTCCCGAACTGAACGACCGCGCCAGATGCGAAGCCGCCTTCATCAAGATCCTCGCCGCCATCAAAGACAAAAAGGCCACGCTGACAGGATACCCGATGTTGGAGACTTTGGACGGCAATAGAGCAGTTGCCGAAAGCAATGTGGAAGTGAGATACCCGACCGAATTTTTCAGCCCTGCGACGCCGCAAAAGGGATATGAGTTAGCGCAGACCTCAAAAGACAAGGCGGTGGAAGCAGCCGCCGACAATGCAATCCCCGCTGTCTTTGAGACTCGTAACACCGGCCCTATGTTGGAAGTCGCACCGATTGTCTTGGAAAAGGGGGACAGAATCACGATGCAGATTGCTCCCTCTCGGACTGAATTGCTCGGTTTCGACTCCTTCTACGCCAAAAATCCGAACGGGAAAGTGGACAAGATGGACCAGCCGCGATTTTTCACTCCGAAGGTAACCACCAACATCACCGTCCGCAGTGGCGAGCATCGCCTCATCGGGGTTTTCAAGCTGACAAAACCCGAGGGCTTCATCGAGCTATTCATCCTCCAAGCGGTCGCGACGCCGGTGAAGTGAAGCGGACGGGGTAAGGCTGCTGGCGCAAAGCCGGGGGTGGGTGAGACGGCGACCAAGGAGGGGGGCCGTCTCGGCCCCCGGAGTCTCTGGTTTTGGGGGCGGCTGTCCTTATTGGCGGCGGGCGCGGGTTCGGGAGGGCTCTTCTCTATGGGAGGGGCCCCCATTCCTTGCGGGGGCGGTTTTCTCTGTTGGAGGGGTTTCCCCATTTCTTGCGGGGTGTTCCCTGCGCGTTGCGGGGTCGTCCATGGACGGTGCGGGGGCGCCCCCATTTCTTCCATGGACGTCCATGGATGCTGCGGGGGCGCCCCCATTTCGCGCGGGGTCGTCCATGAGCGGTGCGGGGTGACCCCCATTTGCTGCGGGGGCGTCCATGGACGGAATGGGGCGGCCCCCATTTCACGCATGGACGTCCATGGAAGGCGGAGGGACGTCCATGGACGGCGCGGGGAAGCCCCCATTTGGTGCGGGGTCGTCCATGAAAGGCGCGGGGACGTCCATGAAAGGCGCAGGGACGTCCATGAACGAGCCGTGGACGTCCAAGAACGGGCCATGGACGTCCAAGAACGAGCCGTGGACGTCCATGAATGAGCCGTGGACGTCCAAGAACGAGCCATGGACGTCCAAGAACGAGCCGTGGACGTCCAAGAACGAGCCGTGGACATCCAAGAACGAGCCGTGGACGTCCAAGAACGAGCCGTGGACGTCCAAGAACGAGCCGTGGACGTCCAAGAACGGGCCGTGGACGTCCAAGAACGAGCCATGGACGTCCAAGAACGAGCCGTGGACGTCCGTCAAAACCTCTGCTCCCTGTCGCAGAACATCACTCCCATCAATGATGCCCCGCTCGTCGCCCTCGCCGAGGATGTGGCGGTCGGCGCGCAACAAAACGAGGCCACCATCGGCCTTCTGCACAACACCTCAACGCGCATCCACGACGACAGGACGGCGCTGACTTCGGCAGAAAGTGCGCCGCGCGCGCGCCGGGCGGCGAATCCAGTCACTCCCTCATTGTCAGAAATCTCCGTGACAGAAGAATGCCAACGGCGTTCACCAGCCGTCGTGCAACTCGACTTCAGAAACAGTTCACGTCGCGAGGAGGTCGAGGATGGCGCGTTTGTCGGCTTTTGCGGTGGTGATGTTGCCGATTTGCTTGGAGGCGACATCGGGGTCTTTCAGGCCGTGGCCGGTCACCGTGCAGACGATGCGCGAACCTTCGGGGATGGCGGGGAGTGGGCAGGTGGTGCAGCGGTCTTGGCCGCAGCATTTCATCAGACCGGCGATACTGGCAGCGCTGGCGGGCTCGACGAAGATTCCTTCGTGCGAGGCGAGCCATGCTTGCGCGGAGAGGATTTGTTCGTCGGTGACGATGTCCACTGCGCCGCCGCTGTCGCGCATGGCGGCGGTGGCTTTTTCCCAGCTCGCGGGATTGCCGATGCGGATCGCGGTGGCGACGGTCTCGGGCTTTTCGACGATGCGGTTGTGATAAATCGGCGCGGAGCCTGCGGCCTGGTAGCCGATCATTTTCGGCAAACGCGTCGCGCGACCGATGGCGTGAAATTCGCGGTAGCCCATCCAATATGCGGAGATGTTGCCCGCATTTCCGACGGGCATGATGTGGACATCCGGCGCGTCGCCGAGGGTCTCGATGATTTCAAACGCGGCGGTCTTTTGTCCTTCGAGGCGGAAGGGATTGATCGAATTGACGATGGCGATTGGCTCCGTCTCGCCGATCTCGCGAACGAGCCGCAGTGCGTCGTCGAAGTTCCCCTCGATGGCGACGACTTTGCTGCCATACATGAAAGCCTGCGCCAGTTTGCCGAGCGCGATTTTTCCCGCAGGCAGCAGCACGATGCACGCGATGCCCGCACGCGCGGCATACGCGGCGGCGGCGGCGCTGGTGTTGCCGGTGCTCGCGCAGATGACGGCCTTTGCGCCCTGCTCGCACGCTTTGCTGATGGCCATGGTCATGCCGCGATCCTTGAACGATCCCGTGGGATTCAGGCCTTCGTATTTTACGAAAACTTCGCAGCCGCGACCGACGATGGCGCTGAGGCGCGGCGTGTGGATGAGCGGCGTGCTGCCTTCGTTCAGCGAGATGACGGGCGTCTTTTCGCTGACAGGCAGGTGTGCGCGCCAGCGGGCGATAACTCCTCGGTCGTGCAACGTGGTAAGGCTCATGGTGCGAAAAAGGGGCGGACTATTCCGCAGACGCGGCGTCGGCGGCAAGCGGGATCATGAAGTTCGTGGCGTGCGCTTGAAGTGCACTTCGTGGACGCGGCGTCCGTCGGCCTTCGTGACGGTGATCTCGAAGTCCTCGATGCGCGCCTTTTCGCCGCCCTGCGGAAGATGGCCGATGAGTTGGGTGACGTAGCCGCCGACTGTGCTCACGTCGTCGCTTTCTAGATCGAGGCCGAGCATTTCGTTGAGTTCGTAAAGGCCGAGCGAGCCGTCCACGTTGAATTCATCCTGCGTGACGCGGCGCATCTCGGGCTTCTCGGCGTCGAACTCATCCTGGATGTCGCCGACGATTTCTTCGAGCACATTGTCGAGCGTGACGATGCCGGCGGTTCCGCCGAATTCATCCACGACGAGCGCGAGGTGCGCGTGGCGGCTGAGGAAAAAGCCGAGGAGTTTTTCCAGCGGCATCATCTCCGGGACGTTGTGCAGTTCACGCTTGATGTTCTCGAAATTCGCAGCGGGCTCGCGCATGAGCTTGAGCAGATCCTTGATGTGGACGAGGCCGATGGTGTCGTCGAGATGCCCGCGACAAAGCGGGAAGCGCGTGTGGCGGCTCTCGGTCGCACGCTTGAGGTTTTCCTCGAAGCTGTCCTCCGTATTTAGAAACACGACCTCGCCGCGCGGCGTGGTGATGTCGCGCACGACGCGATCTTTAAGATCGAGCGCGTTGATGAGCAGTTCCTTCCCAAGCGGCGAAACTTCATCCGCACGCGCGCTCTCGGCGAGGATCACGCGCAACTCTTCCTCGCTGTGCGCAAGTTCCCCCTCACCCACGGGACTGATGCGGAAAAGACGACGCAGGATCAAATTTGCCGAGACGTTCAAAAGCCAGATGAACGGCTTGAAGACGGTGACGAAAAGCTGGAGCGGACGGACAAGCAGCAGCGCCATGCGCAGCGGGTGACGGATGCTGAGATACTTCGGCGCAAGCTCGCCGATGATGATGTGGAGAAACGTGATGAAGGTGAGGCCGAGGCCCCATCCCGCACCTTTAATGATGGCCGTGCTTTGCACGCCGAGCGCGACGAAAAGCGGCTCCAGCAAGCGCTCCATGTATGGCTCGCCGATGGCGCCGAGGACGAGGCTCGTCACCGTGACTCCAAACTGCGTCGCGGAAAGATACGAGTCCATGTGTCCCAGGACGTGCTTCGCGATGTTCGCGCTTTTGTGGCCCTCCTCGATGAGCGGGTCGAGCTGGCTGGCACGCACTTTCACCAGCGCAAATTCCGCCGCGACAAAAAAGCCATTCAGCAGCACAAGAAAGAAGATGCCTATCAGGTGCAACGCGATGGAACTGATGGCATCCCACTGCATGGCGATGTCGTGGGTTTGTGCTAAAAGCGGCATCAACATTAAAAAGCAACGAGTCGCAGACCCTTCGGCCTGCGACTCGGTAAAAGGTTCGGCGCGGGCCGGATTACCAGCTCGATTTGGTGACGCCCGGAATGAGGCCGTTGCTTGCCATTTCGCGGAACTGGATACGCGAAAGTTGGAAGCGTCCGATGTAAGAGCGCTTGCGTCCGGTTGCGTTGCAGCGACGGCTCAGGCGCACGGGGCACGCATTGCGCGGGAGCATGGAAAGGCCGATGTAATCGCCCTTCTTTTTCATTTCAGCGCGAATGGCGGCGTATTTCGCCACAGTTTTTCCTTTGCGTTTTTCGCGTTCGAGCCAGCAGGTTTTTGCCATAGATATTTCTAAAGTGAGGCGCGGAAAGTAGGGGGTGAACCAAAGAAGGCAAGCCAGATTTCAGCTATTTGTTCACTGAAGATACCATTCGCCAAATTGGCGAACATATTGTCCAGTGCGCCAAGATGGTTTCTCCTGACTTTAGCAGCGCCATCACCCACTACTTCAAAATTTCCATGATCCTCCGGGCTTTGATCCTCCTACTGTCGCTGCTCCTTCCCCTCGCAGGGCAGGCAGGCGTTGTGGTCAACGAGGTCCATTACAATGGGGCGGACAACACGGTGAGCGACGAATTCATCGAACTCTACAACACAGGCACATCCCCGGTGAGCCTCACGGGTTGGAGGATTTCGGGTGGGGTAAATTATGACTTTCCGGCGGGCACGAGCATTGCAGCCGGTGGATACGTTGTCGTCGCGCAAAAGCTCTCCAGCTTTCAGACGAAATTCGGATTTGCGCCGCTCGGGCCTTGGACGGGAACTTTGAAGCACAGCGGCGATCAGGTCACGGTGAAGAATGCGACCGGGGGGATCGAGGACGATGTGAATTTTGGCGCAGGTTTTCCATGGCCCACGGCGGCTAAGGGAACGGGGGCTTCCATGGAATTGATCAATCCTTCGCTGGATAATGATCTCGGTGCTTCGTGGCGCAGTTCTGTCTTGCCCGGAAATCCGACGCCGGGTGCTCAAAACTCCGTCTTTGCGACGAATGCCCCACCCGCAGTGAGGCAGGTTGACCATTCTCCCGCCCAGCCTACGGCCAATGTCCCGGTGACTATCACGGCCAAGGTGACGGACCCGGACGGGGTCACATCCGTGACACTCGACTACCAGTCGAATGATCCCGGTGCCTACATTCGCAAGAGCGATGCAGCCTACACAACCACATGGACGAGCGTCGCGATGCACGACGACGGATTGAACGGCGACCTCGTGGCGGGCGACTCGATATTTACCGTGGTGCTGCCCGCAAGTGTGCAGACGCACCGCCGGCTTGTGCGTTATCGGATCAATGTCGCCGATGCCGCCGGGAAAACTGCCCGAGTGCCCTACGCCGACGACGAGCAACCAAACTTTGCCTACTTCGTTTATAATGGCGCGCCGGCCTGGACCGGTCGCAATCAACCGCCGAACAGCACGCCGACGACTTTTCCAGCGTCGCTGATGACGACGCTGCCGACGTATCACCTCATCGCCAACGAAACCGATGTCACGAACAGCCAGTGGAACGGTGCATACGACACGGTGCGAATGTGGGGCACGCTCATTTACGACGGGAAGGTCTATGACCACATCGCATATCAAAACAAAGGGAGCGCCTCAACCTACGTAAGTGGAAAAAACAAATGGCGTTTCCATTTCAACCGGGCGCGGGATTTCGAGGCGCGGGATTCGTGGGGACGCCGTTACTCGCAAACGTGGGATACCTTTGAGATGCATGGCTGTTCAAGCCCGTGGAATCCGTGTTTCCGTGGCTGGGCCGGGCTGGACGAGGTCGTTTCCGCGCGCATCTTTGCTTTTGCTGGCGTGCCCGCGCCGGCCATGCACCACCTGCATTTCCGCGTGATAGACAACGCAGCCGAAGCGCCGACGGATCAGTATGCCGGTGATTTATGGGGGCTCTACACGGCAGTCGAAGATCCCAGCGGTTCGTTTCTCGATGAACGCGGACTGCCGGACGGCAACGTCTATCACATCGCGGGAAATAGCGGCGACAAAACACATCAGGGGGCGACTCAACCGACAGATACGAGCGACTGGGATTCATTCCGTAATCTCTCGCAAAGCAACACGGCCAACACCTCCGCCAACGAAACGTGGTGGCGTGCGAATCTCGACGTGGATGCCTATTCGAGCTTCCACGCCGCGAATCGCATCACCGGCAATGTTGATTTGCGCGAAGGCTGGAACCATTATTTTTACCATCGCGGCACGGATAACCGCTGGCTCCCCATCCCGTGGGATCTCGACATGATGTATTTCCCGGAGACGCACTGGAGCGGGACGATCGATCAAAAAAATGCACTGCTCATGTCGGGCATCAATATTGATTTCAAAAACCGCTGCCGGGAACTTCTGGATTTGATGTGCGCGGATGGCACGGCGACCGGCGGGCAGATCGGCCAGCTCGTTGATGAATACAAACGCATCGTCAGGCCTGCCGGTCAGGCGGCGGGGTGGGATTTGCTGGATCAATATATGTGGAACTACAACCCGCGCACGACCGGCGGACACACCGGCGCATTTTACCTCCCGAATCCGACGAACGATTCACGAATCGGCGGAACGTGGACGCGAACATACACCACCGCAGATTTCAACGGCATCTGCGATTTCCTCGTCAACTACGTCACCGACACCGACCCGAACAGTTTTTCCGTGGGCGACGGCGACCAGCGCGGCTACGGCTACAATTATCTCGAACTCGAGGCCGCCGACACTGCAGCTCCAAACCGCCCGACGATCACCTTCAGCGGAACGGCGGGCTTCCCCGCGAACGACCTGCGCTTCACCGCAAGCGCTTTCAGCGATCCGCAGGGCAACGGCACTTTCGCCGCGATGCAGTGGCGCATTGGTGAAATCTCAGCACCGGGAGTCGGCGCGTATGTCGCCGGCGAACCGTTCAAATACGAAATCACGGAAATTTTTCGCACTGCGGAAATCACGACGTTCGCCGCCGAATACCGCTTCCCACTTTCCACGTGCGAGACAGGCCACGCCTACCGTGTGCGTGTGAGGATGAGGGACAACACGGGGCGCTGGAGCCGTTGGAGCGAAGCGGTGCAATTCACCGCGCAACCAGCGAGCAGCCAGCAAGACCTCTCCCGGCTCATCGTGAGCGAAATCAACTACAACCCGCCGGATCTGGGCGCTGTCTCGGGCGATGAGTTTGAATTTATCGAACTCAAAAATACCGGCCCCGGCACACTCGATCTCGGCGGGCTCAGTTTCACCAATGGCATCAGCTACACTTTCCCGCTCAACACCACACTGGCGCCCGGTGGTTTTTTTGTGCTCGCGCGGGATGCAACGGTGGGACAGACGAATTTTCACACACGTTATCCCGGCGTGACGGTGGGCGGGGTCTACACTGGCAAGCTCGACAACAGCGGGGAAAAAATCACCCTCACCGCACTCTCGGGAGAAAACATCTTCTCGTTCACCTACAACGACACCACGCCGTGGCCCACTTCGCCGGACGGGAATGGCAATACGTTGGTCCCGAAATCCACCGCCTACAATTCCGACAGCGGCGTGAACTGGCGAGCAAGCGCCAATATTTTCGGTTCGCCCGGTGCGGATGATCCGGCTGTGACGACGAGTGTGGTCATCAATGAAATCCTCACCAATTCCGCGCCGCCGCTCAAGGACACCATCGAGCTTTTCAACCCCACCAATGCCAGCGTGAACGTCGGCTATTGGTGGCTCTCCGATGATCCGAACGTCCCGAAAAAATACCAAATCCCGGCGAACACCGTGATCCCGGCGGGCGGCTATGCGGTGTTTGATGAGACGAACTTCAACCCAACGCCGGGAGTAGGAAACAGCTTCGCGCTCAATTCGGCTGGTGATGACGTGTATCTTTTCTCCGGCGATACCGCCGGAAATCTCACCGGCTACAGCCACGGCTTTACCTTCGCTGGAGCAGAACAAAACGTCTCCTTCGGGCGCGTCGTCACCAGCGCGGGCGATGAATATTTTCCTCGACAAATAAGCAATACCTTCGGCTCATCAAACAGCGGCCCGCTCGTGGGCCCGCTCGTGATCAACGAGATCATGTATCACCCCTACACGGGCTACGATGAGTTCATCGAAATCCGCAACATCAGCAACGCAACCGTCCCGCTTTACGACCCAGCCAACCCCGCCA
>CAIYUV010000087.1 GCA_903929475.1 uncultured Spartobacteria bacterium
CGATGAGGTGACGATGTCGAAGAGGCGTTTGACTTTGCGGATGTAGAGGAGCTGTGGCTCGCCGCTGGCGTTGAGGAGCCATTCGGAGGAGATGAGTTCGAGCGGGACGTGCTGGTCAATTTCCTCGCAGAGGATGATGAGGGGCATGACGGTGACGCCGGAATAGCGCAGTTTGCAAAACTGACGGCTGAGCGAGACGTTGTTGAGGCTCTTGCCGGTGACGAGCACACGGTCAATGCGGTGGTCGCGGATGATCTCGGCGAGGTCGTCCACTTTTCCCAGCATGGGATGGCGCGCAGTGGGCTGGTAGCCGAGGCCGGCGACGACGCCGACGAAATCGAGGTGTTTCAGGCCGATGTCGGAAAAGATGTGTGTCTCACCTTCATCGAAGGAACTGGTGACGATGTAGGCGACGCGCTCGCGGGCAGTCTTGAGGGTGTGGAGGAGGTAGGCTTGGTGTGCGAATGAGAAAACGAGGAGGATGCCCGTATTCACTGCCATGAAAGAACGGCCCAGCGGGTGTGCGGTGAATGTGTAGGCGATGCCGATGAGCATCAGCATGGAAAACAGAGCACATCCCGTGAGCAGGAAGAAGCGGCGGGCGGCGCTCTTTGTCAGACTCTGAAAAGTATAGAGGCCCGCGATGTAGATGGAGGATGAAAACACCACCGCTGAGAGGCCGAACGACAACCAGTATTTCTCCACCACATTGGCGGCGGTGTAGTCTGCATAATTGACTGCAATATTCGCACTGAGCACGCAGCTCGCGCAGAAAAGGAATACATCCAGCAGGAAGTGCATGGTCATTTGGAACCAGTGCTTTCCGAGGAGGCCGTTGGAGTTCATTTAGAAAAGGGATTTAGAAGGTGAGGACGAGGGAGAGCGACTGACTATGTTCCGCGTAGAATTACCTGGCGCAAGAGAAATGTCGGCCTTTTCGTGTTTGTGACGCGGAATTCACCCTATTGCGAGAGCAGGCGTTGGTAGGCATCCGCCGTTGCCTGCCATGTGAAAGTGCGGCCAAATTCCGCGATACGCTTTCGATCTGGCGGGGTGAGCAAAGTTTTTTGCAAAGCGGCGGCGAGTGCGGGCACGTCGCGGGGCGGGGTGAGCTGGCCGAGGAAGTCGTGGCGGTGGACTTCGGCGATGCCGCCGACGCGCGAGGCGACCACGGGCAGACCGCTGGCAAAGGCTTCGAGGATGACGTTGGGCACGCCTTCGTTGTCGCTTGGCAATGCGAGCACATCGGCGGCGCGCATGAGGCGGGCGATGCCGCTGGCGTCGTGCCTGCCGGTGAAATGGACGCCCGATGCGTGGCCGAGTTTTTCCGCGAGCGAGCGCAGTTCCGGCTCAAGCGGGCCGCCGCCGGCGAGGAGGAGTTGCGTCTCGCGCAGTTCGGGAATCGCGCGGAGACGGGCGTGGGCTTCGAGGAGGATGTGAGGGTTTTTGATGGGGAGAAAATTTCCCACGAAGAGGATGGTCGGCGCGTTCGCAGGGAGTTTGTGCGCGGCACGGGCTTCGGCGCGTTCGGCGTCGGTGGGCGGATGAAATGCGGCCACTTCCACACCATTATAAATGGGAAACAAGCGGTCTTTTCGCAGGCCCGTTTGTCCAAGGAGTCGCGCCAGTTCCGCGCTGCGGGTGATGATTGCCGATGCGCGCGTGAGGAGTTTCGCCATCACTTTGCGACGGGCGGGCATTTTCAAATACTGATGCACATCGGAACCCTGCGCGATGGCGACGAAGCGAAAGTGAAACTCCTCCTGCAAGCGCGCGACGGCGCACGCATCGGGGAAAAGCCACGAGCACAGCACGACATCGAAATGTGCATCGCGACGCGCGGCGTCGAGGTGTCGTCGAAGCGCGTTGGCCGCGAGCTTGTGATTCCAGTGCGTGCCAAATTTCGGCACGTAGCTCGTGGGGACGAACGTGGGTCGCAGCGCCACATCGTCCGCGCGAGGCTGCCAGCCTTTGCGCGCCCAGGGCAGCACGGGCCGCAGCGCGAGCGTGTGGATTTCCCAGCGCGAGGCGAGCGCGTGGAGCACGGCGGCGTTGTCCAGCCCGCGATAGGGCTCGCGCATGTCGGGGAAAAGATTGCTGATGAAAAGCAGACGCACGGTTTTAGTGAGCAGAAATCGGCTGCGCGTGACCAGCAATCACTTCGATTCGCGTGGCAGCATGAGGGCGAACGCGATGGCGGGCAGGAAGAGGAGGCCGTCGTAGAAAAGCGTCACGCGGAAGTTTCCGCCGTGGGTGATCTGAGCGGCGAAGATGGTGCCGATGGCAGCGGCGATGCGGCCGATGTTGTAGGAAAATCCCGCGCCTGTTGTGCGAAGCAGTGTTGGAAAAAGCGGCGGCAGCAGCATGGTGAATAATCCGAACACGCCGCTCCAAAAAGCCACGGCGGGCAGCCAGAATCTGGAAAGTGGAGCGAGCGCGTGTTCGGTGCCGAATGCTCCGCACATCGTGATGGCGAATCCGCTGAACATGAAAACCAACGTGGTTTTATAGCCGAAACGCGACGCGAGCCAGCCGGCGGCGAAGTTGCCCACGATGCTGACTCCGATGATCCACGCGAAAGTCGCAGAGAGCAGGCTGTCGCGCGCAGTGCCGCTGAGGGCGACGACTTCGGGCAGGCTGCGGAGATGTTGTGCCTGCCAGAAAATGAACGCCCACCAAGCGGTAAGCGAGAAGGCGCAGATGCCGACGCAAACAAGGGTGATGCGTCGCGTTTCGCCCCGGAAAAGATCGGCGACTCTGGCTTGCGGCTGTTCTTTTCGCGCAGCGACCCATGCGGCTGGCTCGGGGACATGGCGGCGGATGTAAAATACGAGCAACGCAGGGATGATTCCGATGAGGAAAAGATAGCGCGGATGCGAGCCGCTGAGCAGCACGCCCGCTGCGCACGCGACGAGGATGCCGAGGTTCACGCCGGCTTGCAGGACGGCGGCTGTCCATGGGCGCCACGCCTTGGGCCACGTCTCGGCGATGAGCGTAGAACCGACGGCCCATTCGCCGCCGATGCCAAGCGCGGCGAGAAAACGGAAAATCAAAAGATGCCACCAAGTCTGCGCAAAAAAGGAGAGGCCGGTGAATGCGGCGTAAGTGAGCACGGTAAGGGAAAGCGCGCGGCTCCGCCCGATGAGATCGCCGAGCCTGCCGAAAAATGTGCCGCCGAGTGCCCAGCCGATAAGAAAGGCGGCTTGTATCCATGAGGTTTTTTCTTTCACCGCCGGATCGCCGGTGTGGCTGCTTGCGGAAAGAATTTCGTATTCGTCGAGAGAGAGATGTCCGTCGTGATTTAGGTCGGCGGCGGGGGTTGCGCCGATCCATTCATCGGCGGTGATGGTGCCGTCGTGGTTCGCGTCCAGTTTTCCAAACTCCGTCCGAAAACTCTCCCCGTGGACGAGCATGGCGACGAAAGCGACGCCGACGAGTGTGTAAATGTGCATATCCAGCCCGTCGAAAAACCAGCCGAGCCATGCCGCGAGGCCGCTCTTGCGTTGTTCGGGGGTGATGTCTTGCAGGCGGTCGGGCATTTGTTTGAAGCAGGGCATGATGAATGGCGGGAGAAGAGGCGACCAGAAAGTCGGTTTATCTATTTATCAAAAGGGTCACGCAGAAACGCGAACTGGCCTCTTCCCTGCTAGTGCTGTGTCTGTTACATGTCAGAAGTCCTAGCCACGATGCCTGAAATCCAGACTGAATCCTGTCCCGCCTGCGGGTCGCTTCTCGATATCACGGGCGCGCAGATTTTCGCGGAACGAACCTGCCCGGTTTGCTCGACGCCGATTCACGTGCGGAGAAGTTTCGGACAATACGAATTGATCAACATCGTAGGGCATGGAGGGCAGGGCGTGGTGTATCGCGCAGTGGACAACAAGCTGAACCGCTTCGTCGCGCTGAAACTTTTGCGCACGGAATACAGCAGCGACCCGGAGTTTATAAGGCAGTTCGAGAGCGAGGCGCAGGTGACGGCATCCATCAACCATCCGAATGTAGTGCGTGTGTATTCGTTCGGAGCGGATGACGGCCACGTGTTTCTCGCGATGGAGCTGGTGGCGAACGGGACTCTGGATGAATTGATGGAAAAATTAGGGCGTGTGCCGGAGATGCGTGCGCTGCAAATCGGGATCGAGATCGCCAGAGGATTGAAGGCGGGTTTCGAAATGGGGCTGATTCACCGCGATATGAAACCGGGAAATATTTTGTTCGCAGAGGACGGAACGACGAAGGTTGTGGATTACGGACTCGCGATGCTCTTCGAGCAGCAGGCACAGGCGACGGGGGAAATCTGGGGGACGCCATATTATTTGTCGCCTGAGCGACTGAACAGACTAGTGGAGGATTTCCGCAGCGACATCTACTCACTGGGCGCGACGCTCTTTCATGCCATCGCGGGAAGACCGCTGTTTGAAGCGAAGGATGCTTCGCACGTCGCGCTGAAACATATCCGCGCGCAGGCGGTGAGCATTCAGGCATGGGCCCCTCATGTGTGCAATTCGACGGCCTACGTGATCAACCGGATGCTGTTGAAAAATCCGGACGAGCGGCAGCAGAGCTACGATGAATTGATCGAACAGTTCCAATTTGCGCGTGACGAGGCGCTCGCGCGGATGCGTGTTGGTGGAAATACTCCGCGAAAGGCGCGCGTGGTGATTGACGACGCAAGATCGCAAAAGGCGCTGAGCTGGTTCACTGTCGCGATATTGGTCGTGCTGGTCGCTGGTCTCGTTTTTGGAGGGATGCTCATCATGAAATTGATGAAGGCTGCGGACGAAAACAACAAACCCGTCCCAGTGCAGCCGGGCGGTCGTTGAGCGCGAAAATCACCCCCAGTAAGCAGCGGGGACGTAAAATGGAGGTTGCACCCGGCCCATACCACGCTACATCCGCCGCCCGATGACATTCAAAGATTTCGGCCTATCCGAGGCGGTGCTGCGCGGGATTGAGGCCAAAGGTTACACAGAACCCACCCCGATTCAGGCGGAGGCCATGCCTCTCGTCCTGCAAGGTCGTGACGTGATGGGCTCGGCCCAAACCGGCACGGGCAAGACCGCCGCGTTCGCGCTCCCGCTCCTTTCCAAACTCGGCGAACCCAGCCGCGAAGGCACTCGCGTCCTCGTCCTCGAACCCACGCGCGAGCTCGCACAACAAGTTCACAGCAGCTTCGAGGACTACGGAAAATTTACCGGTCTCCGCTCCGTGCTCATCCACGGCGGCGTCGGCTACGGCTCACAGCGCGAAGCTTTGCTGAAAGGCGCGGACGTGATCGCCGCAACGCCAGGCCGGCTTTTGGATTTCATGGAGGACGGCACCATCAAGCTCGGCCAGGTGAAATACCTCGTGCTCGATGAAGTGGATCGGATGCTCGACATGGGTTTCCTCCCCGACGTCTCGCGCATCATCAAAGCCTGCCCCAAGGGCCGGCAGACGCTCTTTTTCTCCGCCACACTCCCGCCCGAACTGGAATCGCTCACGAAGTGGATCCTGACCGATCCCATCGCCGTGGAAATTGGCCGCCGCCAAAGCGCCGCCGAAACCGTCGCCCACGCGCTCTACCCCGTTGCGAAGGATCAAAAAATGGATCTCCTCCTCGCCATGCTGGAGATGACACATTTTGAGAGCGTCATCATTTTTACGCAGACAAAAGTCGCCGCCGATATCGTCTGCGCACGAGTCGCCGGCATGAAACACAAAGTCGCCGCCATCCATGGCGACCGCAGCCAGGGCGAGCGCGAAGAGGCGCTCTCGGGTTTCAAGAGCGGAAAATACGAAGTGCTCGTCGCCACCGACATCGCCGCGCGCGGGCTCGACATCGCGGGCGTCACCCACGTTATCAACTACGACGTGCCGCAGCACCCCGAGGACTACGTCCATCGCATCGGACGCACCGGCCGCGCGCTCAAGAGCGGCGACGCCTTCACCATTTTCACCGCCGAGGATCTCGACCCCGTCCGCAAAATCGAGCGCTACATCAGCGCGCCAATCCCGCGTCAAAAGCTCGAAGGCTTCAACTATCTCTACACCGCGCTTTTTAACGAAAGCAGCATCCCCGCCGGCGGCTTCGGCCGCGGAGCGCGCACGCACAAAGGCTTCACGATTGGGCGGCGGAAATAGTCCGTCTATTCCTCCACCTTCGCGGCTCCGCGCGAGACGATGTCGCCTAAAATGATGTCCAGAGCTTTCGGGTCATGCTTCGCATCGTCGAGGGTGAACTGTCCGTTTTCACCATTCAGCGTGTAGCGAACGGTGGATAAACCCTTCGCCTTCCACCTCCGTTTATCCACGTGAGTTATCGCCGTGTAGGGCACCCGTTTTCCGCTGGGAGTAGTCACGCCTTCCTCATCGGAACGCACCACGGTGCGACGCTGCCGCCGCCAGTAAATTAGTGCGAAAAGACCGATCGCTCCGGTGGTCCCGCCAACAACAAACTGTCCGAGGATGTCTTTGCTCTCCAGACGGCGGTGCGGAGGCTCAGTCTTCCATCCCCGCTCCGCACAATATTTTTCCCACTCGCCAGCTTTGTCTTTACGCGCCTCGTGTGCGTCCCAGCGCTCGTTGCTGCGGGGGTAGCCGATGAAACCATCCCACAAAAACCAAGCGGCGTAGGCGAGAAAAAGGAAGGGGATGATTCCTTTTTGCTGGGTCCAAAGTTTCGTGATGCGGGCTTCGGCGGGCATGATTGGGGATGACGAATGACGGATGGAGCCTGATGAAGGAAGCCAGAACTTCACGTTTCCCGAATTTCCTGCTTCATTCGCCAGCCGTAATTCGTCATTCGTCATTTCCATCATGCCAACGCCGCTTGTTCTCTCGCTCGATCTCGGCACTTCTTCCGCACGCTCCGCGTTGTTCGATATCACCGGGCAGCGACAGCCGGGCACGACAGCGCAGCAAAGCTACACGCTTTTCACGTCGGCGGAGGGCGGTGCGGAAATTGAACCCGGCGCGCTTCTCGGCGCGGTGCGAAAGTGCATCGCCGAGACGCTGGCAAAACGCCGCACCGATTCGCTCCTTCGCACGCGGCCTGTCGGCGCGATTGCGGTTTCCAGTTTTTGGCACAGCCTCGTTGGTTGCAACGCGAAGGGTGAGGCCATCACGCGCATCATCACGTGGGCCGATTCGCGCTGCCGCGCCGCCGCCGAGAGTTTGCGAAAAGATCGCAAGGAAGCCGAGATCCACGCCCGCACCGGCTGCATGTTGCGCGCGAGTTTCTGGCCGGCAAAATTGCGCTGGCTGGATCGCCACGACGAGCGGCTCTTTCAGCGCATCGCGCAATGGATGTCGCCCGCCGAGTGGCTGCAATTCCAGCTCGCGGGCGGCGCGAACTGCTCGTTTTCCATGGCGAGCGGCACTGGTCTGTTCGATCCTGCAGCGCTCGATTGGGACGCGTCCATGCTCCGGCTCACGCATCTTTCACCGGAAAAAATGCGCCCGCTCAGCGACGACCCCACGCCAGTCAACGGCGCGTTTGCCGCGCAATTTCCCGAGTTGAAAGACGTGCCGTGGTTCCCGGCCATTGGCGATGGCGCAGCATCGAACCTCGGCTCCGGCGCAACCAAAGCCGGCCTCGCCGCCATCAACGTCGGCACCAGCGCCGCCGTCCGCGTCATGCGCAGTGGCAAAAATGCCCGCGCCCCGCTCGGTCTTTTCTGCTATCGCGTGGATGCGAGCCGCCACCTCGTCGGCGGCGCAGTCAGCAACGCCGGAAACCTCCGCGCATGGTGTCTCCGCGAACTCCGCCTTACCGACGGCCCCGAACTCGAAGCCGCGCTCGCCGCACGGCCCGGCCCGCAGCACGGCCTCGCCGTCCTCCCATTTTGGACCGCCGAGCGTGCGCCGATGTGGAATGAAGACGCCACCGGCTCCATCCACGGCCTCCGCCAAAGCACCACGGCGCTCGACATTCTTCAGGCTCTCACCGAGGCCACCTACCATCGCATCGCGCGCATCTACGACTTGCTCGCCGAAGACGAAACTACAGCGCCGAAACTCATCGTCAGCGGCGGCATCCAGAAATCTCCCAGCTCCCTCCAGCGTCTCGCCAACGTCCTCGGTCAGCCAGTTTACCCGAACGACGAACCCGAAGCTTCGCTGCGCGGAGCCGCCGTCTTCGCACTCGAAAAACTCGGCTACCCGATCCCGCCTCGCAAACTCATCCACCCCGTGAAGCCGCAAAAAACACTCGCCCGCCAATACGCCGAGGAGCGCGCCCGCCAGACGCAGCTTGAGTCGCTTTTGAAGTAGTCAGTTTTTCCTCAGTGCAGCATCGCCCAGCGGTTCGGCTCGCGGATGAGCTTTGCATCGAGATCGAGGAAGTAATCCAGCCGTCGCTCCGTTTCCGCGAGGTCAATGTGCCGCGCCATGATCAAATAAGTCGCGTAGTGATTTCCCTCGCTCTCCACGAGGCTCGCATAAAAATCCGCCAGCTTCGCATCCAGATCGCGGATCGCCTCGGACAGGATTTGAAATTTCTCACAAGAGCGCCCCTCGATGAGCGCGCACACGATGAGATGATCAATCACCTGCTCGCGCCGCCCCTTTCGCACCGCCTGCATCATTCCTGAAATCCACGGACTCTTTTTCGGAAAGTTGAAAGCAATCCCGCGTTCCCGCAGCAGCCCGAGCACCAGCTCGAAATGCTGCAATTCCTCGATGGCAATCGCATTTAGCTCCGAAACGTGTTCGTGCAACTCTCCATACTTTTCCAAGTTCAGCGCCGTCGTCGCCGCCTTGCGTTCCAAGTGTGCATGATCCACCAGCACCTCCGGCAGGTTCGCTCGGATTTTCGGCAGCCAGGAATCAGGAATTTTTTCGCGCCACAACAACATGCCCATAGGGAAAGCACCGCTGCCCGTGCGTGTGCAAGCGGAGAGTATCTGCGAGTGATGGTTTCTATTCACGCGCTTTCACTGTCACATCGAAAACACCCGTGAGCACGCGACCGGCGATCCGCACTTGCACCCACATCCGATAGTCGCCGGGTTGGGGGAATGCGTAGGGGAATGGGACTTCATTTGTCGCAACAGCCGATGGCAGGGGCTGTGGGGAAGGAGGTTCGCTTGGATTGTCCAGTCGTATGAAGAGCTGTTGCGCGGCCATCGAGATCGTGCCCGATGGATGGAGGTGCGTGAAGACGGTGCCGTCGCTGCGGCGGACGACGGCGTGGCCGAGCATTCCCATGTAGGGCTGGAGCGTCGCACTTTCGCCAGATGGCGAAAAGACGGCGAATCGCAGCGCGGTTTCACGGTCGGCGGTGAGTGCGCCCGGTGTTTGTAGCACCATGCGGAAGCCGCCCATGAGCGCGCTCGTGCGTGCGTCGGCGGGCGTGGCGCTGACGTGCCAGGAGTCGTCGTAATCGAGCGCGTTGGGCTGCGCGGAATTTCCGGCTGGCGCAATGGGCGACATGCACCATGCGTCGTTTTTCATCGTCCAGCCCGCCTGCTTTGCGGAGCCGGTTGGTTCGGGGAGTGTCACGCTGCTGATGAGAGTTTCGTCGGTGCCGTTCTCGTGGGTGACTTCGGCGTAGAGATGATATTTTCCGCCGGGCAATGGCGGCAGCACGCCTTCAAAATCTTTCGCCGAACGACGCACAGGATGCAGATGCGCAAATGCGCCCGCGTTCTGTTCGTGGATGAGGAAAAGGTGCATGAGTTTGCCGTGGTCGGTGACTAGCGTATCCCAAGCGCTGGCTGCGGTGCTCTCGGCGTCTGGAGTGAGGTGGAGAAGGCGTGTCTCACCGTTTGTGCGAATGACGGCGACGACGGGCAGCGGACGTGAGATCTCGTTGTTGCGGAAGTCACGATCCATTTTCTGCCAGCGCAAAGTGCCCGCCCACACGCCGCCGCCGAGCACGAGTGCGGTGATGAAAGCGACGCGCCGTCCGCGCTTGCGATCGCTCAATGATGGTGTGTCGGCGGGCGCGAGCGTGGCTTCGCGAGCGGCAGCTCCGGCGAGACACGCGGCGGCGATGAAAAGAAGCGCGCCGAGAGTGGCGAGTGTCCCACCGAGTGCGGGCGGCATGACGGGTCGCACGAATGACGCAGCGCGAAGCGGCACCTCGACGATGCCGCCACCGCCCGGGCTTTCGAGTGCGATGCGGACGGCATAGGTGCCGCTGCGTGAGAGCCAGCAGATGGCGGTGAAAAGTTGAGCGTCGCCCGCCACGGCGAGCGCGGGCGTGGGTGCGGGATCGGCCTCGGGGCCTGCTCCGATGAATGCGGGGCGGACGGTGACGGCTGAAATGGCGGAGTCGCTGACGCGCACGTCAATCTGCGCATTTCCCGGCAGCGCGGCAGGCGGGCGGATGACGACACGGACGGCGTGCGGCCCTGCGTGACCGTCGAAGAAAACATTTGGACTGCCGACGTGCGCGCGCGCTTTGAACGACGAACAAGAAGATGGCGATGAGCAGGGTTTTCATCGTGCGAAGCGGGAGAGCCATGCGCCGAGCCACAGGCCGATGCGGCTGGAGCCTAAGGCGAGCGCGATGGCGATTGCAGTGTTCTTAATGTCGAGAATTTCGCCGGGCCAGAAAGTGGTGCGCATGTCTTCGCTGATGCGAAGGAAAAACGGCCAGTGTTTTCCCCCGCCGGCGAAAAACCAATGATCCGCAGCGGGAGAGAGGAGGAACTCCGCGAAACGCCACTGCGCCACGGCGAAGATGGCGAAAAATGCGAAGCCCGTTTCCATCGCAGCGCGCCAATCGGTGTCCTTGCGCGCAGCGATCAGCCAGTCGAACACCAGCGCTGGAAGCACGATGAGCGGAGGAAAAGGCGGAGGCAAAAGATGGTCGCGCACATTGTAGATTGGTCCGGTTACCGGCGAGCCAGGGATGAGCGGTAAAATCCACACCGCTGCAAGATGGATGCCCATGCCGAGCAGCGCCGCGCGGGTCGCAGGAAAACGTCCGCCGCACGACACCGACACCGCAGCGAGCACGAGCGGATATGTCCCGCACGCGAGTTGATAAAAGAACGCGTCGTGCTGGCGGTTCGCAAAGCCGTGCGCCAGCGAGACCGTCGCAATCATCGCCACCACGGCACCGCCGCCCCATCGCGGCACACACCACCACGCACCAAATGCGATGGTAAAAAACGCCGCCGCTTTCGCCATCTGCGGTGGATGCCAAATCCCCGCCGCGAGCCCGTAGCCAGCCTGCCACCAGCGGTCAAAAGCGAACGCCGCCACAAACGCCACCGCTCCCCAAAGCGCGAGCCATGCACCAACCGGCGCGCGCAATTTAAAAATCACGACGCCATTTTTTCCACAAAGGATCATCCACACCGCCGCGAGCCCCGCCATCGCCACCGCAGCGTAGGTAAGCACGTGCGGCCACGCCCAGACGCGATCAATCCCAACAGTGGACTCCCACGAAAAATCCCACAGCAGACTCAGCGGCACCGCGACCGCCGCGAGCAGCAAAAGCAGCGCGCACATTCCACCCGCAGGCGCGCGGTCCGGCGAATCGGTGTGTGCGTTCTTTTCCATCGCGCGAGCCGTAGCGGATGCGCCGCATGAATGCCAGCGCGTCTGTTTCCGAGTCTGAAAATGAAAGAAATAAGTGTTGTTCTCCGATGTAAGAGAGGCATCTTACGCCCACTGACCTACCCAAACCTATGAACATCCGCACTCTTACACTGACACTTTCCACCGCTGCATTGCTCACCACCAATACGCAAGCCGCATTTCACTTGATGCAAATCGAGGAAATCATTGGTGGCGTGGCTGGTGACAACACCGCACAGGCCATTCAGCTTCGTCTTCGTTCTGCTGGAAACAATATAGTAAGTTCATCTTCGATTTGGGCGGCGGATGCTTCAGGCAGCAACCGTGTGTTGCTCTTGGATATTGGCGCAAATGTCGCCGTGAGTTCAGCTGGTGCCCGTGTTCTACTTTCAACCGCTTCATTCACTACAAAAATGAACTCCACTGGTGGCCCGGCTTTCTCTCCGGATTTCACCCTCGCATCAGCCATCCCTGCATCTTATTTGAGCGGAGGCAGAGTCACATTTGAGGCGGATGGTGGCAGCGTTTCGACACCGGGCACGATATACTGGTCGCTCACGTTTGGCTCCTACAGCGGATCGAATACGGGCGACGTTACCAACGATAGCGACGGAAATTTTGGTTCGCCAACTTCGGCACTGACCACGAGCACTTTTAAGGGTGTCCGTTTTACAGGAGCGGCCAATGCGGCCAGCACAACGAACGTAGCCGACTACGCAGCCACCAGCGATCCTGCTACCGTTACGAAAAACAATGGCACCGCTTTCACTGTCGTGCCCGAACCCGGCAGTGCTGCCTTCATCGGCCTTGGTGCGCTCGCGATGTTCGGTGTCTTCTCCCGCCGTCGCCGCGCGCAATCGTAGTTGCTATTTTTCTTCGGCGGAAATCTCCAGCCGCATCTCTGCGATCAGTTCCTCCGGCTGCCATTCATTCCCGGTGAAAACTCGCAGCACACGCCCGGTGGCATCCACCACGATGGTGCGCAGATTATGCGTTAGCGCGGCACCCTCGCCTTTCGTCTCCAGCCCGAATGCGGCGGTGAGCTTCGCGATTTCCGTCGCTTCGCCCGTGGCGAATGACCATCTTTGATCCGGCTGGTAGCGGGCTGCGTATTCGGCGAGGCGCGCGGGTGTGTCGTAGGCGGGATCCATCGTCACCGAGAGCAGTCGCCATTTTCCCGTCGAAGCGGAAAGGGCGCGCTGCACGGTGGCGAAGTGCGCGTTCATGCGGGGGCAAAAATCCGGCAGCGGGCAGCGGGTGAAAATGAACGTCACGGCCAGCGCGCCGCCCTTTGTCTCGGCGAGGCGGAAGGGCCGCCCGTGTTCATCCACCAGCGCCACATCCGGGAGCAGAGTGCCTGTGGCATCCTCCGCCGGAGTCGTCGCGAACGGTGTGGCAAGAGCGGAGTGCCCGACTTTTTTCACCTTCGCGATGCGGCTCTCCCGCTCCATCACCCGCAGTTCGAAAATCAGCACATCGCCCGGCACCAGCCCTGCGAGTTCGACAGGCTGGGCTGCCGTGAATTCCATCGTCATCGCGGCCATGTAGCCGGGGATTTCCTCATGCGCGATTACCGCCCGCCCGTTCGTCGCATCTGCACTTTGCAAAACCCCGCGCACCGCGTAGCTGACGACGGATGGCGGTAAAACACTGGACGGCGCACGTTCGCACCCGGGAAAAATCAGCGTGACCAGCGGAAGCAGCCACAGGAGTTGGCGAATGGCAAAACGCATAGTCCGCAGATAGCCGCTCCATCGCACGATTGCAGCAACTAGCTGCAGCAGGTTTGTGAGTTTCATCAAACTCCGCGCTAGCCGCGGGGCGTTGGGTGCCTTAAAAGGCGTCGCCCTTTTCCATGCCTGCCAAAACAGTAAAAAAGAACGTCCCGATTTTACACGCGAAGAAATTGCTCGTCGCCAACCGTTCGGAAATCGCCATCCGCATCATGCGCGCGGCGACAGAGCTGGGCCTGCGCACCGTCGCGATTTACGCAGAGGAGGATCGGTTTTCGATGCACCGCTTCAAGGCGGACGAGGCTTATCGCGTGGGCGAGGGCAAAGGGCCGGTCGGCGCGTATCTCGACATCGAGGGCATCGTGGCGCTCGCGAAGGAGAAAGGCGTGGACATCATTCATCCGGGCTACGGATTTCTTTCGGAGAATGCGAAGTTCGCGGCGGCGTGTCGCGCGGCGGGGATTGAATTTGTGGGGCCGAGGGCGGAGTTGCTCGATTTGATGGGCGATAAAGTTGCGGCGCGTGCGCTGACGCAGAAACTGAAAATCCCCACGCTGCCCGGCACCGAGGACCCGGTGAGCGACCGCAAGGTTGCGCTGAAGGTCGCGGCGGAGATTGGATTCCCGTTGATCATCAAGGCGGCGTTCGGCGGCGGCGGGCGCGGGATGCGTGTCGTCCACAAGCCGGGCGATCTCGATTCGCTGCTCGATGAAGCGCAGGGCGAAGCGGGGCGTGCGTTTGGAAATGACGCAGTCTTTTTGGAAAAATACATCCCTCGCGCAAAGCATATCGAAGTGCAGGTGCTCGGCGACCGTCACGGCAACGCGGTGCATTTGCACGAGCGCGATTGCTCGGTGCAGCGCCGCCACCAAAAGGTCGTCGAGATTGCGCCGAGCTACGGCTTGCCGGCCAAGGTGCGTCACGAATTATGCGACGCGTCCGCGCGTATCGCGAAGGAGATCGGCTACGACAACGCGGGCACGGTCGAGTTTCTCCTCGATTTGGATACGAACGATTGGTTCTTCATCGAGATGAATCCGCGCATTCAGGTGGAGCACACGGTGACGGAGCAAATCACAGGCATTGACCTCGTGCGCTCGCAAATCCTCATCGCGCAAGGCCACGCGCTCCACAGCAACGAGGTCGCGATTCCTGCGCAGGACAAAATTCAGCGCAACGGTTTCGCAGTGCAGTGCCGCGTGACGACCGAGGATCCCGCGAACAAATTCACGCCGAGCTACGGCAAGATTATCACGTATCGCAGCGCGGGCGGTTATGGCGTGCGGCTCGATGCTGGCATGGGCGACGCGGGCGCTGTGATTACGCCATTCTATGATTCACTACTGGTGAAAATCACCACGAGCGGCGCGACTTTTCATACTGCTCTGGATCGCATGGACCGCGCGCTACGCGAAATGCGTATCCGTGGCGTGAAGACGAATACGCCGTTTCTCGAAAACGTGATCAACCACCCCACGTTCCGCAGCGGTGCGGCGACGACCACGCTCATTGATACGACGCCTGCACTCTTTGAATTCAAACAACGTCGCGACCGCGCCACGAAACTGCTCGGCTTCCTCGGCAACGTCATAGTGAACGGCAACCCGCACGCGAAAGGCTACAGACCGCCACAGCCGCTCACCGTCGCACCTTTGCCGAAGTGGGACGGTCGCGTGCAGCCCGCAAAGGGCACGCGCCAGCTTTTGCTCGAACTCGGGCCGAAAAAATTCGCCGAGTGGACGCTCAAGCAAAAGCGCCTGCTCATCACCGACACGACCTTCCGCGACGCGCATCAGTCGCTCATGGCCACGCGCGTGCGCACCGCCGACATGCTCGCCATCGCACCAGCAGTCGCACGTCGCACCTCCGAGCTTTTCTCCCTCGAAATGTGGGGCGGTGCGACCTTCGACACCGCGATGCGTTTTCTCAACGAAGACCCGTGGCTCCGTCTGCGCACCCTTCGCGAAAAAGTGCCGAACATCTGCTTCCAGATGCTCCTGCGTGGCGCGAACGCCGTCGGCTACACGAGCTATCCTGCGAATGTCGTCGCTGGTTTTGTGAAACACAGCGCCGAGTGCGGCATGGACATTTTCCGCGTGTTCGATTCGCTGAATGATCTCTCGAATATGAAGGCCGCAATGGAAGCGGTGCAGGACACGCACGGCATCTGCGAAGGCGCGCTCTGCTACACCGGCGACATCCTCGATCCGAAGCGCACAAAATACTCGCTGAAGTATTACGTCTCGCTCGCGAAGGAGCTGGAGAAAATGGGCGCGCACATGATCGCCATCAAGGACATGGCCGGCCTCTGCCGCCCCTATGCTGCAAAGGCGCTCGTGAAAGCGCTGAAGGACGCAATCGGAATTCCCGTTCACTTTCACACACACGACACGAGTGGCGTGAATGCCGCGAGCATCCTGCAAGCGAGCGATGCTGGCGTGGACGTTGTGGACCTCGCCATCGCGAGCATGAGCGGCAGCACTTCGCAGCCGAACCTCAACAGCGTTGTCGCTGCGCTGCAAAACACGCCGCGCGAGACCGGCCTCGACCTCGATACGCTCAACGAATTTTCCGACTACTGGGAGCACGTGCGCAATTTCTACGCGCCCTTCGACACCGCGCCGAAAACCGGCAGCGGCGAAGTCTATCTCCACGAAATGCCCGGCGGCCAATACACGAACCTCCGCGAGCAGGCCGCGAGCATGGGCCTCGGTCACCGCTGGCCGGAAATCGCGCGCTGCTACCGCGCGGTGAACGACGTCTTTGGCGATATCGTGAAAGTTACGCCATCGAGCAAAGTCGTCGGCGACATGGCGCTGTTCCTTTTCACACGCGGCATCAAGCCCGCCGACGTGGTGAACCTCGAGCCCGGCAGCATCGCATTCCCCGAGAGCGTCATTGATATGCTCAGCGGCGGACTCGGCGAGCCGATGGGCGGTTTCCCGAAGGATGTCGTCCGCGCTGTTTTGGGAAATGCGAAGGTAAAACGCACCAAGCCGGAGCCCGTGAAATTGAAGGACGTGAAAGCCGAGGTCGCTGATAAAACCAAGCGCGAGGCGAGCGACGACGACCTTTACTCGCACCTCATGTATCCGCAGGTCTTCGCCGATTTCGCGAAGTTTCAGGCCGCAAACAGCGACGTGAGCTGCCTGCCGACGCCCGCATTTTTCTACGGCTTGCGGCCCGGTGAGGAAATCCAGGTAAGCATCGAGGACGGCAAGGTGCTGTTCATCAAACTCATCAACCTCGGCGCGCCCGACAAGGACGGACGCCGCGTGATTTCCTACGAGCTGAATGGAATGCCCCGCGAAAGCACCGTCTTGGACAAGAGTATCTCGAAGGAAGTGAAGTCTCGCGCCAAAGCCGCCGCCAATGACCCGATGCAAATCGGCGCGCCAATTCCCGGCATGATCACTGCATTTGAAGCAAGCGTCGGCAAAGCCGTCACCAAAGGCGCGAAGCTCGCCACGCTCGAAGCGATGAAGATGCAAACCAACATCCTCGCCCCCGCCGACGGCACCGTCGCAGAAATCTTCGCCGGCATCGGTGAAGCCGTGGAAGCGGGAGACTTGCTGATCAAACTGCGGGCGTAATTTTTCCAACAAAAAGCCCGCGTCCCTTTCGAGGCGCGGGCTTTTTTTGTTTGGCCCAGTCTTTTTACAGCGAGCGGAGGAATTCGAGGAGTTGTGTGCGTTGTGCGGCGGTGAGTGCGACGTAGCGCTGTTGGGCGGTGGTGCCTTCGCCGGTGTGAGCGCGGATGGCTGCGTCCACGGTGGCGGCACTCCCGTCGTGCAGATAGGGGGCGGATGCACTCAGACCCCACAGCGGAGGCGTGCGGAATTCATTCGGACCGGCAGCGGCTTGTGCGATGCCGTCTCCGAGTGTTCCCATGTCGTGCAGCAACAGATCGGAGTAGAGGGCCACGGTCTGATTACTGAGCGCGGCGATGTCGCTGGTGCCTGTTTGCATTGTGGGAACGTGGCATTGCGCGCAACCGACGCTACTAAAGAGCGCCTTTCCAGCGGTGCCGTTTGCGGTCAGCGGGCGGGCGACTGGTGGAGCCAGCAGGCGCTGAAAGTTTGCCAGTCTGTCAACACCATCAAGTCCAGTCGCAGAATCCGTGTGATCCTCCGGGTCGGCGACTTTGTCAAATCTGGCCAGCAGTGCGGCGTTGCCGTTGGGCGCGTTTTCCGTCGGGAAAAGGCGGTTGGTGATTCCCATTTCATTGAGGAGCGCATCGCCCGAAAATGAGAGCAGCGTGGCCTGCTGATTTTTCCATCCGAAGCGACCCACACGGTTTTCGCCGGTGGCGATGTCCACTATATCTGCGACGCGGCCTTTTACTCCGTCCACCTCGGGGCGGGTGGCGAGAGCGCGGATGGTGTCATCCGGAATGGCCTCGATGAGGCCGAGGCCCCATAGCGGAGTGGTTTGGCGTTGGGCGATCGTGTTCGCTTGCGTTGGAATATGCTCCCGTGCGGCTGGAGCGATGGCGCGGAATTGCAGCAGGGAACCACCGAGGTTTGTCAGCGGATCGAAGCCGTCCGCCGACGTGAGCCCGAAACGCGTGACGAAGATGCGACTCGCACCGCCGGGCGCTGGCGCACGGTGGCAAGAAACGCAGGAGACATTGTTAAATATCGGACCGAGACCCGTGGCTGCTGTTTCGATTTTTAGGAAATCGGCGCGTCCGGCGTTGAAAGCAGCCAACTGATCAGTGGTGAGGTCGGGCAATGGAGCACCGAGTCGTGGTGCTGCTGTTGGCGGCGGAGGTTGGGTGCCGGTTGGCGGCGGAGGCTGGGTGCCAGTCGGTGGTGGTGGTTGCGTTCCATTCGGCGGTGGTGGTTGCGTGCCAGTTGGCGGCGGAGGCTGGGTGCCGGTCGGCGGCGGAGGTTGGGTGCCGGTTGGCGGCGGAGGCTGGGTGCCGGTTGGCGGCGGAGGTTGGGTGCCGGTTGGCGGCGGAGGTTGGGTGCCGGTTGGCGGCGGAGGTTGGGTGCCAGTCGGTGGTGGTGGTTGCGTTCCTTTCGGCGGCGGAGGCTGCGTGCCACGAGGTGGTGCTTGTTGCGCAAACGCGCTGGTAACGATGAGAACAGCGGTGAGCGTGGTGATGCTGCGGGTGAGTTTTGCGTTCATGGGTCGTGTGTTTGTGTTTTTAGAGCGACGGATTTTTCCGTATGCCCGCACTGTTGCACCACACTGTTAAGAGGTTATGTCGTTTCAAACGGTTTATTGTAATGGAAGTGTAAATGTAGCAACGTCGTGTGACGTGTAGTTTAGCGACAACACTTCGTCGGTCTTTCCAAAACCAATTTCTCTCCCAGCTTGAATCAACTACGCGGAATGCATGGCGATGCAAAAAGCGTCCTCCTTGAACAATAGCTTTCGTGGAATTTTCAAGACAACTTCACGGCTACGAATTGATCTCCTTCTCCAGTCGCTCGCTGAGCCACTGTTTGATCATGCTTTGGTAATTGAGGTAGCGGGCGCGGGCGACTCGTTTGATGCGGGCGAGCATCCGGGGATCGAAACGAAGCGTAATCGTGGTGCTTTCGCGGTTGTCGGCTTTGAGGAGCGATTGGTTCATCAGGCGCGTGTCCACGCGGGTCTGCTGCCAATAGACCGCTTCTTCTTCCTCGGTCTCAAATCGTGGCACTTCGGCCCATGCGTTGATGACTTTCATGGTTTAGTTCAGCTCCTGTTTTTTGCGGTCGAAAAAGGATGACTCTTCCGGGGTCATGTCGCGCGATAGGATGCAGCGGATGCTTTTTCCATCGGTCCAGAAGATCGAAAATAAGGCGCGTCCGCCGACGCTGTGGCCGAGGTTGAAGTAGCGGGCGTGGCCTTCGCCGGCGATTTCGACATCGGGGAGCAGGCGGAGGCCGAAGGGGTCCTCGAAGGATTCTTCGATTTCCTTGGGCGTGATCGTGTGCAGATCAAATGGGGCGTCGAGCCAGTCAAATTCCATGGGTGGGTCGCTGGATGATTTCGATTTCGTAGCCCTCGGGGGCATCTATGAAGGCGATGATGCTGCCGTTGCTCGTGGGCGTGGGGCCATCGGAAAGCGGGTAGCCTTTGGCGGCTGCGTGTTTTGCGAAAGCGGCGAGGTCGTCCACGCCGAACGCGAGATGTGTGAGGTCCGGCCCGACGATGACGGGGCCGCTGGCTGGGTAGTGGCAGATTTCGATCAACTCTTCGCTTTCGGGGGCTTTGAGAAAGACGAGCGTGGAGCCGCGCGGGCTCGCTTTGCGATCGACTTCGGTGAGGCCGAGCATGTCGCGGTAGAAGGCGACTGTCTTTTCCAAATCGGCGACGCGATAGCGAGTGTGCAGGAGTTTTTTGACCATCGGATGGCGTGTTATATCGTCGCCCCGGCGAAGTGCGACAACGGAAATCTCCGTTACTATTTTGGCCACGCCTCGTGTGCGGCGATGCGGGTGAGTGCGCGGACGAGTAGGGTTTTCCCCGGCTCCATGCGGTGCCAGGTGCTCGCGCCGCTTGGGTGTGGGAGCGGGATGACGTCGAAGGTGTGGCCGAATTTCGTGACGCGAAACTGGCCGCCGATGACTTCGGTGAGTTTTTCAAATTCGACGAATTGCGCGATGGCGAGTTTGCCGATGGGCAGGACGAGTGCGGGTTCGAGGATTTCGATTTCTTTGGCGAGCCAGCGTCCGCAGATTTCGACTTCGCCGGGATCGGGGACGCGATCGCCGCCCGTGGTGGCTTTGCCGGGGAAGCATCGAGCGACAGCGGCCATGTAGATGCGTGTGCGAAAATCGTCTTCGCTCCATCCGCACGCATCGGCGAACCAGCGGAAGAGCGTCTTGCCGGCAGTCCACGCGAACGGGCGACCGAGCACGGGTTCTTTCACTCCGGGGGCCTGTCCCACGCTCATTACTCGCGAAAGGACCGCGCCTCCGCTGACGGCGGGCCGGTGCATTTTGGGGCAAAGCGTGCAGGCGCGGAGTGAAGCGACGAGTTCGTCGAGGCGTTGTTGTTTTTTCATGTGCCGAGCTTGGTTCCCGGCGCGACGGGGTGGCCGCGCAACCATTCGCTGGCGGGCATCCGGCGTTTGCCTTCGAGTTGGAGATCGGTGGCGAGCACGGAGCCGTCGCCGGTGCCGATGAGCAGACCGTCCGCGCTAGCGAGCACTTCACCCAGTGAGCCGAGGGGCGTTGCAAGCGGCGTGGCTGCAAAAACTTTCAACCGTTTGCCATCGAGCTTTGTCGCAGCAGCGGGCCACGGATTCATCGCGCGCACTTTCCGCGCGACTGCGATGTGTCCTGCGGAAAAATCTAGTTCACCGTGCTCGCGTGTGAGTTTCCCCGCGTAAGTCACTCCCTCTGCCGGCTGCGGGACGCGCGGTGCGTCGCCGCGCATGAGCATGGCGAGCGCGACAGCGAGTGCGCCGGGCGCTTCTTCGGCGAGACGATCGTGGAGCGAGCCGCCGGTTTCTCCGGGGCTGATGTTCACCTCGCGCATAAGCAGGATGTCGCCGGTGTCGAGGCCCTCATCCATATACATCACGGTGATGCCGGTCTTTTCATCGCCAGCCTCGATGGCCGCCTGAATCGGCGCGGCGCCGCGCCAGCGCGGGAGCAGCGAGGCGTGCAGGTTGAGGCACGCGAGATTGGCGGCTTCGAGCACGTCCTTTGGTAAAATCTGTCCGTAGGCCATCACCACGATCACATCCGCTTCGAGCGCCTGCACCTGCACGACGGCGTCGGGTGCGCGCAATTTCGCCGGCTGCAAAACGGGCACTCCATACGAGAGCGCCTCGGTTTTGATTTTAGGCGGCGTTAATTCGTGGTGGCGGCCGACCGGCTTGTCCGGCTGCGTGACGAGCGCCACGACTTCAAAGTCGGGAACCATGAGCAGCCAGCGCAGCGTTGGCAGGGCGATGTCGCCGGTGGCGATGAGGGCGACTCTCATTTCGTTCAGCCTTCTACGATCGCCGTCACGATGTCGCGCACCACATTCACGGGCGGCTGGAGCGCGTCTATCGTGAGCACTTTCTTCGGTCCGTAGAAATCGAGCAGCGGCTTGCTTTCGTTTTCGTAGGTGACGAGGCGGAGGCGGATGGTTTCTTCGTTCGCGTCATCGAAACGGTTTTCCTTCAGCGCACGTTTGCGAATGCGGGTAACGAGTTGTTCCTGATCGGAAACCGAGAGGTGAAAAACTTTTCGCACATCAATCATGTCCTTCATGATTTTTGCCTGCGGCAGATTCCGGGGCACGCCGTCGAGCACGAGCGCGTCAATGTCCGGCTTAAAACTGTGGATGCCGACCAGATGGCCGATGTGCGCACGCAGCAACTCCATCGTGACCTCATCCGGCACGAGCTGGCCGCGACTGGAAAATTCGATGAATTTTTTCCCGATGGGCGTGCGCGTATCGAGCGCGCGGAAGACATCGCCCATCGAAAGATGGAAGAGGCGCGGGATGGTGCCGAGGATTTTGCCCTGGGTGCCCTTGCCGCTGCCGGGAGCGCCGAGAAGGAGATACGTGCGATATTTCATGGCGAAAAGCGGGGCATCTTCGTTTTTAAGCGCACTTCCGCAAGTTCGTAGTTCAGCGCGCTTGAGCCGCCGCCAGTCCGCACATACTGTGAGTCTATGCCAGTCGCAGGTCTCGATCTCATCTCGGAAATCCAGCAGCTCAAACGAGAGCGCAACGCTGTGATTCTCGCGCACAATTACCAGTCGAACGAAATTCAGGAGCTTGCCGATTTCGTCGGAGACTCGCTCGGGCTCGCTTATAAAGCGGCCGAGAGCACTGCGGATGTCATCGCATTTTGCGGCGTTCATTTCATGGCCGAGACTGCGAAAATCGTGAACCCCGCGAAGACCGTCGTCATTCCCGACATGAATGCGGGTTGCTCGCTCAGCGACTCGTGCCCTGCGGAAAAGCTCGAAGCATTTCTCCACGAACACGCTGCGAAAAACTACTACGTCGTCGCCTACATCAATTGCTCCGCCGGCGTGAAGGCGCTGAGCGATGTCATCTGCACGAGCGGCAACGCTGTCCGCATCGTCGAGCACGTGCCCGCCGACAGGAAAATCCTTTTTGTCCCCGACGCAAATCTCGGCCAGTGGGTCATCGAGCAGACGGGTCGGCCGATGGAATTGTGGAAGGGAAATTGTTACGTCCACGTCGAGTTCACGCGGAATTCCATTGAGCGCATCCGCAGTCAGCATCCCGACGCACCAGTCGTCGCTCACCCCGAATGCACGACCGCCGTGCGCCTGCTCGCCGACGAGGTTTGCAGCACGGAAAAAATGATCGGCTACTGCAAGAGCAGCTCCGCGCGGACGTTCATCATCGTCACGGAAAGCGGGATGCTGCACCGCTTGCGGCGCGAGGTGCCTGGCAAGGAATTTATTCCCGGCCCGACGGACAAATGCGCGTGCGCCGACTGCCGCTACATGAAGATGAACACGCTCGAAAAACTCCACGCCTGCCTTCGCGACCTCGCGCCGCAGATCATCATCCCCGAGCCCATCCGCGCCCGCGCCGAGTTGCCGCTGCGCCGGATGTTGGAGTGGAGCCGCTGAACATTTTTGATGATTGGACAGTTGCGCCAAAGCAGGGAACGCCGCTAATTCACCCGCCAACCATGCCTCCATTTTTCAATAGCCTGCGTTTCGCCATCGCCGTGATTATCTGCGCGATCTTCGCTGGATGCGGTGATGACAAAGGCGGCCCGGTCGAGGCAGCGGATCGGTTTTTCGCGCTCTGCGCAAACGGCAAAGCGGCGGAGGCATTCACAACCGCAAGCGGGACTTTTCAAATCGAGCGCTCGTCGAAATACTTTCAGGCCCGCGTGCGCGAAAACGGTCTCGATTCGTTTCAAGAGGTGAAATGGACAGCGCTCGACATGCCCGGCCGGGCGCGGGTGGTTCGCGGGGATTTCAAATTGAAGGATGGCAGGGTTCTCCCGCTCAACGTCTCGATGGTGCAGGATGGAGGTCGCTGGTGTCTTTTTGGTGCGAAATTGGAAGCAGGCAGCGAAGACATCTTCGCTTTCATTGAGCGCACGCCAGACGGCGAAGAAGAAGGTAAAAAGGGATTTGGCGATCCCTTCGACCGCGCTTTGCCAAGCGAGAAGGAACTCCAAAAAATGGTGGAGAAGGTGTTGCTGGATTTTGACGATGCCGTGAAGCGAAACGATTTTTCCTACCTCTACGCCTCAGCCTCGGATCGATGGAAATTCCGTGGAAAAGACCCGCGAATTCTCACTTACACGGGCAAAGAACCGAAGCTAATCGAAAAGGCAGATCCGGAGAATAAGGCAAGACGACTGACAATCAACGCCCTGGATCACGCATTCCACGCATTCGTGGAAGTCAGTTCGGATATTTCCCGGATCAAAGGCGAGAAAATGATTTTCGACGAGCCTGCTACTTTGAGCACCGACCGTGTGCTCACGGTAAAGGGTCGCTATGATACTTTTGTTTTTCAGGGAGGCGCAGCACCGAAACCCTGCAAATTGAGTTTTTCCCTCGAGTTCGTCCGCGAAGGAAGTTCGTGGAAAAGCTTTGGCATCACCGTAAATTTCGCCCCACCGACGGCGAAGTGAGGCATCGCAGCGCCTAGCTTTTCAGCAACTCTTTTACAGCGACGCCTTTGCCGTCCGGCGTGGTGTAAAATGGGCGCGCTTCGATTTCGTAGTGCGTGTCGGAGGCGATGCCGAGGGCGTGATACATCGTCTGGTGGAGGTCTGCGATTTTCACGGGTTTCTCGATGGCCTTGCACGGGCGCTCGTCGGCAGTTTTGCCGTGGACGTAGCCGCGCTTTGCACCGCCGCCGAACATCAGCACCGAGCTGGCGCCAGTGAAGTGGCGGTGCATTCCGTAATGCGTTTTTTCCTTCATCACGTCGGGCAATTTTCGTGTGTCTATACCCTCCTCGGTCGGTTTTTCGGGCGCACCTTCGAGCAGCGCATCGCGTGAAAACTCGCTCACGAGAATGATCATCGTGCGGTCCAGTAGGCCGCGTTCATCGAGGTCGCGCACGAGTTGTGCGACGGGACGATCAATCTGCTTTTTCATCATCTCCGCGCGGTCGTGGCCGTTTTTGTGCGAGTCCCAATACTCGAACGGAATGTATTCGCTCGTCACCTCGATGTAGCGCGCTCCGGCCTCCACGAGGCGACGCGCCAGCAGGCAGCCCAGTCCGAAACGGCACGTGTTGTAGGCATCGTAGGTTTCCTGTCTTTCAAGTTTCAAATCGAACGCCTTTGCCTCGGGTGAACGCAGCAGCGCATACGCCTGCTCCATCGAGCGCAGCAGCGACGCCTGCTGGTAGTCGCTCGCTTTGTCCGTCGTGCCGTTCTTTTTCAACATCTCGCGATAGAGCGCCTGCCGCGCCTCGAACCGCTCGGGCGTCATCCCCGATGGCGGACGCACCGCATCGAGCGCCTGCATCGGTTCCTCGACGAGAAACGGCCCGTATTCGTTTCCGAGAAATCCCGCAGTGTGAAATGCTTTCAGCTCGTCCTTCTCGCCTTGGTCAAATCGCTGCCCGATCACGATGAAAGGCGGAATCACCGGGTTGCGCGACCCGAGTTCCTTGGCGACCCATGCGCCGATATTTGGCGCGGCCACGCTTTGTGGCGGCTCGTATCCGGTCTTCCAATGGAACTGATGCCGCGTGTGCAAAATCTTTCCGAGATCCGCCGGGACATGCGAGCGGATGAGCGTGCCGCGATCCATCACCTTCCCGATTTCCTCCAGCCCCTCGGAGAAAGAAATTCCATCGAGCACTGTCGGGCGTGATTCAAAAGTCGAGAGCAGCGACGACACCGGCGTTCCCACTTCAAATGGCGTGAATTTTTTCGGATCGAACGTCTCCGTGTGCGCCATTCCTCCCGCCATAAAAAGCAGGATGACCGTGTCTGCCGTGGCCTTCGCCCTTTTTTCTGAGCTACCAAAGACGCGTTGCGGCATGCCGGTCGCCATCGCTGCTAGCGAGGCGGCGGAGATGCGTTGGAGAAAATCGCGGCGGGTTTGGATTTGCGGATTCATGTCAGCGGATGAGTTGAAACTCTGGCAGCAGCACGAGCGACCATAGCAGATCGGCAGGCGCGGCGCTTGCGAAAGCGCGTTCGTCTTCGCGCGGTGCGCGCAACAACGTGGCTTGGTAGATGGCGTCGAGCCGCGCATTCGCATCGGGGAATCGCTTGCTCCACTCACCGGCAGCGCGCTCAATTGCGTTCGTGAAAGTGCGACCGTTTGCAAAAGTGAGCGCTTGCAGCAACGTCGTAGCAGCCGGGCGGGACATGTTCACCTGATCGCGCATGGGGCGCCCGAGGATGTTTTGGAAGGAGTCGTTTTTTACCATCGAAGCGCGGACGATTTGATCCGCCTTTGGCTCGGCGAGTTCAAAATCACGGAGCGTTTTCCACGGCTGTGCATTCGTGCCCAGAACGGCGGGCTTTACCCACTGTGAAGCATCAAACTCGGGCTTCTCCCAGCCATCCGGAGCTTCGGCACTGCTGAGCCAGTTGTCATCGCTCTGAACAATGAATGGTGCCTGCTGGCCGACTAGCCAGACCGCAAGAGCCAGACGCAGTCCAGCCGGGCCTTCGGATGTGTTCTTTGCACTGACTGCGAGCACGACTTCACGCTTGTTCGTGAGTTGCGAAACGACATCGGCAGCCTCGGCTTTGTCCCACGTGGTGCCGCTGAGCGCCTTTTGCCCGTTCACATACAAAGTGAACTCATCATCTGCGACAGCGACAACGCGAGCCGCGCGAACCGTTTGTTTTTCTGGCAATGTGAATTTCGTCCGGAAGTAGCGCGTGCCCTCGGGAAAACTGATCTCAGTCCGGTTGTTTTCCTCATGCCATATCCATTTCGCGTTTTTCCCAAGCGTGCCTTCCTCCTTGGCCACATTAAAGTCGCGCTTCGAGTAAAGCGGCGCAGCCACGCGGCTGACGGCGTCGGAAAATTCCTCCGCGCTCAGCCGGCGGACAACCGGGCCTTGGAAAACAAACGACGATTTTGCGAGCGCGTCGGCGTCCGCCACTGCGACGCCGGGGAGTTGATAGGCGCGCGATGTGAGGATGACGCTCAGTGTGTGCTTCACGTCCCAGCCGTTTTCCGCGAAATCCCACGCGAGCCAGTCGAGCAAATCTCGGCTCCACGCCTTGTTGTCCATCACGTCCACCGGCTCCACGATTCCGCGCCCAAAACACGCAGCCCATAGACGATTCACCATCGTGCGCGCGAGACGTCCATTGTCTTTTTTCGTGAGCATGTCGGCGAGTTGCTGCTGGCGTTCACGGCGCGGTTTTTCCGCTTCGATTTGCCCCAGCTCCGGCCAGAAAAAAGCGGGCGGTGTGATTTCTCCCATCGCCTTGTCGCAGCGGAAAATTTCCACCGGCTTGTCGGAAAAAACCGCAGCCAGCGCATGCGCGTCCTTCAGCTTGTAGTCGTTGATGAACGAATCGTGGCAGCTCGCGCACTTGAGGTTCAACCCGAGGAAAACCTGCGCAAGATTTTGCGCCGCCTGCAACTCCACACGCTGCCCCGCGCTCACGTCGCCGCGCCATTTGATGCCCTTGATGAAGCCCTCGCTGTCCGCATACTTCGGCGCGATCAATTCACTCACGAATTGATCATACGGCTTGTTGTCGAGCAGAGCGTTGTAGAGCCACTTCGAGATCTGTTTTCGCCCGCCGTCAATGTAGCCGGTGCCCGAGTAGTCGTTACGCAACGCGTCGTTCCAAAAAGTCAGCCAGTGCGTGGCGTAGTCATCCTTGCGTTCCAGCAACGCGCTCACCGCAGCGGCGCGGTCGCCTTTGAAAGCCTGCATCTCCTCCCAAGTCGGCAGCAGTCCGATGGTGTCGAGGGATGCGCGACGTAGGAAAGTGCGGTTATCCGCCGCGTCAGGTGAAGTGATTTTCTGGTCGCGAAAATACGCCGCCACAAATTTATCCACCGGGTTTTCGATTTTCTCCGAGCCTGCCGGGAACTCCGGCTTGCGCGGCGCGAGCGGTGCGCGCTGGAAAACCACGCCCGCCGTTTCGCCATCGGGCCACGGCGCACCGGCGGCGATCCATTTGCGCAAAGTTTCGATGTCCACCGCTTCGAGCGGGCCGTCTTTCGGCGGCATCGCGTCGTCGTGGCCTTTCGGCAGGAGCACGCGTTTGAGCAGCGGACTGTCAGCCGGCTTTCCGGGCAGGATGTCCTCGCCGTCCTCACCGCCTTTCATCGCAAACTCGCGCGTGTCGAGACGCAGTTTTCCCTTCTGTTTGTGCTGACCATGACACTTCGTGCAGTTGTGCGCGAAAATGCCGCGCGCCTCCGCGGAGAGCTTCAGATTTTCAGGTGAAAAATCTGCGGCCATCGCGGTGGTGACGGTCAAAATGAACAGCAGCGCTCGGATCATGTGTGAAAAAAACACGCGCACCGATGCTTCCTTAGGGAAACGCTGAATAAAGCGGTGATCGTCTGAAAGTTTTCTGGACGGCTGTTTTTTGTCTAACGAGTGGGAGTGGTATGTGGATTTTTGGACGCGAGAGGTGCGCGACGGGGCAATTAGTTGGTTGTTTTTGATAGGAC
>CAIYUV010000088.1 GCA_903929475.1 uncultured Spartobacteria bacterium
ATAGCGCGGCATCGGCTAGCGTCGGCGTTGGCTGCGCGATGCTTGGCTGTGGTGCGCTTGTCGGCGGCGGTGCGGCGGATGGCGGTGCATCTTCGTCGAAAAAGACGCCAGCGGCGCGCAGGGTTTCGTTGTAGTTTTGCACGTTTGGCGGCTTGCCTTCGTGCCCGTTTTTTGTTTTTGTTTGCGTTGTCATAAAGCGTTCGCGCCCTCGCCGGTCATGCTGGCGGGGGCGTGGCGTTTCTAGGGGGTGCGGTTTCGGCATCGCGGAGCGTCCAGCCGATGCTGACGAGCATCGCGTCGAATACGTCGCGGTTAAGAGTGCGGTCGCGCCATGCGTCGTTCACGTCGCGGCGTTTGCCATTGGTGCCGGTGCCAAAGTGAAGGCATTCCACTCGTGAACAGCGGGCGCGGAGGGCGTCTAGAAAACCGCCACGCTCTTTCCATTTGTCCCCGGCCTTGTCACCGTCGCGGAGCACGAGCGCGGCGGCATCGCGCGGCCAGAATGGGCGGTAAGCATCGAGAAAAGTCTTGGTGCCTGCTCCCGCGCCGAGGATGCCCACGAGCGCGACGGCGGGAGGTATGCGGAGCAATCCCAGCGTGAGATCAAACCAGCCGAGCGCGAGCGGGAGTGTGCAAACGTCGAACTCGCCTTCGCAAATAATCAGCAGCCGCTTGTCGTGGATTGTCCCGCCAAAGCCCGCGCCACTCAGCACGAGCGGGAACGCTGGCAGGCCAGGGTGCGAGCCGTCATCTTTTCTGCGCGGCACAAAACGCCAGCCGCGATGCTCGTCCTTGCGGTCATGCAGCCGAGTGTGCCAGCCCACGAAGCGCGGGCGGTCGCGGCGTGCATTGTCGGGATGCTCGCCCTTTCCCACCGGCCACGTCACCGGCTCACATACGGGGAAGGCAATGCGTGAACGCTCGCCAAAATAGAGAGGCATGGAAGTGATGCCCGCGCCTGCCAGCGTCTCCACATATTCACGCGGCCATCCACGCCACACGCTTTGCTCATCGAGTGCGGCGGGAGTCTTGCACAGCCACTCGCGGCCTTCCCGCCATGTGTCGGCGGCTTCTTGCGGCATCGTCGGGATTGTTTGCAGCGCGACGGGTGCGGACGTTGGCGGTTTCAACGGACGCGGTGTATCGGCGGTCATTCCCGCCCACGCCGCGCAAGCGCGCAGGCACTCGCCGAGTGTCCCGCCCCGCTCGCGCTGCCAAAGCTCGACGGCATCCCCACCGCCCCCGGCTTCGTGGTTGTAATAAACAAGCGCATCGCCGCGCACGCTTGCGGCCAGCGAGCCGTGCGTGCCGACTCGCCACTGCTCGTGGCCGGCCTTTCGCACACGTTCGCCGAAAAGCTCGCGGAGAAAATCTTCCGCTCGCGCCGCAATCCGGCTGTGAAGTTCTGTAACGTCCACCACGGGATTAAGCGGTGTGCGATTCGATCCAAGCGGTGAGGCTCGCAGCCGATACAAGCCGTGCGCCAGTTGCGCGGCCATTGCGGCGAAGAACCACGCTGTGAACTTTTTTTTCGGCGATCAATTCATAAAGATACGATCTGGAAAGACCGTAGCGGGCGCGCACGTCGCCGGGGCGCAGCCATTCAATCCCCGGCTGCACTTGGGCTGTCGTCATTTGATGCGTGACGGCGGGCGCTGATTGGTTTTTTGGTTCCATGCCATCCACTCAACAACAGCGCCGTCCATCGGTCATCCGACACGGCTGCCCCCATCATGTCGGAAACTTACAAGCCAAGTCGTTCCTTCGCTTTTTCGTAAGCTCTCACTCCTACATTTTCTGTCTTATCTGCCATTGCATTTAACCGCGCACGCCCTTCCCTCATTTTCAACCGCCAAAGCCCAGCGGGAATCCAATAACGAAGCAACACATGAGCAGCAGAAGCAACGGCCTGCCTTTTCCTGTTCCTTTTGCGAAAGGTTTCGCTGACTCGCTCAAAAAATCTCACATCCCCATTCTGTGCAGCCATGTAGATCGCATCCGCATTGAGTCGCAAAGCATCTTCGCGAGGAAGGGAAGGATTGCGGAGCACTTCGACGAAGCTCTCTCTCCAATCCTCCGCGCTTGCCGGACTCACCACCTTCCATTCTCCGCCTCCGTTGGCGTGTGTAAAAAGGCACGCCGCATCAGCATCTAATTTTCCTCTCCACTCCCATTGTCCGGCGAAGTCGTTCAAGAGAATCTTGTAACCATGCTCAGGCCCACGCATCCACACTTCACCAACTACTTTCCCCTGACTTTTCACATAGGCTTGCCGCCATTTACTGACAGCATCGGCGAAACCAGCTTCCTGCTTCTCGCTCTCAAAATCTGTCGCACGTTCTAACTTCGCCGCCACTAGCTCAAATCTCCTTTCCGTAATAGCCGCCAATACATCTGCCTTTGAGAGTTCCCTCAATTTTTCCACCGCTGCACTTAGTAACGGTTGTTTTTTTGCAGAAATCTTCACGCGGGCTTTCGAGGAACCGCCCACCCGCTGATCCGCCTCTCCCTCCACGGTGGGGTGCCTGCACTTGGCCCGCGAAGTGGACTGTCTCTTTGCTGGCGGTTTCTTTTTCACTGTGATGTTTTTGCCGTAGGTAACTACGAAGCCGCCCCCACAGGCGGGAGCTTCGCCACGGCCCCGCGCAGGTTTTCCATTTCGTGATGGGTGTAGGTCGCGTGTGAGCGTTCGTCGGCGTGTCCGCTCAATTTCTGCCGCAACTCTGCCGACACTCCCGCATTGGCGAGCGCCGAAACAAATGTGTGACGTAGTGAATGAAAGGAGAGGCTCGACGTGGTGCGGCCTTTCCCCGCTTTCCCCACGTCCCCGCTGCGTAGGGTGCGGCCTTTGATCCCTGCCTTTTCCATGATGCTCTTAAAGCGTCCACTCAGTCCGTAGCGCCCGCCAGTGCCCTTGCCTGCGAGGGTGGGGAAGATGGGTGCCTTGCCGATGCCACGCGGCTGTGCGCGCAACCATGCGGCCAACTCCGCGCCAAATGGATGAAGTGCAGTCGGCCCCAGCTTCATTGGCTTCACTTTGATCACGCTCGCTGTTAAATCCACGGCATCCCAAGTCATCCAACACACATCACGCAAGCGCAGGCCGGTGAAGTAGCCGCAAAGGATCGCGCCCTTCCAATCGCCCTCCGCCGCTGCCAACAGATCGCCCACCTGTTCCGTGGTGAAGGGGTCGCGGATCGCCTCCACATCGTCGCGCAACGCCTCGACGGCGGCACAGGGATTCGTCGGCACGTAGCCAAGGCGCAACGCAGACAGGAAAGGCGCGGAGAGCGTCTTATTGATCGCCATGTTCACCGTGGATGGAGCACGTCCGCCCTTGGCGAGAGCATCGCGGAAAGAGCGAACGTCTTTCGGGGAAATCGCGGCGAGGGTGAGATCGGCACGTTCACCAAGATGCGCGATGAAGTCCCGCGTGGTTTGCTCGTATTTCGCCAGCGTAGAGGGTGCCGTTGTCCCGCGCCTGCCCGCCAGCCATTCGTCGAGCCATGCACGGCATGAGTGAAAATGCAGACTTTCGCCCGTAGAGCGCGCCAAAATCTCCCCCACCACCTTGCGCGCCTGCGCCTCCGTGAGTCGTTTTTCGCGCCCAGCCTTGGCGGTATCCTCCCAAGCCATCGCAGTCTTTAGAGCAAGGCGGCGGTCACGCTGCTTTGTCGAGCGGCGCACCTTCGCGCCCGCGCCGTCATAAAAAATAGCCGTCCAGAAAGGGGAGTTAGGGTGTTTAGTGATTCCAGCCATGTAAGACCACTACTAAGACCTTCCATGCGTGTCCAGCGTTTTCCGTCACGGTCTTACTACCAAGGCAAAATGGTTCTATTCCATAGGCGGAATGGAATCCCCGGTTCGATTCCGGGCCCAGCCACCTTTCTTGTATTCATGCGGGTTTGAGGGTGATTCGTTGAGTGTGAAAATAGAAAGTAAGACCAGTAAGTAAGACCACATCCACCGTTTTCCACGGCTTTCCGTGCTTGTTCCCCGTGCTCGATTCCTTGCTCTCTTTCCGCGATGCTGCTCGCAAAAACTTCAACTCCGCGCCCGCAAACCCCAACAAACCCGTTAAAACAACTTCGCTTTAACAGCCTCGCCCGTGCTGTCGCCCTTGCTTGCAAAGAAACCTTTTTACCCCCTGAAAAACGCAATCCAACGAACCCCCGCACAATTTTAACCCTTCAACCGTTTTAACCCCGCCTCAGCTTTTCGCTGAACCGTCTTACAGTGCGAGGGACACCAGCAGGACGACGCCAGCGGTGAATGTCATTGGCTCCCTTTGATCGAAGCCCGCGCAGCCTTGGCGGCTTCAATTTCTTTCAAGATTTCCCTGCTCCGTCGCTGTGCTTCCAGAGTCCCATCACGCCCAACACGCGCCTCTGCTATTCCACGGTTTTTAACTGCCTGCGCACCGCCTGCTGCCGCTGCAATGTTAAACCAAGCAAGCCCCTCTATTTCGTCCTTAGCCACACATTCACCTTCGGAATACATGACTCCGAGGTTGAATTGAGCCCCAGCATCCCGCCTCACAGCAGCCTTGCGAATCCACTCGACGGCTTTCGTTGCGTCCTTTGGCACTCCTGCGCCTTTGGCATACATGAAACCGAGGTTGCTCTGCGCCCCAGCGTCGCCTTGTTCGGCGGCTTTGCGATACCACTCGGAGGCTTTAACATTGTCCTTTGGCACTCCTGCGCCTGTGGCATACATTTCCCCGAGCATCATTTGAGCCCCAGCCATCCCCTGATCAGCAGCCTTGCGAAACCACTCGACAGCTTTCGCTTTGTCCTTGGGCACGCCGTCCCCATTGTAATACCTAAACCCGAGGCTAATTTGAGCCGTAGCGTCCCCTTGCGTAGCCGTCTTTTCAAGTTGCTCACGTTCCGTCGCAAACCCGATGCCCAAAAAAAACAGCGTGCAGCTTAGAATAAGAACGCCATTTTTCATTAAGTCTAATAGACAAGACTTGGGGTAAAACCTAGAACTGTGGGCTGCATGAGGGCGCGTTCATGCCACATACGCCTTTGCTCCATACCGTTCTCATAATTGATGCGCTGTTGATCTATAGCACCCTGTTGAATAACTCTAAACATACTTAGTCGTTGCTGAGGGTTTAGAGAAGTGCAGGCCATGAGCGATAGCGCAATACTGAGTGCGGCGAAAGTTCTCATGGGTAGAAAGTGACGCCGTTTAGAATTGCCAACTCGAAATGCATACACGGATACGGTATGCGCCGGAACTCACTAAAATCTTACTAGCGCGGATAGCGAGGCGCGTAGGGATTGCGCGGCGGCTTGTTTGGATCAACCGTGCCCGTTTTTCCAGTCCACGGATTGTAGTTTCCTTCCGTGCCGTAGTTGTTGTTTGGAGTATTGTCGGGAGTCGTGCGGTGGTAGCCGGGATGATAGACGCCATTGCTGTCAACTCTTCCGGGGACATAAACATCGCCAGCCATAGCGATTGAGCCAAGCGCAAGAAGCGCACACGCGAGTAGTGTTTTCATAGCGAGGAGGTTTGTCCACCCGTGCAGTGCGTAGTGTCAACGCTTAATTCGGCATTCGTATAGCGTTTTCATTCACACTCACTTCGTCAGCATGGGCACTGAACTTCTAAATCTCGTCCGTTCGCTCAGGGATACGGTTTACCCACAGCGGCAATTCAGCCTGTTTCGGTTCACTCGGTTCGACAACTTCGGTGCTGTGTTGCGTGAGCGTGAGTTGCAGCGGCGCGATTTGCGGGTTTTGGAAAAGGGAAATCTCCCACAAGCCGCGACTGATTTTCGTGTTGCCGATTTGGATGCCGTCGGGCGTGACTTCTATCGTGAGATTTTTTTCGCTGGCGTAGGTGCGGATGAGCGGGAGGAACTGTTTTATGCGGAAGAAGCAGACGCCTTCTTCAAGCACGAGGGCTTCGCAGCCGACTTGGGCTGCATACGCATGGAGGATGATTTGACCGTCCTGCGCGGCCAGTCGGAGGACGGAATTGCGCGGCTTCTTTTTGGGGTCACTGCCGAGCACACGCAACAAACGGGTCAGTGCTTTTTTCTCGATGATGAATTTCATGCGGGGAGAATCCTTGTTGGCTGGTTCTCACGAAGAGTAGCTTTCAAATGGGCCAGCGAGACGTGTAGCAGCGGCGGCGGGTTTGTCACGGCGCGAGGTGTTTTCATTCTTCTGCGCAGAGGGGGAAAGCGGGATAAGCGGTGAAAGGGTGGGCTTTCCCCGCTTTGCCCGCATATCCCGCGCACCGTCACAGTGCGCTCCATAGCTCATTTGGCCGTCCCCCTGTTTCCCCGCGTCGGCTTGTCGCGTGGCCGTCTTTGGCGAGTTCAGTGAGCGCGGCGTCGAGCCGTTCGCCGTAAATGTGCTTTCCGAATTTTTGCGAGATTTCATCGCGTGAAAGTTCGCCGGGCTTGGCGGCATCGAGTGCGCTTTTGATGTTGCGGGCGTCTTTGCTGATTCCACCGAAAACGCGGAGCACGCTTGCCTCGCAATAACGCCAAAAGGCGAGGGCGGCGTCGAGATGCGCAGGTTCGACAATGCGACTGCAATCGAGCAAGGCGAAGATCATGCTCAAGCGAAGCACCTGCGCCTCTGCGCGGTCGGTGAGACAGCCCGCAACTCCGCTGTGGTTTGTCGCTGCCAGTTCCGCATAAATCTCGCACCAGCGGGCATTGGCAGATTGTGAGCGGTGCAATTCACCCGCATCGCGTGCGAAGGAGAGCGCGGTAGAAAGGCGTTGCAATAGCGGCGTGAGTTCCTGCCAAGGAAGTTCGCCTGCGAGCGGCAGTAGATGCGGCCTTTGCACAAGCACCCAGAGCACGCGATTACCAAAGCCGTTGAGCAGCTCGCTTTCGTCGAGCCGCTTTTTTAATTCCTCGCGTGTGACGGCTGCTAAAATCGAAACGTGCGGGAGCGCACAAGTTTCTGCCTCGCGCTTTGTGAGTGTCTGCAATGCCGATCCGTCCCATGCCTCGCGGAGCACGGCGGAGAGCGAGTTACCTTCGCGCTTCATCGCAGCGAGTGCGCGGGCGAGTTCGCTTTCGAGCACGAAGAGCCGCTTGTCCGCTTCTCCCGTATCGAGTGTTTTAGGCTCCCCCGTTTTTTCATCGTCACCCATTTTTGCATCGCGGATGTGGTGAATGATGCCTTCGCCAGTAGAAAGACCGCTCGCCTTCGGCGGGAAGATTTCTGCGCGGACGAAAAGGTCGCGCACGTTATAGGCTGCGGTTGTTTTTCGTGCCCGGCTACTAGCACCGACGATGCAGGAAAAAAGATTTGCATGATGCCGCGTGCCGCTCGCAGTCATCCACGCACCGCGCCCCACGGCGGCACCGAAAGTCACGAGCAGCGAGCCGAGCAGCGCGGCAGGGTGTGCTTCCGTATGCGGTGCCATTGTTCGCACGATCTCGCCAGCGAGTCTGTATAGCGCGGCATCGGCTAGCGTCGGCGTTGGCTGCGCGATGCTTGGCTGTGGTGCGCTTGTCGGCGGCGGTGCGGCGGATGGCGGTGCATCTTCGTCGAAAAAGACGCCAGCGGCGCGCAGGGTTTCGTTGTAGTTTTGCA
>CAIYUV010000089.1 GCA_903929475.1 uncultured Spartobacteria bacterium
AGAGGGTCTCAAGCTACAATGAACCCACACCTTCTATCTCGCTCTATTCTAAAAAACGACATCTTTTTTATGAAACAGGATTTTGGTGGGATTACGCGTTAACCAACATTTTACGGCGCTTTTTAAGCGCTACTAACACCATCAACGCCTCTCGTCCCGAAAGCCAATTCCAAACCGTCTGCGTGATGCAACCCGCGCCCAGATACCAGTTGGGGAGATTGATTTCTTTATTGCGGCTGAGAATCCCCCACAGGTGCTCACTGTGGTAGATGATCTCGCGAAGCTCTTTTAGCTGGGAATCGAGGTCTTGGTTGTCGTGACGCAGCATAGTCGTCTTTGTCCTATTTATCCTATATGACCGGCGCGGGCCTTGGACCGTCGCGCTGCTCCGCGCCAAGAGTTTTTCAACAACACCCTGTGCAAATCCATTTTCCAGCCATGCTACCATAGCCCTATCAAAAACAAAACAGCGAGGGACACACGGCCAAGCGAACCTATGATATCCGTGTAAGAAATGCGGTCGCACGTTCCGGCGATCCCGATCTCTTTCTCGATCTCGACATTCCACGCTGGACGGCGCTGCAATGGATTCGAGAAGGCGTAAAAGAAGTTGTGACTCATCCGAGCCTCGGCAAATCGTGCGATGCACTACCTTTCTCGCGGGCGGAGGACCCATTTCTTTTGGCCTCACCTATTCGTTGCTCGACGCCAACTTTCTCGATTCAGCACCCCTGTTCGTTGCACAGGCCACCGAGATCACACCTCCCTACTACGGCGGAACGCTGGTGTACGATTCCACCCGCGGCGTTCCTCTCCTGTTCGGCGGGCGACGCGGCAACGACACGGCGAGTTCGGAATTTTCGAACACGTTCTACGAATACTCGAGTTCGACCTGGCATCCGCTCACCTCCGCACCTGGCCCTTCACCACGTGTGCACGCAGGTCTGGTCTATCTGACCACGAGTAAAAAGATCCTGCTTTTCGGCGGCACGGGAGAGTTCAGCATGCTGAGCGACACGTGGGAGTATTCCTATTGATCCACAAAGAAGCACGCCTCTTTCTGGATCAGGATGAATCCCGAAGAACGATCTGGTCTCGGATTGCACTTCAACCTCGCGGAGGCGGTTCTCGCACGCATATCCATTGTCAGACATGCACTTCGGAAGAACAAAAAGCACAGGGAAGCCTATCCGCATAGCAGCCTGGGGACCCGGCGGCAATGTCCGCGTGGAGGTCAGGCGACCTCTAACGCAGTTCGCAGACTTCTGTGACATCCATGCAGGCTGGACTCCCCACATCCGTTTGGGAACACCGTTGAACAGTTCTCTCCCGACGGCCATTCGTGAAGGAGTTCAGGTCGATTTTGAACTCAGCAGTCCCAGGATAGAGATCCATGGACACAATGCCATCCGCATATTTGTAAAATGCCACACCTTCTTCACGCCCGTTCCAGGTTTGAATGACCATATCGTGACCATTGGCGCGAAAATACTCAAACACTGAGCTATCAAGAGGCGTCGAGCACCGGATCGAGGAACCATTCAGTGAGACAGGACTGTCGGCAAGAGCGACAACACTGGAACCAGCTGCAGCGACAAGATACAAGGCTACCATTGAAATGAAACGCATGGGCACCTCCAAACAAGGATAAGGTTGTTTCGAAATCGGCGCACGCTTCCGCACCCTGATTTCGAGGTTACCTTCGATTTCAAACGTGAACCATGTAATCTAGGCCCGCTTACTGAGTAAGTTTTTGACTTGGTGTCAAAGGCGATCGAGGAGATTGGGAACGTGGATGTCCGGCCGCTGCGATGGCCCCCAGCCGAGTGGGGTGGGCGCGCCATACTGTCGATCGATCGCGTACCGCAGAGACATTTCCTTGTTATACCAGTCGAGTTTTCCGTTCGCACTGCACACGCCAGCATCATATTCCGCCGACCCCGCGCCCGCTCCCCAGCGGAGTTCGGGACAATGGTAGGGATCGAATGAGAGCGCAAAGAGCCGGTTGGCGAACGTCAATTATAACTCCCTCCGACGACAACTAGAATTCCCCTCCCGGTTTTGAGCGGTTTAAACTGTAGCCTCAGCAAAAGTGGAGGCAAAGTCATGACTTGCTCAGACAATCAAGTAAGGAAGCTATTGAAA
>CAIYUV010000090.1 GCA_903929475.1 uncultured Spartobacteria bacterium
GTTCCCGCACCCGCACAACAAGCGCCGCCGCGCGTGAAGCCCGCACCGCCTCCGATTGCTTCTCCAGCGCCAGGACCGCGTCCATTTGCACAGCCAGTGCCCGCCGCCAGACGTATCGTTTCCCCGCCCGCCCGCACCCAAGTCCGCAACGTCCCGCGTGCGAAAGAACCTCAGCACGCGCCCGCAAAGTCATCACGACTGCTGGAAGAATCCACTGCCTCTATCGAGCAAGTCGCCACGCAGCACAACGCAATGGTGAAAGGTGTGGAGCTTTCGCAAGTGGAGCAACCGCCCGCTGTCGCAGCCGCAGCGCTCACTCTCGACCGCCCGCAGAATACACTCAACGCCGCCCTGCGCACGATGCTGAGTTCGCCGCAAAATCTTCGCGCCGCATTTCTCGCCCGCGAAATTCTCGGCCCACCAAAATCGCTCGCGGAATAACACGCCGTCTTCCGCGCTTGCCAAGAACCACGCGGACTCCGTAGCGTGTGCATCTTCACAAAGCCGACGTGGCGGAATTGGCAGACGCGCTAGACTCAAAATCTGGTATCCTCACGGGTGTGTGGGTTCGAGCCCCTCCGTCGGTAGTGAAATGTGAGGCTTTTATTGTTCCGGATTTTCGCCTCGCACGAAGCTGAAAAAGTAACGTGAAATTATTGCGCGAGGCGCTCCTGCAGTTGCTGGAGGGAGGGGTTCAATTCGGGGAAACGATTCGCTTTCAGCCAGTCGCCTACGGCTTGCATGAGTCCCGCGCTACGCTGCGGTGGATCTTCGGCAGGTGGCGGATCGGTGAGGAGCGCATCGGCGGCAAAGCTGCCGGGGCTGGCCAGCACAGCGAGTAGTTTTGTCTTTTCGCGTGCGGCGACATCGGGGCGGCTGAGGTAGTCCTCTACGGCGGCGCGTTGCGCAGCCTGCGAGAGATCGGCTTTGCTGAAATAGTCGGCGCGAAGGAATGGCTTGTCGGCGAGTTCGGCGCGATTGGTGTTGAGGAAATTCATCACGTCGAGCGGTGCCATTTCGGCGAGGCGATCGAGAGCCATGCCTGCGCTGCGCTGGAGTGCTTTGTCGTCGCTCCGGACGATCTCTGCAAGATCGGTAACGAAGGTGGCATCGCGTGAGTAAACGATCACATCAAAGGCTTCGAGAAAGCCGCCGCTCGGTTGCTGCCGCCACGGCTGATAATGGAGCATTTCGCGCGATTTCGCGGCGAGAAAAGCGCGGTCGCCCGGCGCGGCCCATGCGACGTTGCGAAGGGCGATGGCCCATTCGTCGGCGGAAGTTTTCTTTTCCAGCAAAGCGCGCGAAACTTCCGCTGCTTCGTTGCCTTTGGTGGTTTTGCAGATGCGGCCGATGAGATCGAGCAGCAGGACGCGAAGCGTGGGCGCACCGCCAAGTTCGCCGCCTTTGCCGGGGGCGAATGTTTCCCCGGTGAGTGCGTCCTGGCCCGAGGCGAGGAATTTTACGATGGCGGCGATTGACTGCGCCGGATCCCCGTCAAGGATTGCACGGCGAAAGGCGTCGAGTTCGCCGGGCGAAAGTGTGCCTGCGCGGAGTTTGTCGAGAATGCGGGCGAGTTGCGCTGCGGGGGAAAGATCGAGCGGCATTGCGCTGGAGGCGTTCTTTCCGGAGGCCGCCGGCATCTGTCCGACACTCGTCGCGGTTGGCGTCCGCTGTGAGGAAGGTTCCTGATTTTTCATCCGCACACCCAACCAGATGCCGATGGCTGCGGTGAGGAGAAGCAGCGTTACGAAAAAATGCGGGCGTGGATTTTTCACCGTGTAAAAGCGCCGACGCTGCGGCGTGCCGCCATGTTAATTCCGCAAATACGTGGAGATGAATCGCGCACCAGCCGCATTGATGGCGCGGATGCCACCGGTGGGCGGGTTGTCACTCCCCGCGACAATCACGCCGACGATCCGGAGATCATTCGGTGCAATTTGAGCGAAGACCGGCCCGCCGGACATGCCGCCCTCGAAAGTGAGCGAATCGTTTTCAAAAAACGCGCTGTATGTCTGGTAAAAACCGAGCTTCGGTTCGACGAAAAGCATGTCATCGCCAGTGTGGACGTCGGCTCCGTAGCCGACACAAATGTTATAAGTGCCACCGGTTAAAAGTGAGAGGTCGGACTTCCAGCCGGCGAAGGCACCAGCAGCGGGCATTGTATTAAAATGAATTCCCCCGAGGTCATAGGCAAAGGCGTTCACGGAATCCGCGCCATAACGTCTGGCTGCGTTCTGATAGCCACCAAACACAAAAATCCGGCTGGCCATTACGCGCGTGGCTATCTTTTGACCGCTACGTGCGCGGTTAAATTCCATATCGTAGCTCCAGCCAGTATCTGCATCCCAAATGTTATGAGCAGCGGTAAGCACGCTGAGTTTGTTAACGACAGTGCCGCTGCCTTGATAGTCCAAGTCGCCACTGGAAAAAATAAGCTGCCCGGCCATCGAGTAAGGAAATTTCTGCGTCGTTGCAGCGCCGATCAGCGCAGGCTTGCTGACGCTCTGCGCAACGAGCGGAGTCGCTGTAATCAACAGGAAAACACTGAGAAGTTTGAAGAGGCGGTGCATGAGGTGCAGGTTGAGACGAGACGCTATCGTGATTTGTTCATTTGTAAAACGCTGCTTTCCTGCGCGAGTTGCATTTTCTTTGAGTGCAAAACTTCATCCATTGTGCGAAGCAAACGCCCCGCCATGCGTCCCGAAAAACCAAAGCGCATCGAAATCAACCCCGCTCAGCAGGGCCTCGCCGGTCTCGGCAGCGTGCTTGACGGACTGAATCTGGGACCCCTGCCTGCGGCACCCGTAGGGTTAAAGCCGACAGTCTCACAGAAGCCACGGCGAGTCGGGCGCGTGGTTCTGCGGCGGGAGACGGCGCATCGCGGTGGCAATGCAGTCATTGTGATCCATGATTTTCCGCCGGACATTTCCAGCGGGCAACTCGATCTACTCGCAAAACGCCTCCGCCAAGCCCTCGGCACAGGCGGGACTGTGAAAGAGCGCACAATAGAGATACAAGGCGACCAGCCTGCAAAGGTGCGCACTTTTTTGGAAAAAGAGGGCTTTCATGTCGCCGGGGTGTAAACGCAACAGGAGTTGAACGCCGCGGGCACGGGCTCTGCTTTTCCACGTTTGCCAGTTCGAGCGTCAGCCCGCTTGAGACGGCCCTAAATGGCTCAACTTTCCGCAAAAATCTCCAGCTTTCCTGTTGACGATGACAAACCACACCCCGTGGTGCAGACTGTCGCTTCCGGGAATCTATTGAGTGAAGACAAGGATCCCACCAGGGAGTTGCGCAATTTGATCGAGCAACTCCAGGACGCCGCACGTGATGCACGTGCACGGCAGCGCATGGCCGAGGAGGAGCGCGATCTGGCGATGGATGAACTGACGCGCTCGCAGAGTGACATCGCCGCCGCACGCGAGCTTGGAAAAAAAATCAAGGCACTCCAACGCGAACGCGACACGTTGGCCGAGCAGCAGCAAAAATACGGGATAATTGTCGCCGAGTTAAAACAGAAACTTGAGTCCGCGGACCGGCAGCGACTGGATGCACTGCGCCAGCGTGACGAAAAAACAAAGGCGCACGGCGACACAAGCAAGCAATTGAAGGACAGCCTCGCTGTGAAGGACGAAGCGGTGAAGCAGCGCGACTCCGTCGCACGCCAGCGCGATCTGGCGAAGAAGGACAAGGACGAGGCGGTGGCAAAACTTGCAGAAAGCCAGCGCCAACTCGCAGAGGCACACAAGGCACTCCTTGATGCAAAAAAGAATGCGGGCGACGCAAAGAAGACCGACACAGAAATCCAAAAACAATTTAGCGCGCTCCGGTTCGCGCGCGACGCATCCGCCGCGCAAGTCACCGAGCTAAAGAACCGTGTCGGCGAACTTGAGGATCACGTTGCCAATCTTGAATACGATCTCGAAAATGCTGCGAAAGCGGCAAAGCAGGCTTCGGCGACCGGCGATAAATTGCGGACGCAACTGGACACAGCCGCCAGCGAACGCGATGCGGTCGCACGAAAGCTGAAGGAATCCGAAGGCGATACCGCTGCGCTGCGCATGCAGATGGAGGAAGCGACCGCAACCCGCGACGAACAGGCGAGGAAAATAGAGGAAATTTCCAATGATGTCGAAGAACTGAAGAAAAAGAACGCCACCCTCAAAAAGAAAAACACCACGCTTCTGGAAACCGAGGATCACCTCAACGTGGAGGTCAAGGCATTGCGCGCGGCCAACGGCCAGCACGAAGCGGAGGTGAGGGAAATCCGCGAGGAAATCGAAAAGCTCACCAAGGAACGTGAAGCCGAGATCGGCGAGTTCACCAACAAGCTCGACGACCTTCGTAAAGCCCACGACTCGCAACTGGCCGTTGCCCGGCAGCAACACGAGACAGCCGTCAAAGAGCGCGACGCAGCCCGGCAGCGCGTATCGGATCGAGAGACGGAGTTTGATGAAATGCGCACTGAACTCCTCAGTGTAAAGAACACCACCGAGAAGCTCCAAGCCGAGTCATCCCAGCGAGAAAAACATATTCAATCACTCACCCATGTCATCAGCGCAATGGAGGAGAGCGACAAGGATCGCCAGCTTCGGCTGGCCGAGGCCGAGCGCAGCGCCGAGTCTGCCAGACACGAACTCAACTCGAATGTGCAGGAACTCGACAACGCCCGCAGTTCCCTCGTCGCAGCGCAAAAGCAAATCGAATTCATCATCCGCGAGCGCGATACCATCAAAGAACAGCTCGCCGAAAACGCAGCCTCCTACGAGACACAACTCAGGGAGCGCCGCACGGAAATCGGGCGTCTAAAAAAAGAACTCGATCAGGCCCTCAGCAATTCAAGCGAGCACCAAAAACTCGCCAAACGCTACGAAGAACACCGCCTCGAAATGATCGAAGTCTCTGCGCAGCTCGAAAACGCCCAGCGCACGATCAGGGAATTGAGTGCCAGCCTTGCCGAGGCGCGTCTTTCGGCCAAAGGCGCAACCCGTCCGATTGCATCCCCGGCTGCTACAGTGCTTCCATCTCACGCTAAAATCGAACCCGCGCCCTCGGTGAAGGAAACCCCGCTTGCACAAGAAGTTCTCGCCGTGTTGCCCGCTGCTATTGTCGAACCTATCACGGGCAAGAGCGAGCGCATTGCCATCGGTGCAATGCGTCATTGCTTCCAGAATTTTTCTCGCAACACGTCGGACAAATCCTATCTCAACGAACTCGCATCGCTATCTCAAAGCTTTGCAGAACAAGCCAGACAGGCGGGCCGGACCGTCATCCATCGGGTTGGTGCCGCATTCGCAGCTCTCCTGCAGGATATTTACATAGTTCCGGAGCAACTCACACCCCTCATGCTGCGCACGATAAACCAGACTATCGAATTTCTCGCCGCGCTGCACAAGGAGTCTGATCTCGACAATAGCATCCAGCTCTCAGCCATGCGTGTCTATGCCGTGGACGACGACTTCTCTGCATGTGAAATGATCTCCGAGGGACTGAAGGACATCGGTCTTCAGACAATAACCACCCAGCACCCGAGTGCCGCAGTCGCCGAACTTGCAGGCAACCGCTACGACTTGATCATTCTCGACGTGCATCTGCCCGATCTCAACGGCTTCGAGCTTTGCTCACACATCCGCAACATGGACCTGCACGCGGACACGCCGATCATTTTCCTCACAGGAAATGACTCGCAAGAAAACCGCATCGAGTCCTCGCTGCGCGGCGGAAACGAATTCCTTGCAAAACCGTTCAACCTTCAGGAACTCGCTCTTCGCTCCCTCTCTCTCATCGTCAAAACACAGTTGAAAATCTCCTAGGCTAGACGATCTCTTGCGCGTGAAAAAAATATGCCGAGGTGGACAACGGCCCGTTTTCGGTATCTAGTGCCCCACTTCGGCTCGGCAGAGCGCAGTGACAGTCGCCTCTCGCCATCCTCCGCCAGCATCCCGCTGCGCGATTTCAACAACAACCTCCCCCTGAACTTTTCATGTCCAATAAACTAAACGCCGCAATTACCGGCACACTACTTTTCAACCGTCGCGGTGGCGGCGCACGCCTCATCGGAGGTGACGACAAACTCATCGCGTGGGTGCAGGAAACTTCCACCGCGCTCCCCGGCGACACCGTCGAATGCAAACGCATCGGCGGCGACCGTGCCCGCGTCACTCGCGTCATTACCCGCGCACACAATACATTCGTCGGCACTTTCCAACGCGTGAAGGGAAACGCCTTCCTCATCCCCGACGATCCGCGCATCCCTTTCAACTTTCTCATCCGCACCGGCGGTCCTTCGCTGCCGCGCCCTCCGCGCGCAGGCGACAAGATCGTTTTGAAAATGGAGCCTTGGACAAACATCAACGTCTCCCCTGCCGGTCAAATCGTCGAACTGCTCGGTGCGGCCACCGACAAGGGCGTGGACATGATCTCCGTCATCCGCGCCTACAATCTCGACATCGAATTCCCCGCCGCCGTCATGCGTGAAGCGGAGTCCTTTCCCGACAAAATCCCCGCCGCAGAAATCGCAAAACGCGAAGACTGCCGTAATCAATTCGTCACAACAATTGACCCCGACGATGCCAAAGATCATGACGACGCCATCTGCGTGGAAAAAACACACGACGGCTGGCGGCTCAGCGTCCACATCGCCGACGTCGCCCACTACGTCCGCCCCGGCACCGCGCTGGATCGCGAAGCTCGCAAACGCGGCAACTCCACATATCTCGCAGACCGCTGCATCCCGATGCTGCCGCTGCGACTCAGCGCCGACTTGTGCTCGCTGCACGCTGGCGTCGAGCGACTCGCACACACAGCGTTCATCGAGTTCACCAGTGCTGGAAAAATCAAGCGCGTCCGTTTCGCAAAGACCGTCATCTGCGTGCATTCGCGCCTTACCTACAAGCAAGCCATGGCGCTTTTGCGTGGCGAAAAAGTGCAGGGCTTCGTCCCCGAAGTCGGCGAAGCCGTCCGCACCGCGTGGCAGCTCGCATCCATGCTTCGCAAACACCGTTTTGCCGCAGGCTCGCTCGATCTCGATTTCCCGGAGGTCAAAGTTTTCCTCGACGCCGACGGACGCGCCGACCGCATCGAACGCATCGAGAGCGACGAAAGCCACCAACTCATCGAAGAGTTCATGCTCGCAGCCAACGAAGCCGTCGCGCACGCCATCAAAAACCGCCCCGCTCCGTGCATCTATCGCATCCACGATAAACCGGACCCCACGCGACTCGAAGAATTCCGCCAGTTCGCCGCCGTGCAGGGCCTGCGGGTCAGCGACCTCAAACAACGCAAGGAAGTCCAGCGGATGCTCGCCGCCCTTCGGGGAAGACCCGATGAACACCGCATCAAAATCGAATTTTTGAAAAGCCTCCGTCGCGCCACCTACAGCCCCGACGCCTTCGGACACTACGGGCTTTCCAAGGCCGACTATCTCCATTTCACCAGCCCCATCCGACGCTACGCAGATCTCGTCGCACACCGCGTCCTCGCCCACGAGCGCGGCGGAGGGCGCAAGGAATTCGCCGACATCGCCGAGCACCTCAGCACCACCGAGCGCAATTCCTCCGACGCCGAGCGCGACAGCGTCCGCCTCAAGAAAATGGAATACTTCCAGCGCCAGCTCGACGCGCGCGATCCGCGCACCTTCCGCGCCATCATCACGGACGCCAAACCCCACGGCCTACTCATCGAAATCCCCGAGGTGGACACCGTCGGCTTCATCCCCGTCAGCCTCCTCCCCAACGGCCCCTACGCCCTCGACAGCGCACGCAGCCGCCTCGTGAACCGCCGCACTAACTTCGCCTACAAAACCAGCGACATCCTCCAAGTCCACGTCTGCCGCGTGGACGCCGAGCAACGCGAAATCGAATTCACCATCACCGAGCAACCCGCTTCGAAAATCCGAAATCCGAAATCCGAGCCGAGCGTAGCGAGACAGACTGCCGCAGGCAGCCCGAAAGGAAATGCAGCGCATCAAATCCGAAATTAATTTGTGCGTCTTCGCATCCTCACCATCGGAAAACCCAAGCTCCCCTACGCCCGCGAAGGCCTCGCCGAATACACCGGACGCCTCGGCAAAGGTATCGAAATCGACCACCTCAAAGCCTCCAAGCGCGAACAGGAAAGCGAAGCCCTCCTCGCCCGCAGCGAAGGCACATACCGCGTCCTCCTCGACGAACGCGGAACGCAACTCACCTCCCTCGAATTCGCCGCCCGCATCAGCGATTGGGAAATGCAGCGCACCAAAGCAGTCACCTTCCTCATCGGCGGAGCCGACGGTCATACCGACGCCCTCCGCAGCGCCGCCGACTTCCGTTTTTCCCTCGGTAAACTCACCGTCCAACACGAACTCGCGCTCCTCATTCTTCTCGAACAAATCTACCGCGCCCGCACCATCAACTCTGGCACCCCGTATCACCGCGAGTAGCGGACGATATCTGGTGAAAGTTCACCAGGATATCTACCATCCTTCGCGAATCTTGCTTGTTGACGCACGCTCCGATACTAAACCCTGCAATGTCCAGCCTCAATGCCATCCGTGCCGCAATCCGCGACGTGCAAGACTTCCCCACATCCGGCATCTTGTTCAAGGACATCACTCCAGTTCTCGCAAGCGCAGCCCACTATCGCTCAACGATCCACTTTCTCGCCGATAAAATCGCCGGCACAGGCGCCACACACATCGCCGGCATCGAAGCGCGCGGCTTCATCCTCGCAGCGCCCGTCGCTTACAAACTCGGCCTCGGCTTCATCCCCATCCGCAAGCAAGGAAAGCTCCCGTGGAAAACCAAAGCCGCATCTTACGCACTCGAATATGGCGAAGCCACCGTCGAAATTCACGAAGATGCCATCGCCACCGGGCAGAAAGTCGCCCTCATTGACGACGTCCTCGCCACCGGAGGCACCGCCGCCGCTGCCGTCAAACTCCTCTCTCTTTGCGGAGCCAGCCCTGTCGTCGCCGTCTTTCTCTTAGAACTCACTTCCCTCGCCGGTCGCGGCAACCTCGTAGGCACACGCATCGAGACGCTCATCTCCTACTAAGGAATCGCTGCCTTATCCGCAGGCATGCCCGCGAAAGATGCAAAAAACCAGGAATCTGGATAGATGAGGACTTGATGACGTCGTTACTCATACAACGGTCATGCAGAAGCAGGGTATGGAACTAAAAAGCAAACGCGCGAGGTGTTGACGCTCGCGCGTGGCTTGAAACTTGGGAGCAGCGGCAACTATTCGCTAAGCGGATTGTGCGGAGTGCGCGGAGGAAATCCGAGATTGCCGGGCTTGAAACCGGGGCCTGATTCGACGGGATCCGGGCCCTCGCCAATTGGCGCTTTCACATCTTTGCCCTCTCCAATTGGAGCTTTCACGTCTTTTCCATCGCCATGTTTGGCCATGACGATTTTTGTTTCGTCGGAACCCTCAGCGATGGCCGCAGGGGCGCCGCTGACTTCATATTCGGCGAGCGAGAAGTCGGAGAAGACATTGAGTTCGCGCACATTCAACGCTGCCTCACCGCTCTCGGGACGCCAGCGGATCGCCATTGCTGTGGCGTTGGTTTCAGCAAAATCTGCGCTGCTGCGGGCACTGGTGCCATCGAAGGTGAGTGTGACAGAGGGCGCGAGGCCTTCGATGCTCACGGGCTGGCCATTTGCGGGTGCTTGGGCAAGCAGGAAGATGTCGGCCTTGCCGCGTGCGTTTTGATCCGTTAGAAGTGCGAGACGTGAGACGGGATGCACTGCATCAAATTTCACCACCATGCCGGATTCAGTAGTGCTGGGTGCGATGCTGATGAAGCTCTCGGCGTTATCATCAATCGCGCGTTGCCATGAGGCGTTTCCGCCCTGTGCATTTGCGTAAGTGACGCGGCCGTTTGCGTAGATGCTGGAGATGTTGAATGCGGTCTGGTTATTGACGAATTCACCAACAGTGCTGCGCACATCCACTGACTGCGCACGATGCACGATTGCCTCGGTGGAAGCGGATTTGGTGCCATAGACGTAGAGGCTATAGATCGGGGCTGGATTCGTGATGTTCGTCTCGATGAGAAGATACTTGGCTTCGACGTTGAGCGGATTGGCGAGCTTCTTCTGGTTGATTGATTCGATACTCACGTCCTTGGCGACTGCGCGCCATCCTTTATTGCCGGGTGCCGCAGCCTGCTGGCCAGCGTAGATGGTGATGCTCCCTGACGAGGGTTTGGCCGAAAGGCTGAAATTAGTGATCATCTGCGACTCGGTGAGTTGAAGCAAATAGTGTTGCTTGCCGGCAAGAGCGGGCCATCCCGTGGTCACGTCATCGTCAAGCCATGCGGCTGCCGCCTCGGTGGCGACGTAACGTTGTGCGGAGGCATCGTAGAGGAAGAGGTTGGTCGCGTAGTGCTGGCGGGCGATATTTTTTGGAAATGCCGCGAGTTGCTTGGCGCTGGGTGCTTCCTGATTGGCAGCGATGACGGCTGCTGAACAAGCGATTGTGAGGATGCTTGCGAGGTTCTTGGTTTTCATACGTTTGGTGTATTAACGGGTTTCTAGGTGGATTTACAGAAATATTTCTGCCGTCCGTGATATTTTCAATCGGAGTGTATTTCGTTATGGCAATTACGGAGAATTACTATAATTTTGTTTCATGCAAGCAGTTTTCCAAACAATTTTGCAGGAACGGCAAGGTTTCTGTTTCATTCTGACTTTCACTTTTGATAATGGCTCCGTTCCAAGCGTGCTCCATTGACGTCCGCTGTAGATGCAGATTTATCTCAGTCCAAGTATATACCAACCGTGCAAACATCATCCGCTACCGATTCCAACGACCAGACTTCAACACCTTCCGAAGGCCAGAAACTCGCAGGCTGCTACGTTCTTAAAAAAGACCTCTCATCCGCCGAGTGTGGCACCATCTGGCTAGCGCACGACGAGGTGCTCGGCAAAGATGTTTCCCTTCATTTTGTGCCCTCGGCGATTTTGAAAGATCCGCGTGCGCTCGCCGAACTGCGGCAGGAGGTAAAACGCAACCGCCAACTCATTCACCCAAACATCCTGCGGGTTTATGATTTTGTGGAAGATGGTCCTTTTGCGGCCATCTCGATGGATCGTTTCGAAGGTGAATCACTTGCTACCCTGCTCAAAGCGAAGGGACATTTTGAACCACAGGAGGCACATCCGTGGCTTGTGCAAATCGCCGAAACTTTGAGCGATGCGCACCGCATCCAGTTAATCCATCGTGACCTCGCTCCATCGAATCTTTACCTGCGCCCCACGGGTGGAATTCTCATCGTCAATTTCGGCCTAGCGCGTGCAGTGCGCGATGCGATGGAGCGCGTGGGTCTTGCCAAAGGAGCGGAGGCGCACCTTGCATACACCAGTCCGCAGCAGATTGACGGCGACAAGGCTGTGGTTGCTGATGATGTGTATGGGCTGGGTGCCCTCGCTTTTGAACTGCTCACCGGGCGCTCGGTTTTTGTCGGCGACGACATCGTGTCACAGATTCGAAAAGGCACACCACCGTCGCTTGCGGACGCACGTGGTGGTGCGGCGGTTCCGGCAGCTTTGGAAACCATCGTCTCCTCATGCCTGGCGAAATCAGCCGAGCAACGTCCGAAGACATGCGGCGAGGTCGCGTCCATTCTTTCCCAGAACAAATCGGACATTGTCGCGCCCGCGAAAACCGAGCCGGCACCTTCAAATGTTGAAGTTCGCCAGCGTGTCGTCGAGCAGTCGGCAAAAACCGATACGCCTGTTCCTCAACTGGAAATGAGCGAAGTGGAAAACGTCACATCCTCCACGGTGAAATCCACGCTGCCGCCGCTGCCGCCAGCCAGTCCGGCAAAGAAACTTCCGCAAAATTTGCCCTCTAGTTTTCCCGATCTCGAACGCCCCCGCTCGAAGGCGCCAGCCGTTTTAGTTGCACTTGCGGCGGTCGCGCTTGCTGTGGGAATTTATTTGCGCAACCACACCGACGAAGCTGCGCCCGGCGGCGGTGCAGTCTCGCAGATGGATGGAGAAACATCCGCCAAACCCACCATTCACGCACCGAAAGAAACGCCACCCGTGAAAGACACTTCAAATGATACGGTGGCGAAAGTCCCCGAACAAAATCCGGATGGCAGTGTCGCGCAGATCAATCCTGCCGCCCCGGAAAAGCCGCCGAAGAAGGCAATTATCGGAGTCGAGCTGCCTCAAAAGCCGGAACCCTCTGTTAGCAATCCGCCAACCCCGCCGCCGAAACCCGAAATCGCAAAGACTCCGCCTTTGAAATCGGAGGTAAAACCCGCACCGGAACACCAGCCCGAAGTCGCAGTCGCGCTTTCGCTCCCGGCAGCACCAGCGCCTTTGCCAAAGCTCAGCATCCCCGCCGGGGTCACTTCTGCACAACTCGAACAGCTTCTCGCCGAGCGACAGGCCGCTGCTGACAAACAACGCGACACTGCTCAAGCAGCCGATGCGATTCACAAAAAAGCTTCCGCAGAGCGCGAATCAAAACAGGCGGACAACGAGCAGTTGAAAAAAGCGCTCGATGAAAAACGCAAAATCCTCACGCCAATCATCGCACAAGGCGCGGCACTCGAGGCGGAGCGCAAGAAGCTCGAAGAAGCCATGCAGAAAACAAAAGCCGCCATGGAGGAAGCCATCAAGGCATCCGAGGCTGCTGGAAAAGCCTTCGAAGATCACAAGGCCACCGCAGGAGAAAAACTAGCAGCGCGTCAGAAGGCCGACATCGAATTACACGACATTGCCCAGCAGGCGGCCGAGCGCGCAAAGGCGCTTGATGAAACCAACAAAATAATCACACAGGCCGAATCACTCCGCCAGCAGATGCAGCTCGCTATGCGGCAGTCGGAGCAGGACAAAACTGCGCTCACCACCGCGCTCGTAAAAATCAAAGCCACCGAAGAGGCCGCACAGGTGAAGGCAAAAGCTGCAGAGGAAGCCGCATTGGCCAAAGCAAAAGCTGCAGAGGAAGCCGCACAGGCGAAGGCAAAGGCCACAGCTGAAGAGGAATCACGCAAACTTGCCCGCGAACAAATTGCCAAACTCGAAGAACAGGTGAAACCCCTCGATGCCCAGACTGCGAAATTCAAAGCCGCACTCACAAGCCTCGCGGAACTTGGCGAAGCGGGCATTGAGCCAGCCAAGCAGATACAAGTGAAACTGGACGCCGTCACTGCACAGGCAACTGATATACGTTCGCAGATCAAAAAGCTCGCGTCTCCTGGAAACGTGGTTGCCCCGAATGTGCAAAAACCGCCAACCCCGGTTGCCACGCCGACGCCGAAGCCAGCATCGGTGAAAACCGCCGTTGTCACGGAGTCAAAAGTCCTGGTCGATCCCGCGCCTTCGGCTGAGACCGTCGCGCCGACCGAACCAGGTGTAAATTCCCTCGGTATGAAATTCGTTCCAATCGGCGACGTTCAATTCGCCGTTTATCCCACCACACGGAAAGACTTCGAGGTTTTCGCCAAAGCCACATCGCTAAAAAACAGAGCATGGCAGTCGCCTTCGTTTGAACAGGGGCCTGATCATCCCGTCGTCAACGTCACATGGCGAGAGGCGGATGCATTCTGCAAATGGCTCACCGATAAAGAGCGCAAGGCGGGACTGCTTAAAGCAGGGGAACACTATCGTCTTCCGGGCGATCTCGAATGGAGCAAAGCCATCGGCCTTCCCGCCGAAACCGGCAGGACTCCTCTGGATCGCGACATGGACGTTCCCAATATTTATCCGTGGGGGACACAATGGCCGCCGCCCGCAGGCGCAGGTAATTTTTTAGGTGAAGAAACCCGGAGCGAAAATGCCATCGAAGGTTACAATGACGGCTTTGCGCGCACTTCTCCCGTCGGAAAATTCAAGCCCACCTCCACCGGGCTTTACGATATGAGCGGCAACGTGTGGCAATGGGTCGCCGATGATTGGAATGATGAACACACGAGCAAAACGCTGCGCGGCGGTTCCTGGTATAACGGCGCCCTTTCACTCACGCTCCTCTCCTCTTCCCGCATCCCTTCATCGCCCGACAGCCCGAACGACTGCTACGGCTTTCGCATCGTGAAAGCTACCGAGCCTGTGAAAGGAAAACGCTGATCGCAGCGGCTACTTCCGTCCCTCGTCCGCGTCAATGTAGTCGAAGAAAGTCTGAATCTCGGTGCGGTCACTGAAGCCACTTTCCGCTTTGCGTTGTGCGAGTCGCTCGCTCCCCGAATCATTCCAGCCTCGCTTGCGGAGGAATTCGTTGAACAGGTGCTGATCCTGATCCGTAACCTTGCGGCCATTTGCAAAACACCACGCGAGCAATTCCTCATCGGTGCCACCCTCTTTCACACGCCCGGCGATCGCTTCGTAGCTGATGCCGAAAAATTGCGCGCAAACTTTGTCGAAACCGTCGCCGAGATTCTGGGTGTAGTCGGCGGGCAGTTTGCCGGCGGCGTGCAGGCGGATTTTATCCACCATCCTGCCGAAATAAACGAGAGTGCCGACTTTATCGTGCGGGCTGCGAAGACCGGGAATGTTCATGACCGTCGAGATACGCATTTGAGAGTTCGAGTGCAAGTGTGTGCGCCAAGCTCCTGCTTGTCTTTTTACGCAGTATAAGAAAGATGCGGCACGCATGGCATCGTCCCCACAGAATACAGAACCCGCAAACAGCAACCCGGTGGGCGACGCAGTATGGCTGAAATTTTGGGGCGTGCGCGGCAGCATCCCCACGCCGGGACCGGACACGGTTCGCTACGGCGGCAACACTTCGTGCGTCGAGGTGAGCGCGGACGGCGAACACCTCATCTTTGATGCAGGCAGCGGCCTGCGTCCGCTTGGCCTCGCGCTCGTCGCGGAGGCGGCGGGACAACCACTCACGCTCACACTGTTGCTCACACACACACACTGGGATCACATACAGGGCTTTCCGTTTTTTGTTCCGGCGTATCAGCCGCAGAATCACATCCGTGTGCTCGGCTACGAAGGTGCGAAGCGTGATTTGCAGGGCACGCTCGCCGGGCAGATGGAGAGCCCATATTTTCCCGTTGCGCTCTCACAGATGCCGGGAAACATCGTCATCGAGGAGTTGAAGGAAATGAGTTTTTGCGTAGGAAAACTCGCGGCGCGCGCGGTGCGGACGAAACATCCCGGCGTGACGATGGGCTACCGCATCGAGACGAGCGCAGGAAGCATCTGCTACATCCCCGATCACGAATCCACACCCGGCGAGCATGGCGGCGACGTGGCGAAACTCATCGCTGGGGCCGACATCGTTTTGCTCGATGCTCAATACACCGCCAACGAATATGCGGTAAAAAAAGGATGGGGCCACGGTTGCCTCGACGAAGTGGTTCGCATTGCGCGCGAGGCGGGAGTGAAGCGGCTATTTCTCTTCCACCACGATCCCATGCACGACGACGCATTCATTGACGTGATGCTCGCCCGTGCCCGCGAACTGGCCGGTCCGATGTTTGTGGATGCCGCGAGGGAGGGCGAGCGCATCGCGCTCAAGCGTTCGCCAGTCGGTTGATTTGCGCCGCCGCGAACGCCGCGCCGAAACCGTTGTCAATGTTCACCACCGTCACACCGCTGCCGCACGAAGTCAGCATCCCCAGCAGTGCGGCAATTCCGCCGAAGTTTGCGCCGTAGCCGATGCTCGTGGGCACGGCGATCACCGGCTTGCTCACCAGGCCCGCAACCGCGCTCGGTAGCGCGCCCTCCATTCCCGCAACGACGATCACGACATTCGCAGCCTCCAATCGTTCGCGAACAGCGAGCAGTCGGTGCAACCCTGCTACACCTACATCGGCGATGCGCTCCACAGTGTTTCCAAAAACCTCCAGCGTGACCGCCGCCTCCTCCGCCACCGGGATGTCGCTCGTCCCCGCGCAAACCACCGCGATGGTGCCGCGCAATTTCGGCAGCGTCACGCGCTCGACGGTGACGCATCGCGCGACCTCATGCCAGCGCGCCTCGGGAAATTCCGCCGCCATCGCACGCCAATGATCACTTGTCGCGCGGCTCACGAGCACCACGCTTTCCTTTTCCAAAATCACGCGTGCAATCGCAACGATCTGCTCCGCCGTTTTCCCCATCCCGAAGATCACCTCGGGGAAACCACAGCGCCGCCGACGGTCGGTATCCACCTTCGCAAAACCAAGATCCGTGTAGCCCTCGGGCATTCGTTACGCCTTCGGTAAAGTCGCCGCGTCCTTCGCAAGCGGAAGGCGCAGCGGAATCATCTGTGATTTGAAAAAGCCCAGCCGCGCGAAAAATTCGTGGCCCTCTTTATTGATGCGGTCGGTCAGCAGTGTCATACGCAGAAACTCCTTCCGTTTCGCATACTCGATGGCGTGGTTGAGAAGCTGCGAACCCACGCCGCGCCCGCGGAAATCCCGATGCACGATCACATCCTCGATCAAAACCACAAAGCCGCCCTCCGCCGTGCTGATCGTGAAAAGTAAATTCACCATGCCGATGATCTGTCCGTTCCAGCGATAGACGAAGACGCGACCGCGGCTCGGTTGTTCGAGGATCAATAACAGCCCGCGCTCCTGCTTCGCGCGGTCTGGCACGAAGTCACCCTCGTGGCTGAAAAGATCGTAGAGCAAATCCACCATCGCTGGCAGATCGTCCATCGTAGCTTGCTCGATGACTGGCTTGTTCATCTCGGACATGGCGTCCTTTTTCGCGGATGAAAGCCGCGTGCGCAAGGCGCGAATGATAGCCGCCGTTATCGAGCCGCTGCCTTGAGCGATTTCATGAGCGCCTCCAGCGCATCATTATTTTCCTTCGACAGCGTCCCGGGATCACCCACGATGATATTGCCGAGGATCGAGCGTGACTTCCCTCCTTTGAACAGCACGAAAATGCACACTGCCTTCTGTCCCTCGATGGTTCCCGCATACGTTGCCATGTAGCCTGTCAGTCCGTCCTCCGTGTGCTCCTTTGCTTTTTCCGCCACCACGGCATCCTTTAAAACTTTCACCATCTCCGGCAGCATTTGCTCAAAGACCTCCATGTTCGCCTCCACGGGAACCTCAGCGAAGTTGACCGAAATACGACCATCGGGTGCATTCACCGCGATGCTTCCATCCTTCTTATCCACCTCGGTCTTCCAACTGTCCGGCGCCACGAAGCTCAGCACCGGATTCTTCGCAGGAAAAGTTTTTTCTCCCGCCGTTGATAGCGACAGCAGAGGGCAGAGCAGGAAACCGAGAATGAATGCGAATATGATTTTCATAAAAACGAGCCCTTGGAGCCTTCGGATTGCGCCATGTCAAACAGATAGCAGCCGCGCCAATGGAATTCACTCACTATAAATTCACTTCACCGCACGGCGCAATTTTCGCTAACTCATGATGCGTGAAAATCACCTGTCCCGGCTGCGCAAAAGAAATCCCTCTGAACGATGTGAACCCTTCCACCGACGTCGCTTTTTGCCGCGCCTGCGGCAAAACATACAGCTTCGCCGAACTTTCCACCGATGCCGCCGACGCCGACGCCGACCTCACCACGCCCCCGCCCGGCACATGGGTGCGTGAACTCGGCGGAGTCTTTGAAGTCGGCAGCACAACACGCTCCGCAATCGCCTTCTTCCTCGTCCCCTTCGTTGCCATCTGGTCCGGCGGCAGCCTCGGCGGCATCTATGGCACGCAATTCTACAAACACCGCTTCGATCTGATGCAATCGCTCTTCGGAATCCCATTCCTCCTCGGCAGCCTCTTCCTCATCCCCGTCACACTCATGGCCGTTTTCGGCAAAATAATCATCCGTCGCACCGGCGACATTGGCAGCGTCGCACTCGGATTTGGTCCTTTTTTCTACACGCGCCGCTTTCGCTGGAGTGAAATCAAACGCATCCATGCCACATTTGCCAGATACCGGCAGAATGGACAAAACGTTCCCATCATCGAACTCGTCAACGACAGCAAACCCATCCGCTTCGGTAGCCAACTCAGCGAACCTCGCAGAAAATTCCTCCTCGCCATCCTTAAACGCCTCCACACCTCAACAAGATAAGAAAATCGCTGATCGAGAGAGGATGCAGTCTTTGTGCGAAGATTGCACAGATTACCTGCCGAGTTTTTCCCTCGTTCAGTCCCTGTCTTGCGCGTGCTCAATTTCACTTCAACCAGCGTCTCTCAAATTGTGGCGGCGATTGCCTGCGCCATTTCGGAGGTTCCGACGCGGCGTGTTCCCTCGCTATGAATGTCGCCAGTTCGAAGTCCGCTCAGAATGACTTCCTGCACTGCGCGTTCGATGGCGAGGGCTGCGTCGTTTTTACCGAAGGCGAAGCGGAGCATCATGGCGGCGGAGAGAATTTGTGCGATGGGATTGGCGATGCCCTTGCCCGCAATATCCGGTGCGGAGCCACCGCCCGGCTCGAAGAGACCAAAGTAAAGTCCGCCGGGTTTGCTCGCACCGAGGCTGGCGCTTGGAAGCATCCCGATGCTGCCTGTGATGGCGGCCATTTCGTCGCTGAGGATGTCGCCAAAAAGATTTTCCGCGAGGATCACATCGAAATCCTTCGGTGCTTTGATCAACTGCATTGCGGCGTTATCCACGTAGAGGTGGCTGAGCGCGACGCCGGGATATTGCTTTGCGATTTCGATGACGGTCTTGCGCCAGAGCACGGAGTTTTCGAGGACGTTGGCCTTGTCAATAGAAGTGACTTTTCCCCTCCGCGTCTGTGCGGCACGGAATGCGACGTGGGCGATGCGTTCGATTTCGCTCTTTTTATAGACCATCGTGTCCACGGCGATGGTCTCGCCGTTTTCCTCGCGTGTGCCCTTCGGCTGGCCGAAATAAAGACCGCCCGTGAGTTCGCGAATGCACAGCATATCGAAACCTCCCGCGACGAGATCGTGGCGGACGGGCGATGCGTGCGTGAGTTGCGGATAGCAGATGCCGGGGCGGAGATTAGCGAAGAGGCCGAAGTGTTTTCGCAGCGGGAGGAGTGCGCCGCGCTCGGGCTGCTCGTTGGGCGGGAGCGTTTCCCATTTCGGCCCGCCGACGCTGCCGAAAAGAATCGCGTCGCTCTCGCGGCACAGCGCGACGGTGGCGTCCGGAAGTGCGCGGCCATCCACATCAATAGCAATGCCGCCGACGCGCGCGTCGGTGAGTTGAAATTCGAGGGAGAATTTCGTGGCGACGACAGCGAGGACGCGGCGGGCCTCGGCCATGACTTCGGGGCCGATGCCGTCGCCAGCGAGGACGGCAATTTTGTAAGACGACATAGGGCGCAGGAAGCTAGTGGGCGCACAGATTTTGCCAAGTTCCGAAAATGCAAAAACGCCAGCCCGTGAAGGCCGGCGTTTGCATGGGCTGTATTTTTGAGTCCGCGCTATTCGCGAGCCTGCGCGCTGACTTTGTAGTTAGAGCCTCCGATTTTCTTCGGCACCGGCGGTATTCCGGGCTTTGGATAATCGGCGACGATCTGACGGTTCGAAGTTGGCGTGAGACGGATGGCCCCCTTGGCGTTGTTACGCCATCCATTCGGATCGGCGTATTCCTCGCCGCTGTTGTTGAGTCCGCTCACCTGACTCTCCAGACCGGTGCCATAGCCCTGCTTGATGACGGTGGGGGTGACGAATACTAGCAGGTTGCGCTTTGTGCGCTGCGCAACTTTTTCCTGAAAGAAGTAACCGAAGAGTGGGATATCGCCAGCGATCGGAACCTTGGTCCGCCCCTTCGTAGATTCATCTTGCAAGAGGCCGCCAATTGCAAGGGTGTCGCCACTCTTGATGAGGACGTTCGAGTCGAAAGTGCGTTTGTCAATAATCGGACTTGCCACACTCGCACCGCCGAACACGAACGTCGCGTCGCCGACTTTATTGCTGATTTCCGGCTTAACTTGGAGCGTTATGAATTGATCCTTATTAATGCTAGGCGTGACTGTAAGTGTATTACCGAACTCCTTGTCTTGAAACCCGCCGAAGACCGCCTGCGCAGTCTGCTCGTTGAAATTTAACTGCGGCACCGGCTGGTTGCGGATGATTTTGATTTCAGCCTTTTGATTATTCGCAGCGACGATACGCGGATTCGCAAGAAACTCAGCATCGCTATCTTCATTCAGCAATCGCAGCGTCGCAGAAAGCTGAGGCACACTGAGGATGGCGAACTGTCCTCCGAGCGCATCACCAAAACCACCCCGTGTAGCACCATTCATGATGAAATTACTAAGCGGGACATTGCCGCCTGTGCTTTGTGGCGGCGTCGTGGAAGGAAGGTTGTTTCCACTGAAATTTGAGCCGCCGTATTTGATTGTCTGCGGAGTGCTCGAACTGCCGACAACACCGGCCCAGTTGATGCCGTAGCTTTGCTTGGGATTCGCCGTCACTTCGACGAGGCGGGCTTCGATCATCACCTGCTGAGTCGGACGATCAATGGATTCGAGGAACTGCTGGATTTTTTCGAGGTTCGATTTCATCTCACGGTAAAAGATGGTGTTCGTGCGCGCGTCCACTTGCGGCGCGGCACCACTGGTGAGCTGGGTTTGCAGCAACGCTGCGGCTTTTTCCGCGACTGCGTAGCTGAACGTGTATTGGCGGCTCTCCGTCGGTTCCTTTGCCTTTTCAGCCTGCGTTTTGATGTAGGAGACACCTTCGAGTTCATCAATGATCAGACCATTTGCTTGGCAGATGATCCGAATCACATCGGCTGGAGGTTTTCCTTCCACGCGCAGTGTGATCGGCCCCGTCACCTGCGGGCTGATGACGACGTTCATCCCCGCCTGACGCGCAAGCAAGCGAATCACCTGCGGAATTTCGTCGCCTTGAAATTCACTCACCTTTGGCGCATTTACATCCAAAGGCGGGACGGTGCCATTGGGTGCTGGCACGGTCGTTGGCGCAGTGCCACCTACTACGGGTGTCTGCAACGGTGGATCAATCGTGGATGGCACGACCGGTGCGGCGGCTTTGCCCAAGTCGGCGGGCAATGCTGGCGCTGTGGGCGGCTCGATGGGCGCAGGCGCTATCGGCGTCTGTGCGATGGCAGCACTCATCGAGACGATGAGCGCGCCGAGTGTTCGTTGGAGTATAGCAAGGGTTTGGGCTGAGAGTTTCATGATGGCGAGTGCTAGTTAGCATTAGGTGGGCCAACCTGCGGCGCCTCAGGTTTCCGCAGCCCTCCACCCTCTCGTAAAAAGACGCGCTATAGGCCGTAAGCCCTGTAAAATAGCGGGTCGCAAGCTATGCGCCGGCTTCACGCACGCCAGCAATAAAGGCCCGCATCTTTGCGAAATCCTTTCGTCCCTGTGTTGTCTCGACGCCGCTCGAAACATCCACCACGCGCGGACGGACAGTCTTCACCGCGTCGGCCACATTCTCCGGCGTGAGACCTCCGGCGAGCCAGAGCGTGAGCTTTGGATGCTGCGATTGAAACTCGCGCACGAGCGCAAAATCCACTCGCGCCCCGGTGCCGCCGAACGCGCCGGGCACGTGGGCATCGAGCAAGATGTGTTCGGTTGAAAAAGTATCCGCATTCGTAAAAGCCGCCGCATCGCGCGCACGGATCGCCTTCACAATAGGCTTGCCGAAAGCTGCGGCGCGGGCGCATTCGGCGGCGTCCTCGTCCCCGTGAAGCTGCAGCGCGTCTATAAATGGCAGCGCCGCGGTCGCAGCCATCTCTGCGGTCGTTGCGTTCACCAGCAGCGCGACTTTCACCACGGGCAGGGCGGCGATCCACCCGGCGTGATTTTCCAAAACGATGTGGCGTTTCGTGCCGGGCCACGTGTTGAAACCAAGCAGGTCCGCACCGGCTTCGATGGCCGCGCGGGCGTCGTCTTCGTTGGTGATGCCGCAAATTTTCACGGCGACTCGACCGGCGGGCAGGGCGATGCTCATTCGTCGCGACCATACCAGAGCGCGCGGGGCGGCAAAGCGGTTTCATTAAAAAGCACGCATCACATTTTTCATGCGCTCACTTGCCGCGCGCAAACGCAGTCGCTACACACGGATCGTGCGCCGTTTCGCTCTGCTCGCTTTCCTGTTTCTCGTCACCTCATTCCGCATCCCTGCGCAGCAATCGCCTTCCGAGGAGGAAAAGAAACGTCTCTTTCTCAAAGCGCGCGAGGAAATGACAACCATCCCCTACTCCCCGCCGCCCGCCACCTCGACACCCAAACCGAAACCCCGCACCGCGCCGCCTCCGCCTGCGATCAATGCTCCCCGCCCGGTCGTGGAGACGCCACGCCACACGCCAGCGCCGGTGAAAAACACACCACCGCCCGTCCCGTTGCGCCCGGTGGAACCGCAAGCCAGCATCGTCGTTCACGACAGCGGAGTTGGAAAAGCGGATGACGAACCCGAGCCGCCGAAGGAAAAAGAGAGCATCTGGTCGCGCATTTTCGGCGGTGGCGGCGGGAACTACACATACCTCACTCCATCCGTGCGACGCGCCATTGATCGCGCATCCGTCACTAAAGGCCGCTGGCGCTACATCGTCGTCCACAACAGCGGCACGCGCCAGGGCAACGCCGCCGCCTTCGAGCATTACCATCGCTACGTTCGTAAAATGCCCAATGGTCTCGCGTATCACTTCGTCATTGGAAATGGCACTTCATCGAAGAACGGCGCAATTGAAATCGGCAATCGCTGGCACGCGCAGCTTCAAGGTGGCCACGTCCACAGCGACTACCTCAACAACATCGCACTCGGCATCTGCCTTGTCGGCGATTTCAACAACGGCAAACCCACGCAGGCGCAGCTCGATTCGTTGGAGGAATTGATTAAATACCTACGCCGCCGTGTCGGGCGAATCGGCGGACAGCAAGCCGTCGTCAAAGCACACCGCGACATCAATCCACCGCAATGGCCCACCGACTGCCCCGGAGACGATTTCCCGTTCCGCTGGCTGTATGGGAAATTTTAAGTCGCCCGCGTGATTCTCGCTCTCACAGGTGCCTCGGGTTTTGTCGGACGGCACGTCATCAAAGCAGCAGTCCGGCGCGGCTATGAAGTCATCGCGTTTTCGCGCGACCCTTCGCGCAGCGTAGGAGATTGCGTGGAGATGCGCCGCTTTTCGCACGATGCGCCGCTCGACTTGAATGGATGCGAAGCTGTCATCCATCTCGCTGGTGAGAATGTCGCGGGTCTTTGGACGCGTGGAAAAATGCAACGCATCCGCGACAGCCGCGTGCAGGGAACTAGGCGAGTCGTCGAGGGCATCCGCGCACTTGCCGAGCCACCCGAAGTTTTCGTGAGCGCCAGCGCCATTGGATACTATGGCGATTGCGGCGACAAAGAACTCACCGAGCAATCACTGCCGGGCACGGACTTTCTGGCCGAGACCTGCCTCGCGTGGGAACGCGAGTCAGCAACGCCACTCTGCCGCGTCGTGAACCCACGCATCGGACACGTGCTCGGCGATGGCGGGATGCTCGGACTCATGCGCCCGCTTTTCCGCCTTTGTCTCGGCGGACGCTTGGGAAATGGGCGGCAGTGGATGCCGTGGATTCACGTCGAAGACCTCGCCGAGATGCTCCTTTTCGCCATAGGAAATCTCGACGTGCGCGGTCCACTCAACGCCACCGCACCGTGGCCCGTGCGCAACGCCGACTTCACCAAAGCGTTCGCACGCGCACTCCATCGCCCCGCGTTTTTCCACGCACCGGCGTGGGCGCTGCGCCTCGTGCTTCGTGAATTTTCCGCCGAACTTCTCTCCAGCAAACGCGTGCTTCCCGCAGTCGCGACAGAGCACGGATTTGGTTTTCGTTTTCCGGAACTCACCCCGGCACTGAACGACATCGTTCACTGAGGCCAATATCCTGAAACGCAAAACAAGTTTCCAAGCCCGAGTAAACCAAGCTACAACGCGGCCATGTCCGTCCCACAAAACACCATCGCGCTCGTCTATGACTACGACCAGACGCTCTCGCCAAACTACATGCAGGATGAAGTGCTCTTCCCCGCGTTTGGCATTGATTCGGCGAAATTCTGGCAGCGCTGCCAGTCACTCGTGCGTGATGATCAATACGACAGCGAACTCGCCTACCTGAAAGCGCTGCTCGACTACCTCGAACTCGATCGCCCCACCAACAAACGTCTGCGCGAACTCGGTGCAGGGCTGAATTTCTTCCCCGGTCTGCCGGAGATGTTTGAGGAATTCAAAACGTGCCTCCTCCGCCCGGAGCACGAAGCACTCGGCATCAAGGTCGAGCACTACATCATCAGCAGCGGGCTGAAGGCGCTCATTGATGGCTCGCGTCTCGCGCCCTACGTGCGCGCGGTGTTTGGTTGTGAATTTGCCGAGGATCGCGAGGGACGCATCACCTTTCCGCGCCGCGTCATCAGCCACACGCAAAAGACGCAGTTCCTTTTCCGCATCAACAAAGGCCTGCTCGATTACACGCAGGACGTGAACGACCACATGCCCTCCGACCTTCGTCCCGTGCCGTTCGAGCACATGATTTACATCGGCGACGGTCCCACCGACGTGCCGTGTTTCACCGTCGTGCGGCAGCAGGGCGGACACGCCATCGCCGTCTATAATCCCAGCGATGCATCGCGCACCAGTTTCCGCAAAAGCTACCAGCTCGTCGGCCCGTCGGATCGCGTCCGCCACATCGCGCCCGCCGACTACCGCGCAGGCGGGCACCTTCGTTTACTCATCGAGCAAATGGCCGGCGAAATCGCCGACAAGATCGTCTCCCGCCGCCAGCGCGACATGGACGAAAACACCGTGCGCGCACCGAAACACTGAGTGTGAGAAGCCAGCATTCTCGACACGCGCATCCCTCGCTCGCTAGCTTCCGCGCTTTCTCGAAATGAAACACGACATCCGGCACGTCCACTTCCTCGGTATTTGCGGCACTGCGATGGGCGCGGTCGCCGCCGCCATGCAGCAGCAGGGCTACACCGTCACCGGCTCGGATGCGAACGTCTTCCCGCCGATGTCCGACTTTCTGCGCGAGCGCGGCATCGCCATCGCCGAGGGATTCCGCGCGGAAAATCTCACATCGCCCGACCTCGTCGTCGTCGGCAACGCCATCGGTCGCGGCAACGTGGAGTTGGAGGCCGTGCTGGATCGTCGCCTGCCCTACGCCTCGCTGCCCGAGACACTGCGGCACTTCTTCCTGCGCGGACGGCGCAATCTCGTCGTCGCCGGCACGCATGGGAAAACGACCACCGCCGCGCTGCTCACACACATTCTGCGCGTGGGGAAATTGAATCCCGCGTGGATGATTGGCGGCATCGCCGAAGACCTCGAACAAGGCGCAAGCCTGCACGACGCTGAGCACGTCGTCATCGAGGGCGATGAATACGACACCTGCTTTTTCGACAAAGGCCCGAAGTTCGCGCACTACCTGCCCGAGCTGGCCATCCTCAACGCCGTCGAGCTGGACCAGATGGACATATACCCCGACCTCGCCGCAGTGAAACGCGCCTTCGGCCTCCTGCTACGCGTGCTCCCCGCAAACGGCGTCCTCCTTTTCAACGCCGACTGCGCCGACACCCGCGAAGTCGCCGCGCAATCGCGCACCGCCACGCGACTCGCCGTCGGCCTCGGCGAACACGCCACCGTCCGCGCCACCCATGTCGAAGTCGGCCCGCACGGCAGCGTCTTCACACTCTTCAACACCCGCTTTGCGCTCCCGCTTTTCGGCGACTTCAACGTGCGCAACGCCGCCATGGCCATCGCCGCCGCGCACCACTACGGCGTCGCACTTTCCGACATCGAAAATGCCGTCGCCACATTTAAAGGCGTGCGTCGTCGGCAGATTCTGCGCGGCGAGCGCAACGGCGTAAAAATCATCGAGGACTTCGGCAAACACCCCACCAACATCCGCGAAACACTCAAGGCACTCGCGCAGCGATTCCCCGGCGCACGCGTCTGGGCCGTCGTGGACCCGAAAGCCAACACCATGTGCCGCGCCGAAACACACGCCCCGCTCGCCGAAGCCCTCAGCTTCGCCCACGGCGCACTCATCGGCCCGATTGATCGCCCCGAGCGATTCCAGCCCGGCGAAGCACTCGAGCCCGCCAAGCTCGCCACCGAACTCACCGCAAAAGGCCGCCCCGTCTTCGCCGAGCCCGACGTGCCCGCCATCGTCTCCCGCATCCGCGAAACCACCCGCTCCGGCGACGTCATCGCCGTCTTCAGCTCCGGCGGCTTCGGCGGCATCTACGAAAAACTCCTCGGCTTGTGAATGGAGACAGCCGATCATTTACCAGCCCCCGCACATCTCGGCGCCAACTTGACACCTGCGCCGCATCATTTCAATTTCACCCCATGCCCCACACAACTGAAAATCAGCACGTTTCTGATGAGGAAATCGCCCGGCTCTATCTCTCCTGCAAATCGTTGAAGAAAGTCGCCGCCTTGATAAATCGCTCAATGAAATATGTAAGGGAAACGCTGGAGAAACTCGGTGTTCCAATCAACAAGCGGGGAATCCCCAAAGGCACGATCCTCCCCGGCAAGCTCACTCTAAAACAACGTGAAGAACTGCGCGCCGATCTGCGCGCCGGCAAGCTTCCATCCCTCATGGCCATTGGCAAAAAATATGGCGTCACGCGCGAATGCGTCCGCACTATCGCCAACAAGGAGGGCATCTTCACCTACAGTCGCACACACAGCGCTACTCCCAGGGTGCGGCCACAGCGCGCCATCAGCCCCGAACGTGCAGCCTACGCAGCCCGAAGGGAAGCACTGCGACCGCGATTTGCAGAATTGTGGAAGGCCGGTGTGCGAATCAGCGACATCGCCAAAGAGCTGGGATTGGACAGCGCAGATCAGGCCGATAGATATCTGAGATACTTCCGCTACTATTTTGGGGTGGATTTCCCCGCTCGCCCCAGGAATGAGGCCCCTCAGTCTCGTGAACATGCGGGTGTGGTGAATGAAGGCGACAGTTTTACTGCAAGACTCAGGCGCATAGTCGCAGCGGCGAGGAGAAAAAAAGCGGAGGCCGAGACGTTGAAAAATGACGCGGAGAGAATGGAGACAGATCCCCCTTCCGCAGAAAAGCAGTAGGCAGCGCAGAGGTGAATCTACGCTGCCTTTTCGGCTGCCGCGGTTGGCCTATCCTTGGCCGATTCGGATATGAGTAAACCCCGCACCCCTTATGCCAAAAGGTGCGGGAAGCAGAGAAAACGACATCTCTGCCCCGGCGATGCTACTCACGGCTTTGCAAATGGACTGATTGGCTTTCATAAAATGCCAAAGCCGCACGGCTCGTCAACCGTGCGGCTTGGTGAAGGCGGGGGCTTGGAGCGCGGGCGGAATATTACATGGCCATGTGGCTCACGGAGTCGCTCCAATCGCTGTAGCCGGCGCTGCCGCCGATGGCGCGGACTTGCACGATGTAGGTCGCGCCGGGCGTGAGGCCGTTGACGGGGATTGCTTGGGATTTGCGGCTAATGCCGCCAGCCTGCCACGGACCGGTCACGCCGCCTGCGCCGATGAGGGCGCAGCGCGACTCGTAGTTCTGCGCGTTCTTATCGCGCGTCACCTGCGCGAGCAACTGGCCGCTCATGCCTGGCTTTATATTTTTGATGACTGGCTTTGCCAAATGCACGGGTGCGCGGTTCGTGCTCGCGGCGCTAAAGCCGCTGGTATACAGCTTGGCCAAGTCGTTGGCGCTGGCAGTCTCCACATAGTCGGCGAGTTGACGCATGAGCGATGAGCGCCTCCTTTTTGTTGTTCTTTACCACCGTGGCCGCCTTGCCGCCGTTTTCCTGCGCGTCAATGGCATCCAGGAATTCAGTGCGCGCAGTAGCCAGCACGGTGCTGGCGAAGGGTGGCGTTGGGAAATTGGCATTCCCATACAGTGAGACGAGAAGGATTCCTGCGAGCTTCTCGACGGAGAAATCGGTCCCTTTTGCAAAGGCCAGTGATACTTTGATAATAGGCATGGCTTAGCTCCTTGGTTGTTTTTTGTTGTTCTTGTTGCACTCGAAAGCGCTGCGGAGGGCGGGGAAAACCTGCTTTTCCACAGGCAATACACGGTTTTCCCTATAGAACAGCATCCCTCATTCGTCAAAAGGAAAATAGGTCATGGGTGGAGTGATATTTCTTGGAGCGGGAAATCATCAGCCCTGTGACCGGGAAAGCCATAGAGTGGGCTGGGATAACTTTCTCTAAGCCTTCCCTTTGAAGGAATGCGTCATTCCTTTGAAGGAATACGTCATCCCTTTGAAGGAATGCGTCATTCCTTTGAAGGAATACGTCATCCCTTTGAAGGAATGCGTCATCCCTTTAAAGGAATGCGTCATCCCTTTGAAGGAATGCGTCATCCCTTTGAAGGAATGCGTCATCCCTTTGAAGGAATGCGTCATCCCTTTGAAGGAATACGTCATCCCTTTGAAGGAATGCGTCATCCCTTTGAA
>CAIYUV010000091.1 GCA_903929475.1 uncultured Spartobacteria bacterium
CGTCGCAATGGCGGCGCATGGGAGTTCACGGGCATTGACACCGAAAGCCCCTACACGGACGAGCGTCCGCTGCTCGCCCCCGGCACGCCCGAAGTGCGCGAATACCGCATGTGCTTCTGGGACAAGGGCACGCCCAATGGCGACTGGACCGATGTGGCGAAGGTGACGGTGAGCCCGTAGGCCACACGGATGCACGCGGATGATTGACCACGGATGTCAGGGATGGACACGGATGTTTTTTCCGCACAGCGGGGCGCGCTCTTTAACGGGGCGCGCTCCGTTTGTTTGCGGGGAGAGGAGTGGCGTGTCTGCCAGTGGTTCGGGAAGTATATGAGCAAGCCATATCTGTGCTCTTGGCTCCATGGACGCTATGGACCGGGTGCCCGCACCATTCACCATTCACCATTCACCAGTCACCAGTCACCAGTCACCGCAACATAAACACGCAGACCTCCCACCCGTCGGAACGACCCGCCACCCGACACTCGCCACTCTCAAGGGGCGCGCTCCGTTTGCTTGGCTTCGCTGCATAGCCGCTTCGCGGTTCTATTCACGATAACCAAGGGGGCAATGAATCGAGAGGCGGAAGCTCACCTCTCTTCCGCGTCCTCGCCTACCCCGGCATCTGCTGGATGGCCAGGCGTCCCCTCACCCGCCTCGACGCCGCCATCTACACCGGCGCACAAGTCGAGGAGTAAATCGCCAAAAACAGCCGCCCTCACCACCTCCCGGCGCAGATAATGACATTGCCACAATTTCTAAAATGGCATAGATGCGACATCGTGAACAAAGCATCCACCTCACTACTCTTTCCCATCGCCATCCTCTCCCTCCTCGCCGCGCAAACCGCCTCGGCAGGATGCCCCAACGGCAATTGCCCGCGCTCCGGCGGAATCTTCAGCGGCGGCGGCACCACCATGACTTTCATGAAGGGCAAAAACATAGATAGCAGCGCACGCACTGCGATCTCCAATGTTTCCGGCAACGCAGTCACCGTAGGAGCGAAGACCTACCAAACCGACGGAGACACCCTGATTTTTGTGGATGGCCAGCAAGTAAAAATTGGCCAGCTCAAAAAAGGAATGCACGTTTCAGTGAAAGCCAGCTCACTGAAACCGACCGTGGCAAGCTCCATCACGGCCGTCACACGCAACTAGCACCTCCGCTTCCCCGCCATCGGCACCCGCGCGGGATTTCCTCGCACAAATAAACGCTGCCTCGCACAGCATGCGCGCGCCACGCTTCATGACCTTCGTGGTGAAGGCCAGCGGCGTTTGCAGGCGCAGGGCGTGATGTTTGGAAGCTGGAATAACACCAAAGAATTCGGGAGGTCTCTGATTGACGTGAGGCAATAGCCACATTGCCAGCCTTCTTTACGTGAAAAACCACCTCGACCCGGTCATCCTTCAAAAGCTCAGGGCATTCGCGGCACGGCGGCGCTCGCTCATCATGCTGCGTGGCATTTTCTCTGCGGTGGCGATGTTGATTGCGACGATGGTGGTGGTCGCGGCGGTTGATTTTCATTTTTTCCTCTCGGACTGGATGCGCTGGGCGCTCAGCTCAGTGGCTTACGGGGCGGTGCTCGTGATTGCGTGGAGGCAGTGCATTTACCAGCTCGTCCATGCGCCCAATGAACGGCAAATCGCGCGGCTCGTGGAGCACGCGGAACCGAAGTTGCGCGAAGATTTGCTCTCCGCGGTGGAGTTGAATGAGTCCGCCGGAAAGGTATTCGACTCGGAGCAATTCCGCGAGTTGTTGCGGACGGATGTTTCAGCGCGGATGCAGGGGCTGGAGGTGAAGTCGCTGCTGCCGGTGGCTTTGATCAAACGCTCGCTCGCGATTGTGGCGGTGATTTTTGTGGCGGTGCTGGCGTTGATGACGATCAGCGATTTCCGCCTCGGTGCATTGCTGCTGCGGGCGTTGATGCCGGGGGCGAATCTGGACCGCGTGTCCACGACGCAGGTCGTCATCGTCGAGCCAGCCCCGCCCAACCGGATGGTGGCGCAGGGCGATGCCGTGCGGCTGGTGATCAAGCTCGAAGGCCAGACGGCGCAGAAGGCGATGATTGAAACGGACAGCGCGACTGATGGACGCCGCGTTGTGGAGTTGACGCCGCAGGGCAACGGCCAGTTTGCGACGATGATTCAAGTGGGGCGCGACAATGTGATTTACCGGATTCAGGCGGGCGATGCGTTGACGCAGCGTTATCAACTGACCGCAGTCGCGCGCCCCTTCGAGGAGGCGTTTGAAAAAACCTACCACTACCCTGCTTACTCGAAAATCCCGACGAAGACGGTGACTGAGTCCAGCGGAGATCTCGCTGCACTGGAGGGTGCGGAGGTGGAGTTGAAAATCAAAGTCAGCCAGCCGGTGAAGGAGGGCGAACTGCGAATGGTGCAGGGCGCGAATGAACTTCGCATCCCGTTAAAGAAGCTGCCGGACGGACGGTTGACGGCGCGTTTCCCGATGAAAAAATCCGGGAACTACCACGCTTATCTCATCGCCGAGCAGACCGGCTTTGAAAACAAATACAGCCCCGAATGTGACCTGCGCGTGATTCCCGACCTCATCCCCGAAGTTCGCATCAACGAGCCGGAAACCGACATCGTTTCGCCTGCGGACGAGGTCATCCACGTTGACGGACTGGCGAAGGACGATGTGGGTCTCGCAAAAATTTCGCAATGGGTGAAGGTGAACGAAGGCGAGTGGAAGGAATTTGTGCTCAAGCAGGACGGCGGTCTCGCTGCCGGTGTGGAGCGTGAATGGGATCTCTCCGACGAAAAGGTGAAGGCGAACGATGTGATCGCCACCAAGCTCGTCGCCACGGATTTCAACGGCAGCAGGGCCGAGTCGCGCACGATCCAGATCGTGGTGCAGACGGCGAATCTCGAAATGAAACGCCTCAACGGACTCGATAGCCGAAGGAAACTCGCCGATACGATGAAGGCACTGACCACTGCGGGCACGGCGCTGGAGGAAGCGGCACGCATTGCTCATCTCAAATCCGAAAAAACCACGGACGATGCAGACCAAAGTCCGAAGGAAGCCGCTGCCGCACTCGCCACTTCGCTTCGCAATTACGAATCGCGTCTCTCAGAGGCGTGGGTCGCACTGGATACCCCGCTGCGCGACGCGCCATGCAACCATGAAAGCTCCGACCTCGTGATGCTGGGCCGCTTCCTCAGCCGCATCAACAGCGGCGAAGTGCAACGCGCCATCAAACTCGCGGACCTCATCAACGCGAATTTCTCGAAGCCTTCGACAAAGCCACTCGTCGCCGATGTCCGCGATATCGCAACGCATGTCAAAGCAATGGGCGACCTCGCCGGTGATGCGTATCTATTCAACCTCTCGGGCGAGCAAATTGACGTGGTGTTCGAGGTGGGCATGATGCTCTACACCGACCAGCGCCGCGTGCAGTCCATGGCCGTTTTCCCAAGCACACCGGCGGCGTGGGAGAAAATCTCGAACAAGCTGCGCACTGTGCTCGGCATCAGCAAGGGCCTCGACGGCGTTCTAAAATCGCTGAAGGAAAGCGGCAGCCCGATTGCGACGGATGCTGAAAATATCCTCAAGGGTGCCTACTTCGACTACACGAGGGCGGATGTCGAAAAAGCGCTCAACGCAAACAAGCCGGACGAAGACCTGCCGGATGTATTTAAAGGATTGAACGATCATCTTGGTCGCGTCGCATGGGATGCCAGGACGGCGCGCGTCCGTCTCGCCGGACACGCGATGGAGCGCACCATTCTCGCAGACAGGGTTCCGATCACAACGAAGGAAACACCCCCGGAGCTCTCATCCTTCATCCACCAACTGCTCATGCAGGAAACGGAGCCGACTTATCTTTGCATCGAGAGGCTGCGTCAGAATCTGGCCGCAATTTCCAACGTGGAAAAACTTTCCACCGAAGAACGCGCGGCGTTGAGCGAGGCGCTCTGGAGCAACACGGGCGACATTTTCCGAAGCCACGCCGACCTCGAAGAAGTCCGTGCCGTTGCGGACAACGCATTCCTCGCCGCACTCCGCAAGGCCAGCGTCGTCATGATGTCGCTGCCAGCACTTTCACACGGCGACGGCGCGGAAAAAACAGCAGCGCGTCTCGATGTGCTCGATCAAAGCATGAGGATTCTCGAAGGCGGCCACAATTTGCAGGAACTCGCGGACGGCATGGATGCGCTCATCGCGATGGAACGCTGGGAAATCCGCAGGCCGCACGCGCGCACCGCTGCGCCGCGCGATTGGGCATGGATCGCAGTTCGTATCGGAATGGCCCCCGGCCAGCTCTCAGCGCTCGATCTAAAGGACGCCGAAGCGCGCAAAGCCGTGGATGCCGCAGTGGCTTTGCTGGAGGAAATTCCACGCAGCAAACCTTTCGCCGAGGTCATGTCCGAAATGAGCACGCCGAAACGGATGAAATACGGGCGTTCGCCGCTCGGCATGAGGAGTCAGTTGGAGCCGGTCGCCGCAAAAATCAGGGCCGCACTTTCCAAACTGAGCACACCGATGGACATCGCGCGACAGAACCTCGCGTCGCTCACACCGAAAGTCAGCGATCTCGCAGCGGCACTCGCAAAGGAGGAGGGCGAGTTGAAAAAGGACACCAACCAGACTGCGCTGAAAGCATCCACCGCGAAGCCGGCTGACAACGCAGACGCAGCACGCCCGCAACATGTCCGCCAGCAGCAAATCAACACGCGCATCGAAATGCTCAAGGACCTCATCCGCGCCGACGCCAATGAGCGCAGCGTTTTGATCAAAAACGACCGCGAGCGGATGCGCGACGCCGAGGACACGCTTGCCATGCTCAAGGACCCGCCGCCACACGCAGAACAGGCACTGCTAGACGTCACGCGCGGGACGGATGCCGAACAGCAGCAGACTGACCTCGATGTCGCCGTGGAGGACGAGCAGAAGATCGTGGACGTCCTCAATCAAATCGCCGGCCACTACGCCGCGCTCGAACAAGGCAAGGATGTCGCGGACAGCCGCGACGCACTTCGCAAAACAGAAACGGATCTCGGCATCAAGGAAGACCTCGACAAGCAATACAACAAGGCCCAGCAGAACGCAGAACAGGCGGGGCAGAGCCAGCAGGATCAACTCAATGCCCTCGAAGGGAAACTGCCAACCAGCACCGAAATGCGACAGGAACTCGATCAGATCGCCCGCGACGCCGTCGCCGTCGCCATCGAGGCACTCGAACGCGCCCTGAAGGCAGAAACAGCAGCAGGCGGCCGCATCGAAGGCCAGATTTTGCAGGACAAAGATCCCAACACCAGACTGAGCACGCTCGAAGCCGCCAACCTCGCGTTCGCACTTGCGACAGACGCGCAGACTGCGGCGGAAACTGCACGTCAACTCGTTGAGGGAACAACCGTGAAGCCACTTCTCGAACGCGCCGGAGCCGCCGTTGAAAAAGCCGCTGCCACGCTGCCAATGGGCGCGCAGCTCGTGCAGTCCGCACAGCGAATCGAAAGCGCCCGCACAGCCGCCGAAGCCGAAAACGAAATCACCGGGCTCAATAAAATCGTCGAGTTATTCATCCAGGCCGCCGCCCAGTCGCACAACGAATCCAACTCCGCCGCCAGCGTTGCAAAAACCGAAGCCGCCAAGGCCGGTGAACTGCAGGACGTGACCGAGCAATCCCACCTGCAATTCTTCGCAGCCGCTGAAAAATCCCAGCACGCAATGGACGCCGCACGCCGTGCGCAAAGCGCATCTCACCTCGCCCGCGAACGACTCACCGCATTGGCGACAATCCCCGCGAATCCACCATCCAATATCAAGCTCGCCCTCGCAGCGCGCGAACAACTCACCGTGAAAAGCGACACGCTCGATGCCGCAGCCGACGCCGCACGCGCCGGACGTCACGCCGGACGTCTCGGAAAATCCGACGCCGGACAAGCTCTCTCCGACATCGCCGCGCAGATTGCCGACGCAGCGCACAAGGAAATCACCAACGCTGAAAAGGCCATCCGCGATTCACAGCAGGCCACCGACGCACTTCCTCCCGTTAAAACAGCCATCGCCAAACTCACCCAACTCCTCCAATCCCTCAAAGACGCAGGCAAGATCCCCAACACCAGCGACGCCAACATCTCCACCCCGTCAGACACACCGCCCGCCGACCAGCAACAAGACGCGCGCGACCTTGATGCACTCGATCAAGCACTCAACCCCTCCGAATCCGAACAGGGCGATATGCCGCCGTCCGACGCTCCACCCACCGATACCAAACCTCCCATGCCTTCCGACGCGGATATGCCGAGCAAAGCCGGCAAGATGCCCGGAAAAGCCCCCCTCCCCGGCATGTCCATGGTTCCCGGCAAAAAAGGAAAGCCCATGAAAATCCCCGGCGCTCCGATGCCCGGCCCGCCCATGCCTCCGATGCCCGGAGAGCCCACGCCCAAATCCGAAAAAGGCGCAGACCTGACAGCTCCCGGCTCACCAACTGCCGTCGCCGATCTTGGCGCGATGAAAAAAGGCGAGTGGGGAAAATTACCAAGGAAACTCGCCGAGCAACTCACCAAAGGCCAGTCCGAGACAATCTCCGCCGACTATCAGGAAGCCGTCCAGACCTACTACCGAGTCATCGCCGAAAAGGCCAGACACCAGTAGGCACAGCGAGCGCATTTACCTACGGCTGCGTGGCGTGTTTTTTGACAAAGTCCACAAGCGGCTGGCACTGGAAGAATCCACTCCACATGCTGTGCCCCTGTCCTGCGGGGATGATGAGTTCCATGTTCCCCCCGAGGGCGGTGTATCGCTCTTTGACGAGTGCGGAGTTGGAAGCGAGCGGCACGAGTTTGTCGGCGTCGCCATGGATCGCAAAAAGTGGAACACGAGCTTTGGCAAGCGCGGCGAGGCGGGCGACGGGATTGTGTTCGTCGAGGTGGGCGCGGAGTTCGTCGGGCGTCATGCCATAAGCTCCGGCGGCTTTAGCGATGCCGGGATAGCTGGCGATGTCGCAGACGGGGTAGATACCGACGAATGCTGCAACTTTGTCGGGATTTCCCGCGCCCCATGAAAGTGTCATCAATCCGCCACGACTGCGGCCCATGAGGACGGGCTTGCTGGAATAGCCGCGCCTGCCGATCATTTCGTCGTAGAGAGAGGTGAAGAGTTTGCGCCCCGCCGGACTGCCGTAGGATTCGCCCACGTCAATGCCAACGATGGCGATTCCTGCTGCGATGAATTGCTCGAACATCCAGCGTTCTTCGTTGCCGGGAAGATTCGGAAGCGTCGGCGCATACCACACCCACGGCTTCGACTTGGCGGCGGGGTCAATTTTTCCCGGGATGATAAAGGCCGTGTGCTCCGAGACAGTGAATACTTCGCCAGGAAGAGGCAGGATTTTCAGAGGCTCGGCGATGGCGGCGGAAATGGTGAGCACGAGAGCGAGGAGTGGTCTGAACATTGCGGCAGTTTTTCGGCTGGCGATGATGGCAGCACTTTCATCGTGCGCGATGGAAATGTGAGCAGGCACGATTGACACGGTAGCGCGGAACGCCAACGTAACCGCATGAAATTTCCCGCTGCTTTCCTGACAGGCAAAGGCGCAATTCTCCAATGCGTGAAACCCGGCGGACGAACACTCCGCCAATGCGTGAGTGCCGTGATTTTTTTCGCGATAAATCTGCTCGCGCTCGGAAATACCACACCTCAACCGCAGACCGTGAAAGTCGCGGCGGTGCAGTGCTCATCAAAGATGGGCGATGTAACGGCAAACACCCGGAAGGTGAAGAAACTTGTCAGAGAGGCAGCGCGCAACGGCGCAAAGATCGTGGTTTTACCTGAGTTGTGCATCACCGGCTATTTGTCACAGAATGGAAAGACGAACTGGCAGATCCCCGGATGGCCCATCGAGGACGAATACGTGGGGCGCAGTCCGGTTTCTATTGCGCAACGAGTGCCCGGGCCAACAACGCGACACTTTTGCCATCTCGCGAAGGAACTCGGAATTTATCTCACCATTCCATTCATCGAAGTAGACGACAGCACCGGGAAATCACGCTATTTTAACACCGTCTGCCTCGCCGGCCCGCGTGGCGACATCGTTGCACACTACCGCAAACTGGAGCCGTGGCCTCAGGCGGAAAAATCGTGGGCGACGCCCGGCGACCGTGGGCTTCAGACCTTCGACACCGAGTATGGGCGCGTGGGGCTGGCCGTGTGTTTCGACATTCACCATGTCGTGAAAAAATATCGCAGCAGGCACTTGTGGGCGCTGCTATATCCGACCGCATGGGCTGATGAGGATTATCCCGCAGAATGGTTTTACCACATCCTGCCGGGGCAGGTGCATGACGACTTCAAACACCATATCATCGCAGCGAACTGGAGCGTGGACGAACCGCAGAAATGGCGCGGCTTCGGCTTCAGCGAAATCATTTCGCGCGAAGGCAAGGTGCTTTCCGTCGTAAAGAGTGTCTTCGGCTCGGAGATCGTCTATGCGGATTTGCCAGTGGCGAAACGTTAACGAAGCAAAATCTCACTCCACCACGAGCACGCCGCGCATGATGCGCCAGTGACCTGGAAAGGTGCAAATGTATGGGTAATTTCCGGGAGTAGTCGGGGCGGTGAAAGCGAGTTCAGCTTTTTGTTTCGGCTGCACGAGTGGGGTGGATTGCAGGATTTTTGTGGAATCGGGGAGGTAGTTTTTTGCGAGGCCGTCGGGCTGGGCGGCGAGTTTGTCGGCAAGCGTGCCGACTTCGTCCTCAGCTCCGGGTGAGAGCAGCACGAAATTGTGCAGCATGAGATCGGGGTTTTCGAAAATGAGTCGGACTTTCGCCCCGGCTTTCACGCGGAGTTCCTTCGGCGCGAATTGCATTTGGTTCGGCGCTGCCTGCACGATGAGCGCGTCGCCGAGGGCGGCATTGGCTTTTTCAAACTCGGCGGAGAGTGCGCTGAGGCTTTCCGCATTATCGGCGGGGTGTGCGGTGGCTAGGCGCTGGCCGACCGGGTCGTAGAGGAAGACAGCCGGGATGCCGCGCGCGTTGCGGAAGGTGATGTCTATCAC
>CAIYUV010000092.1 GCA_903929475.1 uncultured Spartobacteria bacterium
TCTTCACAAACTCCCATACCACCGTCCTCGCCGCGCAAAACGCCTCTATTCAATCGCGGCGTTCGGGATAAACGCCAGCCCCCCTCACTCCCCGACGCCCGTCCCGGTTCTGACCGTTTCCGGTGCGGCGGGCGCGAAAGCAATTTCCTAGCAGTAGTCAGTGTAACCGAGATCATCGAGATTCCAGTTGACGGTCTATTCCTCCGCCAGCTTACTCCCCCTACCATGCAAAATAAATCCGCGATAATTTTGAGTTTATTGATTTCGTTAGCCGCCGCCAATTTGCTGGAACATCCCGCCGCCGGTGCGGAACCATTAAAGAAGCCGACGAAGGAAGAAGCTGACCTGAAGGCCAAAAAGGCGGACGCGGAAATTGACGCTTACTTTAAAAACAAAGCGATAGCCAGCATCCAAGTCGTCATCGAGCCCTCCCCCGGTGTAGTCAAGCCGCTCTCTCAACTGGCCGCCGAGCCTCGGAAGTATGCTAAGGCCACCATCACCGAGGGGGGCAATGTCTATCCGGGGGTCGGTGTTCATCTTCGTGGTGGGCTCGGCAGCTTCCGCCCCATCGGGGAAAAAGCCGGCTTCACCATCAACATGGATAAGTTCGAAGGTAAGTTGAACTTTCACGGCATGGGCAAGTGGTATCTCATGAATGAGGCGCAGGATGGCAGCTACATCTCGGAACTCATCTCCAACGAAATGCTCCGCGCCGCAGGTGTGCCCGCCCTGCGCATCAAACACGCCATCGTCACGCTCAACGGCCAGCCCAAAGGCTTCTACTGTTTGAAGGAAGGTTACGACTCCCACTTTTTCAAAAGGAACTTCCCTGACCCGACCGGCAATTTTTATGACGGGGGATCACTGGAAGGTGGCGTCCACATCTGGCAGCGAGATATCGACAATCCGCTCGAACTTTTGCGTGGCAAGGGCGATGTGAAAGACCGCGCCGACCTCAAGGCTTTGGTTGCCGCCTGCCGCGAACCCGATGCCAAGAAACGCTGGGAGCTGCTCGATAAACTGCTCGACATGGATGTTTTCATCAGCGGCTTCTGCATCCAGGCCATTCTCGGGGACTGGGACGGCTATGTCTTCCACAAGTGCAACTACCGCGTTTATCACGATCCCAAGCGCAACAAGCTGGTCTTTCTGCCATCGGGCCTGGACCAGGAGTTTGGCAATCCCGACCAAGGTTCGCTCGTTCCGCCGATGCAAGGCATGGTCGCCAGCGCCGTCTATAACACCCCCGAGGGCAAGGCCAAGTATTTGCAGCGCATGGCGGAGATCAACACCACGATCATGAACACGGAAAAATGGCTCAAGCGGATCGACGAACTCCAGGCCCTCCTCCAGCCGGCCATCACCAGCGTGGATGCGAAGGCCGGTGCCGAATACCCGAATCAGATCAAAAGGATTCGCGACTTTTTTACCATCCGTCCGAAAAGCATCGAGCGACAGCTCAAGTCGGCAAAATAGAAGTGCCAGGGCGCGCAAGCGCTCCGTCGGAGAGCATGATGCGTGAGTCGCCTAACGACCCCAAGCTCAGCGACGGCGGAGGCTGGCGCGGCCCGTGCATGGTGGGTGGAAAGGCGGCGGCGGAAGCACGGGCCGTGACAGCCGGAGCCGTTAGAGGCATGAATGGAAGGGAAGAGAACATTGCTGGAGTGGAGAGGAGCGGAAAAGGGAGAGCGCTTCAATCATGAAAACCTACCAACTCAAACCATTCACACAAACACCACGCGCCACCGTCATCGAGCGGATGCCATCGCTTTTGCGGCGGCTTTGCGTGTTGGAAAAACTCCACACCGATTCTGCGCAGCGTGCTCCGATTTGCATCGGCGGCGACTTGGAAAAGGCGGGCGCGTGCCTCGCGATCCAAGTGGGCGCGGAGAGCGTGGCGGGGACGATCACGCTGAGCCGTGCGGACGTTGTGGTGCTTGTCGAAGACATCATCGTGCGCGGGTGGCGCGTCGCCGTGGGCGTGGAGGCGTGCGGATTTGGGTGGCGGTTTCAGGCGCAACTGCGCGAAGCGGGTGCGGAGGTTTTTACGTTTGCGACCGAGGCGCTCACGGGCAAGCGCAAGACCAACCAGCGCGACGCGGCGGCGCTGGCGCGGCTGGTGGCCGGGCGCGTGGTGCATGGGGATGAAAAAAGCGGGCGCATCGTGCGCGAACCTTCGCCCGAGGAGCAGCAGCGGCGCTTCCTCACGCGGCACCGCGCACAACTCATCGGCCATCGCGGGCGCATCGAAGGACAAGGGCGCGGGCTGATTTACGATCACGGCATCGAAGCCGCCCCCGAGTGCTGGTGGGGCAGGAAAACGTGGCCGCGCTTTGCCGAACTGCTCACCCGCAGCGGGCACGCGTGGCTGCGCGACGCGCTCGAGAAAATGCGCGAACACGCCCTCTACGTGCACGACCAAATCCTCGCACTCGACGACGCCATCGCCACCCTCGCACCCAAGCCCGCCGCGCAGCAGCCGCACGGCCTTGGCGACCTCACCGCCGCGATGCTCGATGGCGAAGTCATGGACTGGCACCGCTTCAAGAACCGCAAGCAGGCCGGCAGCTTCGTGGGATGCAGCCCCAGCGAACACAGCACCGGCGAAGGTCAGGTCCTCGGCAACATAGACCGGCAGGGCAACCGCCGCATCCGCAGCGCACTGCTCGAGGCCATCTGGCGAATGCTCCGCTGGAACCCCCAATGGCGCGGCTTCGCCAAACACGGCGACATCCTGCGCGACAAACGCGGCAGCAGCGTGCGCAAAAAGAAAGCAGCCATCGCCTGCGTGCGCCTCCTCTTCATAGACCTGTGGCGCCTGAACACCGGGCGCACCACGCTGGAAGCCATCGGCCTCAAACCCAAACCCGCGCGGGAGGACGACAGCCTCGCCGCCATCGAAGCCGTCGCCATGGCCGCATAACCACCCTTTCACCCAAACCCGTGCAAAACCTTTCCAACGGTGGATTACCCGATCGAAGCCCTGCAGCTGGCAGCCGCGCGAGCGACTGTCGTCAGTTTAGTGTGGTCGGTAATCGCCGCTTGAGCGCCACCCCGGAGTCCTCGGATTACCTGGATGGGCGCAGCCCCTTTCCATCGCACCGCGTGAAGGCAACGCCTTTTTACGCGGGCGGTGGAAAGGAACGCTGCCGCTCGAATCGGAGCTTGGAGCCCGCGTGGTTCCGTCATCCCGCTCAAGGCTGTATGGAAAACGCAAACGCAACGCAGGCCAACGAGCCAGCACTGCGGCACGACCCAACAAAAACAACGCGCTACGCGCCGCAGGAAAACTCAGGGGGCGTTCCGCCGCCCCCTGAAACCCCGGCTCGGGGGGAACAATCTATGATCCACTAAACCTAACCCA
>CAIYUV010000093.1 GCA_903929475.1 uncultured Spartobacteria bacterium
ATTATGAGTAAGAACCTGCATGTAGCCATCGTTGGAGCCACTGGAGCCGTCGGAGTCGAGATGATGAAGACTCTTGAGAAGCGCAATTTCCCCGTTGGAAAATTGACGCTGCTCGCGTCGGCGAAATCGGCGGGCAAGCGGCTGCCATTCAAGGGTGGCGAGGTGGTCATCGAGGAGCTAACCGAAAAATCTTTTGCAGGAGTGGACGTCGCGCTTTTCAGCGCAGGCGGTTCCATCTCGAAGCAGTTCGCGCCTTTTGCCACGCAGGCTGGCGCGGTTGTTGTGGATAATTCCTCCGCATTTCGCATGGATGCCGACGTGCCTCTCGTGGTGCCTGAAATCAACGGTGCCGACGTGAAGGCGAGCCGTGGCATCATCGCGAATCCCAACTGCACGACGGCGATTACGCTCATGGCGCTATGGCCGCTGCATCAGGCGTTCGGCGTGAAGCGCGTCATCGCATCCAGCTACCAGGCGGTGAGTGGGACGGGCGCGCAGGCCATCGAGGAATTGCGTGCGCAGGTCGCCGCGATTTCCGAGGGACGGCCTGTTGTGTCGAAGGTGTATCCGCATCAGATCGCGTTTAACGTGCTGCCGCATGTGGATAGCTTCCTCGATAGCGGCTACACGAAGGAGGAGATGAAAATGCAGAACGAAGGACGGCGCATCATGCATCATCCGTCGTTCCGCGCATCGGTGACTTGTGTGCGAGTGCCCGTGTATCGTGCGCACTCGGTTGCCGTCACAGCGGAGTTTGAAAAAACCATCACCGTCGAAGCTGCACGCGTCGCGCTCGCGAAAGCTCCAGGCCTCGACATCGTGGACGATCCAAAGAGCAACACTTACCCGCTTCCGCTGAATGTAGCCGAACGCGACAACTGTCAGGTTGGACGCATCCGTATGGATTGCGCGCTGGATAACGCACTCGCATTCTGGGTCGTCGGCGATCAGCTCCTCAAAGGCGCTGCGCTGAATGCGGTGCAGATTGCGGAGCTGTTGTAATCGCTACGAAAGCTTCGTCCGCGCTTTCTTCTGCAAAGAGAAAGGGCTGGCGAGCTTTCGGGGAATGCTCGCCAGCCCTCGGAGGAGGAATTGGACTCTGCGGTCACGCTACCCAGCAACTGCTACTTGGCAACAATTGTTTCTGTCTCCGCGCTTCCGGTGGGCGCGTTGAAGACGAGGCCGTCTTTTGTGGCGCTCACGCTGGCTGTGTCGCCTGACTTGATCGTGCCTTTGAGCAACTCCTCGGCGAGCGGGTCTTCGATGTATTTTTCCACCGCACGACGGAGCGGACGCGCGCCGTATGCAGGGTCGTAGCCTTTTTCGATGAGGAAATCGCGCGCGCCGTCGTCGAGCACGAGCTTGATGTTTTTCTGGCGGACGCGCTCGGTGAGTTTGGCGACTTCGAGGTCCACGATCTTGTGCAGGTCTTCTTTCGCGAGCTGGTGAAAGACGATGAGGTCATCAAAGCGATTGATGAACTCGGGCTTGAGCATCTTTTTCGCCTCAACCATCACTTTGCTTTTCAGCGTGTCGTAGCTGCCGTCCTCCTTCGTCGCACCGAAGCCCATGCTCGTGCGTTTCATCTGCTCCGCGCCGATGTTCGTCGTGAGGATGATGATGGTGTTGCGGAAATCAATTTTGCGTCCGAGCGCGTCGGTGAGCTTGCCCTCTTCCAGCACTTGCAGGAGCAGGTGCAGGACGTTCGGGTGCGCTTTTTCGATCTCGTCGAACAGCACGACGGAATACGGACGACGGCGGACCTGCTCAGTGAGCTGACCGCCTTCCTCGTGGCCGATGTATCCGGGAGGCGAACCGACGAGGCGCGAGATGGTGTGCTCCTCGCGGTATTCGCTCATGTCAATTTGGATGAGCGAGTCGCGGTCACCGAACATATATTCGGCGAGCGTTTGCGCGAGGTAGGTTTTGCCGACGCCGGTCGGGCCGAGGAAAATGAACGCGCCAATCGGACGACGCGGGTCTTTGAGATCAGCACGCGAGCGGCGCAGCGCCTTGGCGACGGCGACGACGGCTTCGGTCTGGCCGATGACTTTGTCGCGCAGTTCGACTTCCATGCGCAGAAGTTTTTCGTTGTCCGCCTGCTCCATGCGATGCAGCGGGACACCGGTCCACTTGGCGACGACGACGCGCATATCGTCCTCGGTGACGACGATGTCTTTTTCTTCGCGCTTCTTTTCCCATTCTTTGATGACGGTGTCCTTGTGATCCTTCGCTTGCTTCTCCGTGTCGCGGAGCGAGGCGGCCTTTTCAAAGTCCTGAGCTTTGATCGCGCCTTCCTTCTGCGCCTTGATGGCTTCGATTTCTTTTTCGATGTCCTTGATGTCCGGCGGGCGTGTCATCGAGGCGATGCGAGCGCGGGAGCCGGCTTCGTCCATCACGTCAATCGCCTTGTCGGGCAGGAAGCGGCCAGTGAGGTAGCGGTCGCTCAGTTCGGCTGCGGCTTGCAGCGCCTCGTCGGTGATGCGCGCTTTGTGATGCGCTTCGTATTTGTGGCGGATGCCTTTCAAAATAAGCACGGTGTCCGCGACGCTCGGCGCCTCCACTTTCACCTGCTGGAAGCGGCGTTCGAGTGCGGCGTCCTTCTCGATGTATTTGCGGAATTCGTTGAGCGTGGTCGCGCCGACGCACTGCAATTCGCCGCGTGAAAGCGCGGGCTTGAGGATGTTGCTCGCGTCCATCGCGCCCTCCGCACTGCCTGCGCCGACGATGGTGTGCATCTCGTCAATGAACAGGATGACGTTTTTCGTGCGGCGGATTTCGTCCATCACAGCTTTGATGCGCTCCTCGAACTGGCCGCGGTATTTCGTGCCAGCGACCATGAGGGCGAGGTCGAGCGTGATGACTTTTTTGTCGCGCAAAAGCTCGGGCACGTTGCCGGATGCGATTTCCTGTGCGAGACCTTCGACGATTGCGGTTTTGCCGACGCCAGCTTCGCCGATGAGCACGGGGTTGTTCTTCGTGCGGCGGCAGAGGATTTGGATGACGCGCTCGATTTCGTTCGCACGACCGATCACAGGATCCATGTCGCCTTTTTTCGCCAACTCCGTGAGGTCGCGGCCAAATGCGCGAAGGGCTGGCGTCTTGCCGTCCTTCTTGCTCCCGCCGGCTGGAGCTTCCTGCGGAGCATCCTGCTCGCCGTCCGGCGGGGCGAAATTCGGATCGAGTTCCTTGAGGATTTCGTTACGCGTGCGCTCGATGTCCACCTCGAGATTTTTCAGCACGCGTGCCGCCACGCCTTCCCCCTCGCGCAGCAGGCCGAGCAGGATGTGCTCAGTGCCCACGTAGGAATGGCTCAGCGCCTTGGCTTCCTTGCCAGCGAGCGCGAGCACCTTCTTCACACGTGGCGTGTAAGGAATGTTGCCGACCATTTTCTGATCCGGCCCGCTGCCGACTTGCTTCTCTACTTCCATGCGGACGGTTTCGAGATCGAGGCCCATCTTTTGCAGCACATTCACCGCGACGCCCTGGCCAAGCTTGATGAGCCCGAGCAGGAGATGCTCGGTGCCCACGTAGTTGTGGTTGAAACGGTCGGCTTCTTTTCTGGCCAGAGCCAGAACTTGCTGCGCGCGCGGCGTGAAGTTGTTCATCATGGTCGTCTTTAAGCTATCCCCATACCTTCGCCAGCGGGCTTCGCACAATGCGCAGTTCGCAGCGCGGCATCAGAGATTGGAGCACATTGCAGCCTCTCGCGCAGATGTGCAAGGTGCGACATTGCGTCGCGTGCGATTATTTTTCTGGCGCAGCCTCCGGGTGAAAGTGACGCGCCCAAGTCTTGCCAGCGCACCCTTTCAGTGCGAAACACGGCGCGCATGAAAACGCTCACCATCCTCGCCAGCCTCCTTTTCGCTCTGACATTGCATCTTCACGCCGAAGGCGGCTCGGTGCGCCTTGATGTGGTGCAAAACGTGAAAAACCACGGCGGCGGTGCGAACGGCACGACCACCCAGTCACGCGTCCTCGTCATTACGTTGAACAACACCTCGAAAGCGCAGATGGACAACCTCACCGTGAAATACTGGTTCTTCGCTCGCGACGTGAAGGGCGGCGGCAATCTCAGTGTCCAAAAGAGCGGTGAAGGCAAAGTTTCGCTGCCGCCAGCCGGCAGGCAGGTGGTCACCACGGAAAACGCCACCAGCACCTACACGACACAGCACAACGAAGTCGCAGGAAATCAGGCTCAGGTTGTAAACGGGCGACAGATCAATGTCCCACAGATCAGAAGAGTCGAGGCCTCCGGCAAAAGAATCGTCGCCCATGCCGTGCGGGTTTTCGACGGGGAGAAAATCGTCGGCGAATACTACAGCGAATACAGTCTCCGGCAGAAAATGGGCGTCCCGGCTCCCGAGCCCGCTGCTGCGAAGTAGCGGCTAAAGAGCCGCGACCGTATCCACACCCCCGTGTCGCTGGATGATGATCCCGCGCGCAATGGCCTCCGCCAGTCGGTCGTGCCACGCACCGCTCGCACAGCGCGAACCCTCGCCGGGATTCGAGAGATAGCCGCACTCCACCAGCACCGCAGGATACTCCGCTTTCCGCAGCACCCGGAAATTCGCCGTGCGGATGCCCCGGTTCACCGTGCCCGGCATTGCCGTGATTTGATTGAGGATGTTCTGCGCGATCCGCGCGGAGCAGCGCGAATGGTAATACACCTCGGTCCCGTGGATCGCGCGCTTCGGCGAATCGTTGAAATGGATGCTCACAAAAATCGTATTGTCCTGCCGGTTCGAGATCGAAGCGCGCTCGTCGAGCGGGATGAACGTGTCATCCCTCCGCGTCATCACCGTGTGAAAACCCGCCGACTCCAGTCTCGGCTGCAAACGCATCGCCGTGTCGAGCGTATTGTCCTTCTCCCGCCCGCCCCAGCGCGAAGTCGTTCCGTTGTCGTGCCCGCCGTGCCCCGCATCAATCACCACACAAGTAAAAGTTCGGCTCGTATCCTTCACATTTTCCGCGCACCCCGTCATCCAGCACGCCGCGAGCAGCAGCGAAAGCAGACGCAGCACACCGCTCGCAGTGAACGTCGCCATGGCTGTCGTGGTGGTCTTTTTCATGTGGTGAAAATGCGCAGTTCTTGTCATTGCAGCAGCGGCACCGTGTCAAGCGCCGCGCACCGGCGAAACAAACAGGACGCGCCCCGTTGAAGAGCGCGCCCCGTCGTGCGGAAAAAACATCCGCGTCCATCCGTGACATCCGTGGTCAATCATCCGCGTGCATCCGTGGCACCTACGGGCTCACCGTCACCTTCGCCACATCCGTCCAGTCGCCGTTGGGCGCGCCTTTATCCCAGAAGGACATGCGGTATTCGCGCACTTCGGGCGCGGCGGGGTTGAGCAGCGGGCGCTCGTCCGTGTAGGGGCTCTCCGTGTCAATGCCGAGGAACTCCCACGGGCCGCCATTGCGACGGCTTTCGATATACACGCCCGTGTGGTTGAATTTGTAGAAGACCAGGCGCGCACATTCCTTGCCG
>CAIYUV010000094.1 GCA_903929475.1 uncultured Spartobacteria bacterium
AAGCGGCGTGGTTGCGATTTGCGCATCCAGAGCGTTTGCGATGAGGGCTTTGTGTTTACCGAGACCACCACCATTTTGCGAGAGCCTGAGCGCGAGTTTGCGCCCGGCACGACCGAGGAGCGCACCGCACACGAACACGGAGGAAACACTTGGATGAATTTGGAAGCCATGAAGCCAGGAAGGATTTCGCCGGTCGCGGGATGCTATCCGCACTGTTTTCACCACAAAGACACAAAGGCACGGAGCTAATTCGGAATGCACACTGCTCTCATTGATTATCCCTGTGAAATGTGTTCACAGCGGCGGGATGGTTTTTTTGCCTCAAACGATGTCGCCATTTTCATGGATCGCAACTTGTGGCACGGGCTTGAGAGGGACACTCAAATGGTAGCGTGTGCTACGGTGTTCGCCGGCCCGTGTGAGTGCGCCTTTGGCTACGAGGTCGGCGAGATCGCGTGTGGTTGTGGCGGATGCTGCGCCTGTGATGTGCATATATTTGGACGCGCTCAAGCCGCCTTCAAATCCCCTCGGGCCTTCGCGAAACATGCGGAGAATTGCCTTCTCCTGCCGCTCATTGAGCTGACCGCGCAGCGCGTCGAGGAGCTTTGCTTTCGCTAAAACGAATTCGATTTGTGCGATGGACGTGCGCTGCGCTTCGATGACGGTTGCGCCAAACCACGCCAGCCAGTCGGTGATTTCGTTGCTGCGGTTTGCAGCTTCCAGCGCACTGTAATACGTCTTGCGTTTGCGCAGGATCGTCGCGGCGAGGGCGGTGAGCGTGGGACGGCCCAGACTTTGCGCGAGCGCCTTCTCCGATATCGCACGGCCGATGCGTCCGTTGCCGTCTTCAAATGGATGGATGGATTCGAAGTAAAGATGGGCGATGCCTGCGCGTTTCACGGCGGCAAGCGGTGTGGCGCCGCCCGGCGCGGTGTTGTTAAACCACTCGATGAAGCGATCCATTTCGCCGGTGACGGCGGATGATGGCGGAGCTTCAAAATGCACCTTCGGTTCGTGAATGGCACCTGACACGACCTGCATCGGCTCGACATGCGTGCGATAGCGCCCGATGTCTCGAAGATCACGGCGTCCGTTGGTGAGCATCCGATGCCACTCGAACAGTGTTTCGTGCGCGAGGGGTTCCGCGCACGTGCGGTAAAGATTCACCATCATTTCGGCGATGCCATGCTCTGCCGGCTGCACTTTCCGGTTGTCTGCCGCGAGGCCGAGTTGCCTGCGGATGGAAGACTGAACACTTTCCCGGTTCAGGATTTCACCTTCGATCTCGGAAGTCGTCAGAGCCTCATCGCTGATCACTTCTACAAGTATCTGCTCGTGTTCTTCGTTTGTAAGGTGGTTCACCGTGCCGACACACACTCCAGCCTGAAGCAAAAAACACTGCTCCGCCTTGTCGAGTCTCGCTTCCTGCCAAGAAAATCTCGGCCAGTCCGATAGCTGCCAGTTCCAGTGCATGATTGATTGAATTCCTGTCTATCAATCAAAAATAACACATATATGATTGATAGCAACTGCTGCTATCGCTCATCGGTGAAGAAATACTTGGATTCAGTCGGATTTACCCGGATTGCCAATCGAAGTATCCCCGCTGTGAAACGGGCATTTACCGGGCGGGGCTTCTTCGATGGAATAGGGCTTCGGCTGGCGGAAGAATTTTTTGTATTTTTGAATGAGGGTCTGGTAAAATGCGTGTTTTTTTGTCGCGAATGAGCCGTCCGCATCCCATGAGTATGTCGCCTTCACGTCCGCACGCTTGAAGGGAATGACCTGTGCGATGGGTGTGCCCCGCGGGATGGAGCCGCTGAAGGACTGCTTGAGCAGGAAGGGAAACAGGACCGGCATCTCGAGTTTGTCCGTGTCCACAATGGCGGGCAGGCTGCGAAAAGGCAGATGATCGTGGTGGGCGGGGTGCTGAAAAATACAGGACCAGCCCGGCGGCGTGCGGACGATCCATGCGTTATTCCATTTATAAGGATGCGGCTCAAAGCCCTCGGAAAGCGGGTAGCCTTCGATCTGGTCGGGATTGTGTCCCATGATGACGCCGGACATGCTCTCACCCCAGACGATCTGCTTCTGTCCGTTGACTGGATTGATATCAATAAACACATCGCAGGGCAGCAGGATGTGATAGCCGGCGGTCATCACATCGTGAATCGGCATGCATTGCTTCATGGTGGGATTGAGGCCTGTCCTACCGCTGCCGTCGGAAATAATTGCAGGCCTGCCGCCGACGTATTGCTGCATTTTTTCCCACCACGGCGGCTTGTTTTCAGAGGCCAAAACGGGCTTCGGCCAGTTTTCGTAGGTCAATTTATCCGTGGCGATGAAACTGACGTGGACGGATGCTGAACGGCTGAACATGACTTGTGAATTTGGTTTTTTTGGAAACCTACTTCCGGCGACGGCGCGTGCCGAGCAGGATTCCGAGACCCCCGAGCAGCGAAACCGCGGCACCGGGCTCAGGGACGTTGGCAACTATCGACAGGGTGACTATGCTTTCGCCTCCATTGCCGTCGTAGGAAATCTGGTAAGCTATCCCTTCACTGAGAAAATAGCTGTCATCGGGCAGCCCCATGAACGTGCCACCGTTCCATGTGCCGTTATAGCTGATAATGGGCGCAGGAAAATCGTAAATGGCGGAGGGATTGAAGCCGAGATCCCGAACATCCAACACGACTCCGCTGGCGATATTCAAATTACCGTTCACGGCGATTGTATCCACCGCTGGTGCGTCCGAGTTAAACTGGATGGCAAGATGCGTGGGCGTGGCTAACGTGCCATTCAGTGTCAGGTCTCCGCTAACAGTGAGTGAGCCGATTCCACTACCGCCCGGAGAAAATAGACTGCCTGGATTCATGGTCACATTTCCATAGGTTCCATTGTCACCGGCGAGAGTGCTGTTGTTGCTCACAATAGTGCTGCCAGAGATGCTGCCATTCAGTAAAACTAGAGTGCCGCCATTCACGACAGTATCACCGGTGTAAGAGTTTCCAGCGGAGAGAGTGAGCGTGCCCGCACCGAGTTTGATCAGCCCGCCAGTGCCTTGGTTCAGTGAATCGCCAACACCGAAATTGTTTGCCGCTGTGGCGATATCAAAGCCGATGGTCTTGCCTGTCGTTACAGTGACCGGGTGCGTTCCGATGAGGCCACCAAAATAGGATGTTATTGTGGTGCCTGTAATTTGCAGCGTGCCTCCGTCAAGAATCAAAGCGTTGGCATTGCCCAAATTTGCATCCGCACCCACGCTCAGCACACCCCCACTGAGTTTGGTCGGACCAGTAAAGGTGTTTGCTGCCGTGAGCACGAGTGTTCCCGATCCGCTTTTTGTAAGGCTTATTTTTTTCGCCGGTCCGTCGCTGATGGTGCCTCCAAAAGTCGTGGAAGCAGTGCCACTGACCGTGAGCACAGTATCATTGGTTCCGCTGTTGGTCACAAGAGCGCCCGCAGAACCGGCGAGAGATGCGACCTGCTGGTTGGCACCACCCATGTCAAACGTGGCACCCGATGCAATGCTGAGCGCAGTGGAGACGGGCAGCAGATTAGAAAGTGGCACCCCGGTAATAGAAGTCCAGAGTCCGCCCTGCGCGGCGTTGCCGGGGTTGAGATCCGTCCATGCGCCGCTCGGGGACTTGAACTGCATGGTCTGAAAGTAACCGGCTCCGCCCGTGTCGTTCATCACGATGCCAAACTTGTAGGTCTGCCCCGCAGTGAGTGCAGGTGTAAATTGATCGCCGCTGTCACCGCAGCAACCACGAGCCTCAAAACGATCGGCCGTTTCAAAAGTGCCGTTTCCATTAGTATCGATCCACATTGAGGCATTGTCATCCACGCCCGCAAAGCGGAATCCCCACTGACCACTCTCCGTGGGCTTGAAATCAGTAATCCACATCGCGGCAAAATCTCCATTGTCGAAACCCACAGCACCCAGCGCAGTTGCGCGTGTGCTGAAGGCGGCGTCGTCCTGATAGTGGAGTGGTGCGGTCAGGAATCCCCGGCCATCGCTGGCAGTGAGTGCCCTTGCCCGGAATGCTTCAATATTGCCCTGGGCATCGGCGGCCGTCCCGGGCGTGTTAAAGATCGTTTCCTGAATGCCGTTTCCGATGGGGAGACCCTGCAGTTTAAGAGTTCCACCGTTAATCGTCGTCGGACCATTGTAGGTATGAGGCGTGGCAGCGTTCAATGTCAGTGTGCCGCTTCCCTCCTTGGTAAAGCCACCCAGCCCGCTCATGATTCCGCTGTAGGAGGTGCTCGCCCCGTTGCTTCCCACTTTCAATACCGCAGGTTCGGAAGCAGCGGTAGTCAGCGTGAAGCTGCCGATGCCCGTGAGAGAAGCCACTGTCGGATTTGTGATGCCTGAAGCGAATGTCAGCGCGTTACCCGACACAACCTCCAACGCGCTGTTTTGCAGGGCAAGATTGTTACCGATATTGACGGTGCCAGCTGAAATGGTCGTTGCGCCGTTGAACGTGTTCGCAGCAGAAAGGGTCACGGTGCCGGACGTGATTTTAGAAAGGGGTGCCGAGCCAGCGAGAATCGCCCCGACTTTTCCATTTGAAAACGAGTAACTGGAGCCGGTGAGGGTGCCGTTGTTGATCTGACCGCCGTTGTTCAACGTGACCGCACCGACGCTTTGCGATGTCCCAGCAAGGTCAACGATGGCCGTGGCACCGTCTGAACTCAAAGGCCCGGCGCTCGCGCCAAACGTGCCGCTGCCGGATACGGTCAGCGTGCCGGCGTTCACCGTGTTGCCGCCCGTGTAGGAGTTCGAGGTAGCAAGGGTGGCCGTCCCTGAACCAATTTTGATCAATTTACCCGGGCTGGCACCATCGCTGATCGCACCTCCGAGCGTGATATTCTTTGCGCCGGTGTTGACAACCGTGCCGACCGCCCGGGAAAGGGCCAGCGGGATATTGACGGTCTGGTTATTGGAAGAATTATTGATGATGTCCCCCGCCATGCTGATGGAATTACCACCGACGGTAAAAACAGCGGCCCCGGCATCGAACACAATGTCGGAAAAGACCGTCCCGGCAGGGAAATTATTGTTCGGCGTGGTGCGGGTGGTGCCTGCAAAATGCAGGATTTCCGTGCCGCTGACGGGCGGCGTCCAGTTGGCACCAGTGGTCCAGTTGTCATCACCGCCGCTTCCATTCCAGACGGGGCTGGCCGCGACCACTAGATTGAGTTGATTTGCCGCATAGGTGAGAAAATACCCCGTCGGCGCGACAACACCCGCCAGAGTTTGCAGGCTGAAGTTACCAATCGGCGATGCCGAGCCGGTATAGCCGATCAGGGGGTAAGTATTGGGGGCAAGGCCGGTGGAAACCTGGATGATTGTTCCGCTCGAAGCAGTGAGGTTGCCCGTGACGCTCAGAAAGTCACGGATGGAAAGATCCGTGATATCGAAATAGCCGATGGAGCCCGTTCCGAAAGACAGTCCGCCGGCCAAGGTAAGCGTGCCAAAGCTGCCGATTCCTGCGGCGGTAATTTCGTTGATACGATTCGTGGCTGCAGTGGCGCTGAGGGAGACGGCACCGTTGATGGTGCCCGTTCCACCGAGGACTGCGGTCGTGCTATCAGTGGCGTTGGTCACTGTCACCGTGCTGGCTGCGTTGAGGCTGCCATTCACGAGCAGGGTGCCTGCGCTAAGCAGGGTGGCTCCCGTGTAGCTGCTGTTCCCTCCGAGTGTCAGCGTGCCTGCGCCGGCTTTCGTCAGGGAATTGGCCGTGGTGCCGTTACTGAT
>CAIYUV010000095.1 GCA_903929475.1 uncultured Spartobacteria bacterium
CCGCCATTGCCGACGCAACCGCCGGCGAAGAAGTCCCCGGCGATTTGCCCGTCACCAGCGGCGAAAGCAAAAACGCCAGCGCGCCAAACACGATGGTAGCGATGGAGTATTGAAGCGTCTTCACGGAGCGAAGTGACCGGGGCATTGTGTGCGGATGCTTTTGAATCCACCCGTTTTTCGCAATAGTCAAAGTGACTTTTTCTCCATGCGCGGAAAAAATCGCGCGAAAGGGGAGGGATGTCTTTGTGACTGGTGAAGCACTGCATCGCTAACCAGTCACTATTCACCATTCACCAGTCACTGCTTCGCAAGCATGTGGCGGTTCAAGTTCCGCATCGCCCGACCCCCGCTACGCCACCCGTGCGAACTTCAGCGCGAACTGATTTTGCGCCGACTCGTTCCTCTGCTTCCGCGTCGGGGAGAAATCGTAAATCTGCGCGGAACCATCGCGGCGCATCTCGATGAGACGCAGCCAGCCGTCGCCGCCTTTCGGGCGCATCTGGAAATTCACCAGCACCTGCGGCACCGCGCGGCCTGCGGGAGTCTTGCTCTCGTAGCGCCCCAGGCCGTCGTGAACCACGTGCCCGTTTAGCGTGAGGATGAAATTTTCATGCTTCGACACCAGCTTGTCCCACAATTCCTCGCCATCGTTTACATCATCCCCCGTCGCCTTCGCCATCGCATAGGAATGAGGATTCAAATCCTGCTTCGTGCCGTATTTTTTCCAGTTGTAGCGCGTATCGTCGTGGAAAATGATCGCGTGGGAGAGCAGGATGATCTCCCGGTCCTTGTGCGCGGCGGCCACTTCATTCGCCCAGCGGATCACATCCCCGCGCGGGCCGAACTCCAGCCCCAGAATCAGAAACTTCCGCCCCGCCGCCTCCATGTATTGGAAGTTATTCTCCATCCGCTCCGGCTCCTTGTCGTAATTTCCTCCCCAGTGTGCCGACTTTCGCAGCTCCTCCGCCTTGAAATACTCATTCAGGAGCGTCGTCCGGTCCTTGCACGAACCCCCGTCGCTGTAATCGTGATTCCCCGTCACCAGACAGTAAGGCATTTTCCCCTCATCCAGCACATTCATCGCCCGCCGCGCATTCTCCCACTGTGGACGCGAATTGCGGTTCGTGATATCGCCAAGATGAAACACCCCGGCGATGCGCCTTTGCGCCTTCTGCTCCATGATCCACTGCGTCTGCGCCAGATAAGTCGCCGGAAAACTCTCCGAATAATACTGCGTATCCGGCAACACCGCGAAAGTGAACGCCCCCTCCTGCGGCAACGGCGGCTCACCATCCACAAGCACCCCGTCCGCATACGGCCCCTTTGGTGCTTGCGGCGACTTTGGTGGTAAAAGCGGCGCATTTCCCGCCGGCTTCACCTCCTCTGCTGACAGTTTCGCAAACGGCAGCCAAGCCAGCGCCCCACCCGTCGCAGCGAGCATCCGGCGGCGAGTCATCATCGTGGAAAGTGATGGTTCGTGATTCATAAACAGAGAAAGTTGCGCCCTAACATCCCCCGAAAACGCCGGATGTTAGAGCCAACATTTCCACTCCGCCGTGCCTTTGGTCCTTGAAAGAGTGCCTTCCTGCTGCGGGCGCTTTCATACTGCCCGGCTCTGTGCTCTCTGTGTCCTCCGTAGTTTATCCTTTTGAATCACAGAGGGCACAGAGGACGCAGAGGGGGAGGTCTCGCCCGGAAAAGGCGAGGCATAGAGGCAACCCTTCGTTCATAAAAACCAAAACAGAATCATAAAGAGGAGATGGAGCGTAGCCATCGGACGCTATTGCGTCATAAATGGCAAAACAACATTCATAAAAGGTATCTCCAGTAACACTGGCAACTGCTTCAGAGGCACAGACGCCATTTTCAAGCAATCTCATGCCTCTGGGAAAGTGATTTGAGGCTATGGGAGCAATACAAATGTCATCAGGAACGACACAAATGCCATTCTGGGTATTGACATGACTCCACCTGCCGCTACCGCTTGTGGTGTGCGATGGTGTTGAAGGGAACTGGCGAGACCAGGACGGACTGTTGGGCCAAACGGTAGAACAGTTTGCCGCGCGAGGCGGAGGTGCGCCGATTAAAG
>CAIYUV010000096.1 GCA_903929475.1 uncultured Spartobacteria bacterium
TGCCGCTTACGTTTTTGTTTCATATTTTGGTGGTTCTTTGTGTTGTGTTTGAACACGCCTTCCACCGCCATTTTATAGCTTAGCCCCTGGCCCGAATTTTGGGGTCCACCTCAGATATCACAACGTCTCCGAGGGGACATCATGTCATCGACTTGTTCGGATTGACGCTGGATGAAGCCCGCACGCGCTTTCCCGATGCTTATCAGCGAGTGCTGACCCGCGTGAAACCGGAGCGGGATCAGAACAAGCGGGGTAGCTACCGTGAGAAGTGGTGGGTATTCGCAGAGCCGCGCCCCGAGTTTCGCGAAGCCGTTGCCACGCTAAAGCGCTACATCGGAACCTCGATGACGGCCAAGCACCGCACCTTTACTTTTCTCCTTGCATCAGCACTTCCTGACCAAGGGTTGATTGCCCTGCCACTCGACGACGCCTTTCATCTCGGCGTGCTCAGCAGCCGCATCCATGTCGTCTTTGCGCTCGCCGCAGGCGGTAGGCTCGGTGTCGGCAACGACCCGCGTTACAACAACTCGCGCTGCTTCGATCCGTTCCCGTTCCCCGAGTGCGGGGAAGCGGCGAAGGCGCGCATCCGGGCGTTGGGGGAGGAATTGGACGCGCACCGCAAGCGCGTGCAGGCGCAGCACCCCGGCCTTTCCCTCACCGCCATGTATAACGTGCTCGCCAGCCTCCGCGCCGGTCGCGCCCTTTCCAAAAAAGAACAGGCCACCCACGACGACGGCCTCGTCTCCGTCCTCCGCCAGCTCCACGACAAACTCGATGCGGCCGCATTCGAAGCCTACAACTGGACCGACATCGTGGGCTTCCTGCTGGGAGTCGAATCCGACGAAGTCGTGAATCAGGAAATCCTCACCCGCCTCGTCGCCCTCAATTCCGAACGCGCCGCCGAGGAAGCCACCGGCAACATCCGCTGGCTGCGCCCCGCCTACCAATCCCCCAGCGGCCAGACCACGCAAACCGGCCTCGCCATTTCCACCAAAACGACCAAAGGCACCAAGGCCCGGACGCCGAAGAAGAAAGAGCCGTGGCCCAAATCCCTCGCCGAACGAGTCGCCGCCGTCGAGCGCGCCCTCAAATCCACCCCCGCAACCGCCGCCACGCTGGCGAAAACTTTCCTCCGCGCCAAACCCGCCGACCTCGCCGAAATCCTGGAAACCCTAGTCACCCTCGGCAGAGCCCACCGGGACGGGGAGAAGTTTAGCAGCTAGAGGCTGCTACGATTCCTTTTCCTCGATGTGGAAGCGGTGGAAGGCTGGCGCGGGAAGCAGGGTCAGACCCGAATGGCACTAAAATAAGCCCTCGCTGACGAGCCTTTGTCCCGAAGGGACGGCCAGAAATTAGCCGGTGGTGGAGCGACGAAGGAGAGAGAACCACCGGATCCGCACCACATGCGAACCCCGCCCCGGCAGGGGCGGAGGAAATGGACCGCGACAGTTCTGGTGCCCCTACCGGGGCACGGTTTCCTCTATCGGGTGATCCGGTGGTGAAGCGAGGCCCGACGGGTCGGGCCTCGCATCACCACCGGCTAATCTCTGGCAGTCCCTTCGGGACTCATCCCCGCCCCAAACTTCATCCCAAGTCGGCCTTATTTTAGTGCCATTCGGGTCAGACAGATCTGCCTCCGTCCCTCCCTCATTCCCCGCGCCGCTCGCGGAAGAACGCCTTTAGCAACTCGGCGCATTCTTGATCGCGCACGCCGCTGAGCACTTCGCAGCGGTGGTTCAGTTTCGGATGCCGCAGTAGATCCACCACGCCGCCCGCCGCTCCGTCCTTTGGCGAAGCACAGCCGAAGATCACCCGGCGCATCCGCACATGAACGAGCGCGCCCGCGCACATCGGGCAGGGTTCCTTGGTCACATAAAGGTCGCACTCATTGAGGTGCCAGCTTTCCACCACGCTCTCGGCCTGCGTGATGGCCAGCATCTCGGCATGAGCGGTGGCGTCCTTCAGCGCCTCGACTTGATTGTGCGCCCTCGCGATGATGCGGCCCTCGCGCACGACGACCGCGCCGACCGGCACCTCCTCCTTTTCCCATGCACGGTGCGCAAGCCTCAAGGCTTCGCCCATGAAATAGTGGTCGCTATGCAGGTCTATGATGTCTTCCATGTCGGGATGAGATTTCGGTTGCGTGCTGTGGGCAATACGCTACATACCCCGCCCCTTTCCAACCTTTCCGCGCTTTATGTCCAATATCATCTCGAAGATTAACAACGAACAACTCAAGGCAGACCGCAACGTATTCAGCGTCGGTGACACCGTCTGCGTCCACACCATCGTCAAGGAAGGCGACAAGGAGCGCGTGCAGAAATTCACCGGCATCGTGATTGGCCGCAAAGGCACCGCGATCAACTCCTCCTTCACCGTCCGCCGCATCAGCTACGGCGAAGGTGTCGAGCGCGTCTTCCCGCTGCACTCGCCGCGTATTTCCAAAATCGAAGTCGAGAGCAAGGGCAGCGTCCGTCGCGCCGCTCTCAACTATCTCCGCAAGCGCTCCGGCAAAGCCGCGATGACGGTGAAGGAACTCCGCGAAGTGGCCAAGTCGGCTGCTTAAACCGCAAAGCGAAAAATGTCCTGCAACCTCGCGCACGAGGATTCTCTCCGTGCGCGAGGTTTGCATTTTATAGCGGGCATTGATGAAGCGGGACGCGGCCCGCTCGCCGGCCCGGTCGTAGCGGCGGCAGTCATCCTCCCCGCCGGTTTCACGCACGACGTGCTGAACGACTCCAAGCAACTCACCGAGCGCCGACGCGAGCGCATCTACGAAGAACTAACCGCCCGCGCCGAAATACGCATCGCATTTGCCATCGTCGAGCCGGAGGAAATTGACCGCATCAATATCCTCCGAGCCACCCACGAAGCCATGCGCCGCTCCGCGAGACAACTTACCCCCGACCACGTGCTCATAGACGGACTCCCCGTGCGCGATTTCCCCTTTCCACAAACCGCGCTCGTCGGCGGCGACGCCCTCAGCTTCAGCATCGCCGCAGCCAGCATCATCGCGAAGGTGACACGCGACCGCATCATGCTGGAACTCGATTCACGCCATCCGGCCTACGGCTTCGCAAAGCACAAAGGCTACGGCACACCACAACACCTCGCCGCACTCCGACAGCATGGGCCTTGTCCAATTCATCGCCGATCTTTTCTCCCCGTTCAGCAAGCCACGCTCGGCCTCTGACCCGCGCCACTAGCGCAGCGACGAGTGCTTGCCGCCATCATCCGGGCATGACGGAGCGCGCTATGTCAGCACGTCCTTGATCACGTGCCCGTGGACGTCCGTGAGCCGACGCTCAATGCCGTTGTGGTAGAAGGACAGGCGCTCGTGGTCGAGACCGAGAATTTGTAGGATGGTCGCGTGGAAGTCGTAAACGGTCACGGCGTTTTCGACGGCCTGATATCCGAACTCGTCGGTAGCACCGTAGCTGAAACCGTGTTTCACGCCCGCACCGGCCATCCACACGGTGAAGCCGTTGGGGTTGTGGTCGCGACCGCTCGCGCCTTTTTGGAAAGTCGGCATGCGTCCAAATTCCGTGCACCAGACGACCAGCGTATCGGCGAGGAGGCCGCGCTGTTTGAGGTCGGCGAGGAGCGCGGCAGTGGGCTGGTCCATGACTTCGCCGTGCTTGGTGTATTGCGGCTGAAGCGTCTTGTGTCCGTCCCAATTGCTGACGCCTTCGCCGCCGGTCTGGTAGGCGCCGTTGAAAAGCTGGACGAAGCGCACGCCTTTCTCGACGAGGCGCCGCGCGAGGATGCAGTTGCGCGCGTAGCGGGCCTTGATATCCTTCACGGGATTGCCGGCCTCATCGGCGCCATACATTTTTAAAATGTGCGCGGGCTCGGAGGAAATGTCGGCCACCTCGGGCACGGAGAGTTGCATCCGGGCGGCGAGTTCGTAGCTGGAGATGCGCGCGGCAAGCTCCGTGTCTCCGGGAAAATGCTCAAGGTGATGGCGGTTGAGCGTGGCGATGAAGTCACGCGTGGCCTTGTCCGTCGCTGGCGAGAATACGGACGGGCGTGAGAGATTGCGGAGCGGGTTGATAGCATTGAAGTCGGTGCCCTGAAATGCGGCGGGCAAAAATCCGCAGCCCCAGAAATTGCCGGCGGATTGCGGAGCCCCGCGCGGATCGGGGATGGCGACATACGCGGGCAGCGTGTCGTTTTCGCTCCCGAGCGCGTAGGTCGTCCACGCGCCCATGCCGGGGAAGCCGTCGAGGGTGAAGCCCGTGGCCATGAAATTTTCGCCGGGGCCGTGTGTGTTCGTCTTTCCCGTGAGCGAATGGATGAAGCACATCTCATCGGCGAGCGCGCCGAGATGCGGGACGAGATCGGAGACCATCTTACCGGTCTGTCCATACGGGCGGAACTCCCAGGGGCTCTTGTTCAAGTTACCCTGCTCGCCCTGGAAGGTGATGAGCTTGTTGCCACCTGGCATCGGCTGGCCATGGCGTTTGATCAACTCGGGCTTGTAATCAAACGTGTCCATCTGGCTGACCGCGCCAGAGCAAAAGATCATGAGCACGCGTTTCGCCTTGCCGGGGAAATGCGGCAGGCGCGGTGCGTTCGGGTTTGCAGGATTGATGTCGGGCCGGATGGGCGCGCCCGAGGCGAGAACGCGATCCCGCCCGAGCAAATGCGCAAGGGCGATGCCGCCAAGACCGGTGGCGGTGTGGGAGAGAAAATTTCGCCGGTTGAGAAATGGATGCATGGCCTAGAAAACAAAGAGAAACTCGCTCGTATTGAAAAGCGCACGGGCAAAGGACTGGAGGCCGTGCTCGCGGATGAGTGCGGCGGAGTTGCTCGTCTCGAACGTGTCCGGCGGACGCCCGTAAAAGAGGCGGAATGCGAGTTCCGCCTCCGCCTCCGGTTTATCGCCAGCCTCGGTGCGCAGGCGTTTCGCGAGGATCTCCGCCTGCTCCACAATGAAGCTGCTGTTGAACAGATTGAGCGCCTGCAACGGCGTATTGGAGCGGCTGCGTCTGGCCATCACGGAGCCACCATCGGGACAGTCGAACGAGCCGAAGACACCATCCTGCGCGGCGCGGATGCGGAAGAGATAGACCATCCGGCGAAAGTCGGCTGGCGTGTATTTTTCCTTCGGGAAATAATGCATCACATTCTCGGGAACCACATCCATGAGGTAGAAGCCGGGACCGCCCATTTTCAAATCCAGCGCACCGGAAACAGCGAGCATGCTATCGCGGATCGCCTCGGCCTCGAGCCGGCGCGGCGAGTAGCGCCACAGGAAACGTCCGCCGGCGTCCACCGCCGCGGCATCCGCGCGCGACGCGGAGGATTGCCGGAACGTCGCAGACAAAAGGATGAGTCGTTGCATGTGCTTGATGGACCATCCGCTTTTTACGAACTCATCGGCCAGCCAGTCGAGCATTTCGGGATGCGTCGGGCGGCTGCCGTTTGCGCCGAAATCACTCGGCGTATCCACGATCCCGTTGCCAAAAATGTAATGCCAAAGCCTGTTCACGAACACCCGCGCCGTGAGCGGATTATCGGGGTTCGCAATCCACCCGGCGAGTTTCACGCGGCGCATCTGCTCGGGGGCCTCGACATCGAGGCCGAGCGTGCCAAGCACCGTGAGTGCATCCGGCGCGACCACCTCGCGTTTCTGTAACGGATCGCCGCGGTAGAGCCGGTTCGTCGTTCCCGGCTTTGAAAACGTCCCGATCCACGCCATCCCGGTGTCGGCGGGTTTGTTCATCCGCTGCCTAAAGTCGGCAAGTTCGGTCTGTAGTTTGCGCGCAGCGGCGGCATCGTTTGCGGAGAGTTTTGCGAGGAACGCGTTGGAATCCTCCTTCCCGGAAAATGGCAGGCGGTCATCCGAACTCGCGACCGTCGTCCACTTCCCCGGCTCCGCAGCGGCGTCAATCTTGTATTGCGTCGCGACGCGGTCGGCGAACCGCCCCTCGCGATCGCGGCTCCACACGATGCGCGCAATGCGGACCTTTTCCCGGAAATCAATTTCCACCCAGCCATTCGCTGCAGTGCTGGAAATCCAACTATGCCCGTTGCCCTGTATGCCGTCGTTGATGTGCTCCAGCTTGTGAATCGCGTATCCGGGCAGCGTGCCCGATGCGACTAGCTTCCCTGCGGGCGCAATATTTTTCCCGGTTTCGTCGTAGATTTCCAGTTCATCAATGCAGGGCTCTCCGCTGTTTGTCGCGAGGATCGTGAACCTCACCGCCATCGCGTCCACCGACGGGAATGTCTCCTCGTTCACCTTCGCATTCACCGGCGGACGCAAAGATTTTCCATCGCCCGAGGCTCCGCCCGCCGCCGCCTTGTTGCGGAAAACTTCCAGTTCCGCGCTCTTCGCCGTCTCTGCGGCCTTCAACGCTGCCAATTCTTTTTCCGTGCCCGGATCCGGCTTCGTCCGCAGCGCGCGCTCTCCGTGATTCACCCCGGCAAACACCGCCTGCATCGAATAGAAGTCCTTTTGAAAAATGGGATCGAACTTGTGATTGTGGCAGCGTGCGCAGCCCATCGTGAGGCCGAGGAACGCCGTTCCCGTCGTGTTCACCATGTCCGCCAATTCGTCCTGCCTCTGCGCGAGCGTAAGATTGATGTCCGGGCTTTTCACGATGTCATAAGGCCCCGCCACGAGGAATCCGGTCGCCGCATCCACGCCAATCGCATCACCCGCGATCTGCTCTTTAATAAATACGTCGTAGGGTTTGTCGGCGTTCAGCGACTCGATGATGTAGTCGCGGTAAGGATACGCCGTCTTCCGCTCGCGATTCGTCTCGAAGCCGTTCGTGTCCGCATACCGCACGACATCCATCCAGTGCCGCGCCCATCGCTCGCCATAACGCGGACTCGCGAGCACGCGATCCACCAGCCGCTCATACGCATCAGGCCGCGCGTCTTTCAGAAAATCGTCCACTTCCTGCGGCGTCGGCGGCATCCCGTGCATTACGAGATACAGGCGGCGGATGAGCGTCGCCCTGTCCGCGACGGGTGAAGGTGCCAGCCCCTTTTCGCGCAGCTTCGCCAGCACGAACTCGTCAATCTCACCGCGCACAAAGGCATCTCCGCTCTTCGGCACTGCGGGGCGCTTCACCGGCTGAAACGACCAATGATCCGTCTTCATTCGCAGCGAAGCCTCCGCAGCCTCGGCCCCCGGCATCTTCGCTCCCTGATCGATCCACGCACGCAGCAACGCGATCTGATCCGCAGTGAGCGGATCGCCTTTCGGCGGCATCCGCTCCTTTCTGTTCTCCGCAGTCACTTTCTTGATGATGTGGCTGTCGGCGCTCCTGCCCTTGAGCAACAACGGCTCTCCCGATTCCCCGCCGCGCAAAATCCCCACCACCGTATCCAGCCGCATCCTGCTCTTCTGTTTGTCCTCCCCGTGGCAATCGTAGCAGCGATCCTCCAGCAGCGGCTTGATCTGTTTTTCAAAATCTACCGCCTCCGTCGTGGCAGCCCCCGCGCCGCACGCTGCCGTGCACGCGGAAACCGCGAGGACAATCGGGATAAAATGTAGAGTTGCGGACTTCACGCGAAAACATTTTGCACGATATCGCCTGTGGATACCACTCTCCATTCCGAGGAGTTTTTTCGACCTGCCA
>CAIYUV010000097.1 GCA_903929475.1 uncultured Spartobacteria bacterium
CATCGCGGAAAAGCCGGATGCGCTGCTGCCGACGCTCGGCGGGCAGACGGCGCTGAATTGCGCGATGAAGCTTTTCGAGGGCGGCGTGCTGGAGCGGCACGGCGTGAAGATGATCGGCGCGAATGCGGCGGCGATTCACAAGGGCGAGGACCGGCTGGCGTTCAAGGAGGCGATGATCAAGATCGGCCTCGACATGCCGAAGTCGGGCGTGGCGCACACGATGGACGAGGGGCGCGCGGTCGCGGCGGAGATCGGCACGATGCCGCTCATCATCCGGCCGGCGTTCACGCTCGGCGGCACGGGCGGCGGCATCGCTTACAATCGCGAGGAATTTGAAACGATCGTCGCGCGCGGGCTGGACATGTCGCCGGTGAGCGAGGTGCTCATCGAGGAATCGCTGCTCGGGTGGAAGGAATTCGAGATGGAGGTGATGCGCGACCACGCGGACAACTGCGTGATCATCTGCTCCATCGAAAACGTGGACCCGATGGGCGTTCACACGGGCGATTCGATCACGGTCGCGCCGATCCAGACGCTGACGGACCGCGAGTTCCAGGTGATGCGCGATGCGTCGTTCGCGATCATTCGCGAGATTGGCGTGGAGACGGGCGGGAGCAACATCCAGTTCGCCGTCCACCCGGACACGGGGCGGATGATCGTCATCGAGATGAATCCGCGCGTGTCGCGCAGTTCGGCGCTGGCGTCGAAGGCGACGGGCTTCCCGATTGCCAAAATCGCCGCGAAGCTGGCCGTGGGCTACACGCTCGACGAGGTGCGCAACGACATCACGCGCGAGACGCCCGCGAGCTTCGAGCCGACGATTGATTACGTCGTGGTGAAATGCCCGCGCTTCACCTTCGAGAAATTCCCGCAGGCCGACGCGGTGCTGACGACGCAGATGAAGAGCGTGGGCGAGGCGATGGCGATCGGCCGGACGTTCAAGGAGGCGCTGCAAAAGGCGCTGCGGAGTCTGGAGATCAAAAAGGACGGCTTGCTCGGAACGTGGGGACTCAATCCGTTTCGCGTTTCCGGGGGATTCATCGATGAATCCGGCGAACCTTGCGATTGGGATATTGAAGGTCTGAGGCGCAAACTACGAACACCTAACGCTGAGCGCATTTTCATTCTGCCGATGGCGCTGCAAGCCGGAATCACGCTTCGGGAAATCCACGAGGCGACAGCCATCGATCCATGGTTCTTGGAGAACATTCGCGAAATCACAGCGGAGTATTTTCTCGCGCTCGCCCCGAGCCTGCGCGAGCGCTACGATTCCGGCGAACTCCGTGAAATCCCGCAGCTCGAACGTGCCGCAGCTCTTCTCGGAAAAAACGACGAGATTGTTGCAAACTTGGACGCCCTCCGGCGCGCAAAGAAACTTGGGTTCATGGCCAATCAACTCGCTATGGAGGTGGATCGAAGCTTTCGCCCTCCGAAGCGAAAGGCCGTGATCGCGGCTTGCAAGAAACACGGCATTTTACCCACCTACCGCCTCGTGGACACCTGCGCCGCGGAGTTCGAGGCCTACACGCCGTATTACTACTCGACCTACGGCGACGAAAACGAGCGGCGCGAGAGCGGGAAGAAGAAAGTCATCATCCTCGGCGGCGGGCCGAACCGCATCGGGCAGGGCATCGAGTTTGACTACTGCTGCGTCCACGCGTCGTTCGCGCTGCGCGAGATGGGCTTCGAGACCATCATGGTGAACTCGAACCCCGAGACCGTCTCGACCGACTACGACACGAGCGACAAGCTCTACTTCGAGCCGCTCACGCTCGAGGACGTGCTGAACATCTGCGAGCAGGAGAGCGAGAATCTCCTCGGCGTCATCGTGCAGTTCGGCGGGCAGACGCCGCTGAACCTCGCCAACGGCCTCGCCGAAGCCGGCGTGCCCATCATCGGCACCTCGCCGCGCAGCATCGAGATCGCCGAGGACCGCAAACTTTTCGGCGCGATGCTCGACAAGCTCGGCATCCGCCAGACCAGCGGCGGCACCGCCGTGACCGAGGACGAAGCCGTGGCCGTGGCGAACCGCGTCACGTATCCCGTGCTCGTGCGCCCGAGCTTCGTGCTGGGCGGACGCGGCATGATGCTCGTCCACAACGAAACCGACCTGCGCAAATACGTGCGCGACGCGATCGACGGAGCGACCGGCAAGGCGACGCACCCGATCCTCGTGGATCATTTTTTGGAAGACGCGACCGAGGTGGACGTGGATTGCATCAGCGACGGCGAGATCGCGGTGATCGGCGCAATCATGGAGCACATCGAGCAGGCCGGCATCCACAGCGGCGACAGCGCGTGCGTGATCCCGCCATTTTCGCTCAGCGAAAAAGTGAAGACGGAAATCGCCACAGCGACCAAGGCGATGGCCCGCGAGTTGAACGTCATCGGCCTGATGAACGTGCAGTTCGCCGTGCAGAACGAGACCGTCTATGTGCTCGAAGTGAACCCGCGCGCGTCGCGCACCGCGCCCTTCGTGAGCAAGGCCATCGGCGTCCCGCTGCCGAAGCTCGCCGCGAAAATCATGGCCGGCGCGAAGCTCAAGGACCTCGGTTTCACGAAGGAAGTCGTGCCCGCGCACTACTGCGTGAAGGAGGCCGTGTTCCCGTTCACGAAATTCCCCGGCACCGACATCGTGCTCGGCCCCGAGATGAAGAGCACCGGCGAGGTGATGGGCATAGACGCCAACCTCGGCATCGCCTACGCGAAGGCGCAGATGGCCGCGCAGCCCGCGCTGCCGCTGAAGGGAAACATTTTCCTGAGTGTCTCTGACGCCGACAAAACGAAGGTTGCCGACATCGCCGCCGGTTTCGCCGAACTCGGCTTCACACTCTACGCCACCAGCGGCACCGCCGCCGCGCTCGAAAAAGCGAAGGTGCCGGTGAAGAAACTCTTCAAGCTGAGCGAGGGCCGGCCAAACGCGCTCGACATGCTGAAGAACGGCGAGCTTGCGCTCATCATCAACACGCCGAGCGGCAAGTCCGCGCGCGAGGATGAAATCAAAATCCGCAGCACCGCCAGCAGCAGCCGCGTCCCCGTGATGACTACGCTCCGCGCCGCCCGCGCTTCGCTGGAAGGCATCCGCTCGATGAGGGCGAGCGGCTACAGCGTGAAGCCGCTGCAGGAGTGGCATCGGTAATCGGCGACGAATTTAATCCCGCTTGCGGATGCGCACTTTCAACTGGCGGGAGAGGAACCAGCGGACGGCGAACATGTCGCACGTGGCCTTCCATGCGCGGGAGCCGAAGCCGTATTTGCTCACGCCCGCGACGCGGGGTCGGTGGTGCGTGGGCATTTCGGTGACGCGGTAGCCGAGTCCTTTCACGAGTGCGGGGATGAATCGGTGCATCCCGCGAAATAGGAAAAGGGCGTCGCGGCACTCGGTGCGCAGGACTTTCAGCGAGCAACCGGTGTCGTGGACTCCGTCGCGTGTGAAGCGCGAGCGGACGAAGTTGGCGATTCGGCTGGAGATTTTTTTGCTCCAGTTGTCCTGGCGGTTCACGCGCCAGCCGCAGACGAGATCAAAACCTTCGTCGAGCTTGGCGAGCATCTTCACGATGTCGGCGGGGTCGTTCTGGCGGTCGCCGTCGAGGAAGATGGTGATGTCGCCCTTCGCTGCGTGGATGCCGTGATACATCGCGGCGCTTTGCCCGGCGTTTTTTTCAAACTCGATGACACGCACGCCGGGGCCGCGCTGGATGCGTTCGAGTGTTTTATCCGTCGAGCAATCGTCCACGAGCACGAGTTCATAGTCGCGTCTCGCGAGTGCGGTGGCGAGTTCGGCCTGAAGGGGTCCGATGTTTTCCTCTTCGTTAAAGAGCGGGATGACGACTGAGAGCATGGATTTGAAAAGCAAGGATCAGTTCAGAGTGCGGGCGCGTGTGTCGCAAGCGAGAACGTGTTTAATCCAGCAATAGGCCGGGCTTGTAGCGTTGGCATACGAAAATGCGGATGGTGCGCAGGGACTGGCCGTTTTCCTTCACCTCGAAATCCGTGGCGATTTCCCATTTCTCGAAGGTGCGCTTGAGCACGCGTGGCGGTCTTTTTTCATCGCGTGTGGTGATGTAGAGCGCGGTGCGCCCCGCGAATTGATTGGTGCCGCGTTCGGAATCTTCCTGATCGTTGCGGACTGGCGCGGTGCGTTCTTCGTATTCGTCGTATCGGGGCCAGAAATGAAATTGGTTCGCGGCGACGGGAGATTCCTCGACGTAGCAGGCGGGGTGGCCGGGTGACTCGATTCGTTTTTCCGGCAGGTAATAGCAAAGCTCCGCGGCGAGTCCGTAGTTTTCGCCGATGAGGAAAACGGGCTGGCCAGTCTGCTGTTCGTATTGTTTTCGGAAATCAGCGACTGACTTTGCGGTATCGGCCCATTTGTGGATGCGGGCGGTGTGGTCGTATTTGAGCGGCCACGGAATGCCGATGGCGCGAACGATGTCGGGGTTCATGCCGACGATTGTCATCACACCACCAAGCGCAAGCGCGGTGATGGCGAGTGCGCGCGACACGCGGTCGAGCCAGTGTGCGACGGCGAGGATGGCGACGGTGACTGCGGCGGGGGCGGTCCAGTTCACCTCGCTGTCGTGGTGTAGGGAAATCCACAAGTATGTGAGGGCGACGGGCAGCGCGAACGCGGTGAGAAAACGGGATTTCCAATGGATGTTTGCCTCGTCCTTGCAGCGGGCGACTCCGATGATGGCGGCGAGAATCGGAGTGGCGACGGCGAGTATGTGGAACGCAGGTTTGTCATCGAACCAATTACCGAGGAAATAAAACGTGAGCGATGTGAACACGACGAGTGCGACGACGACTGGATGTGTGCGCAGGTTGCGCGGAAATGCGGAGATGGCGCGCAGGAGCGCGTTGCCCCAGCGCGGGAGCGAGTCTTTGCACGCGACCCACAGCGCAATGAGCATGGCGGCGAAGATAAGTGGAGAATAGACGCCGAAGTGGCTGGTAAAGAATTTTCCAAACTCGGCAAAATCTATTTTCCACCACGGAGTCTCCAATCCGCCGCGAGCCGAGAGATGATGGAGGATCGGCCAGCCGCGTGGTTCCTGCCAGTGCCACGGCGGCCAGAGCGCGGGCGCGAATGCGGCGAGCATACTCCAGAAGCCGGGGCGCAGGAGTTCGCGGCGATAGCGCGTGGTCATCGCGAGGAGGAGGAGCACGCCGAGGAGTTGAAAGGCGTTTGTCCATTTGCACAGGAAACCCGCGCCGACGAGCACGCCGGTGAGCGGCCACCACAACGAGAAGGCGGGGCTTTTTTCCAACGCGCGCCAGAGTGTGCAGAGCGCGGCGGTCCAAAAGAAAATCGAGAGCGGATCGATCGTCATTAAGAGGCCGCCTGCGTTGAAGAGAGGAGTGACGTTGAGCAGCGCAACGGTCCACATTGCGGTGCGTTCGTCGTAGAGTCTGCGTGCGAGCCAGAAGACGAGGAGGCTGGTGCCGAGTGCAAGCATGGGAGCGAGGAAGCGCACGCCGAATTCGCCGTGACCGAAGAGCGATGTGCCTGCGCGCATGGCAAGGGCCACACCGGGACCCTTGCTGAAGTAGCACCAGTCGAGGTGCTGGCTCCATTCGTGGTAATAGGCTTCGTCGGGCGACAACTCCATGCGACCGATCATGACGAGTCGCAGCACGGTGAGAATGATTAGTGAAGCGACGAGTCTCATGCGAAAAGGAGTGTGGGATTTTGCGCGGCGATACGAGGTGCGATGCGTGCGCCCCATCGCCGCCAGACCAGTTCGGCGAGCAGCAGCGCGAGGAGTCCGGCGGCGAGGCCGACGCAAATTCCGGCGAGGACATCGCTCGGCCAGTGCGCTCCGATGTAGATGCGCGAGTAGCTGACGATGAGCGCTGGGATGAATGCGAGCCAGCCGCGCTGACGCCACAGGAGCGCTGTGATGAGCGCGGCTGCCGTGGTGTTTGCGGCGTGGTTGGAGGGGAAGGAATTACCCGGTCGATCGACTTCGGTGCCGAGTGAGGTTTTTTGTTTCAGCGGTTGAAAAAGTCCGCGCCACGCAGGGCTGGCGAGGTCGAGCGTGCGCACGCCGACTTCGCTCTGGTGCGGGCGCAGACGACTCACGGCGTGCTTGATGGTGTTGCCGAAAACACCGTCACTCACCCCAATCGCGATCAGTGCGACCGCGAGGAATGTGCGCGCTTTGAACCCGCCACGCACGCAAAGCACGATGGCGAGGAGCACGAGCGGCACAGTCCAGAATGCCGCGCTGGACATGACGGCCATCAGCCGGTCCAGCGCGGGGCAGGTCCAATCGTGGTTGATGAGAAAAAGGAGCTTTTTATCCATCCTAGGTTCGCCGAAGTTCGGAGCCTATGGGCCGACTGTTTTCTGTAAAGCTCCCGCTTGCCGCGATGTTGATGTTTCTTTTTTCCGCGCATGCGGATGAAGCGCCCGACGCGCACGAACTTCTCCGTGTGGTGCGCATGGCACAGACCGGGCAGGAGTGGAATCTCACCGGCCAGCTCCGCGTGGGAAGTGTGAAGCATCCATTCAAGCTCGCGGTGGCAAAGGGGACGATCCGGTATGAATTCACCGACACAGGGGACACGCTCACGCTGCGGCTCGGCGAGAAAGGCTCGACGCTGGAGGAGACGAAGGGCGGCAAGTCGGCGCGCGTGACGGCGGCGAAATTCAACCAGCCTGTGTTCGACACCGATCTCAGCTACGAAGATCTGGCGTTGCGTTTTCTGTATTGGCCGGAGGCGAAGGTGATCGGCGACGATGCGATTGTCGCGCATTCGTGCTGGAAGGTGGAGGTGCGCCCGGCGGCGAAGGATGATTCGCAATACACGCGCGCCGTGCTGTGGATCGGAAAGGACGACGGCGCGCTGATGAAGGCGGAGAGCTACGATGCACGCGACAAATGGGCGCGGCGTTTTACGGTTCGCAGTGTGATGAAGCGGGACGGTCTTTGGCTTTTGAAGCAAATGCGCATCGAAAGCGCGGCTGGCCGGAGTGCGGACCCGAAGCCGACCTATCTCGAAATCGAGGACATCACGAAATAGCGAGCCCACTTTTTCCGAATAAAAAAGTTCGGGGCCGCCGACCCATTACTCCTGTCGACGACCCCGATGTTCCCCCCAGAACAATGGTTAAGACCGGGCAGGCCGGTTTTAGTTAGAAAAAAGTTCGGGATTTTTTTGGCAGCCTGATTTTTGGCTACTTGCGGTGTGAAATGATGCGCTCGACGTATTTGGCGAGCATGTCGAATTCGAGGTTCACGCGGTCACCGTGGCGGCGGGTGGAGAGATTCGTTTCGACGAGGGTGTGGGGGATTATCCAGCAGACGAAGCTGGAATCGCGGACTTCGGCGACGGTGAGGCTGATGCCGTCCACGGCGATGCTGCCTTTGAAAACGACTAGCTGTGCGAAATCGGGCGGCAGCGTGATTTCGAGGCGGTGATCCTGTCCGTGAGGTGAGAGGTCGAGGATGGCGGCGGTGGTGTCCACATGGCCCTGCACGAAATGACCGCCCATTTTCGCGCCTGCGCCCAGAGCGGGTTCGAGGTTCACTTTCGCGCCGGGAGAAAGGTCGCCGACGTTCGTGATGCGCAGGGTTTCTGCGAGGAGATCAAAGGAGAGTCGGTCGCCGTCGCACGTAGTAACGGTGAGGCAGCAACCGTTGATGGCGATGCTGTCGCCAAGCTGTGTTTGTGGGGCGGTGGTGGGCGCACGCAGGGTGAGGCGTGCAGTCTCGCCGTTGCGTGCGAGGCTGATTATTTCTCCAGTTTCGACAACGAGGCCGGTGAACATGTGCGTAGGCTAGCGTTATGGGTGGGGAAGGCACGCGGGATTTTTCACATCGGATGAAATGGATGGACGCTAAGGCTGGGGGAGAGATGGCCGTTTGAACAATAGATGTCCTGCCGTGTCACAATGTTGCGAATCAGTTCACACCCCACCTTGACGCCTGCGCGACTGGGGATAGTTTGCCGCCCGATTTTCTCTCACCGCTTTTATAACTTATGAAGTTCCCGACTATCGAACCTTTGGAATCGCGCATCGCTCCTGCGGTAATCTCCATTTTCACGCCTATTGATAATCCCAAATACGAGGGCAGCGGCACAAGTGCGACGACGGATTATGTTTTTAAGATTAAGCTGGATGCAGCGGAAACATCGGACGTGACGGTGACGGCGACAACGGTCAACGGAAGCGCAACTCAGGAAGACGGAGATTTCGTATTTAAGAGCGAAACAGTGACTATTCCTGCCGGGCAGACCGAGGTGCCATTCACAGTGAAGGTAAATCAGGATACGAAGATCGAGACGGACGAAAACTTCTTCGTGTCACTGAGCAATCCATCGGCTGGTTCGAGCATTGATACTGCAACACTAGCCTCGTCGGCGACGGCAACGATCCTAAATGACGATGCATTTCTGAGCATCAACGATGTGACTATTGCCGAGGGCGACAGCGGCACGTCCACGGCAGTTTTCACCGTGAGCCTCACGCCTTCGACGACATTCCCTGTCACCGTGAAGGTTTCGACTGTTGATAACACTGCGATTTCGACAGGTGCTGATGCGGATTTTGTGAGCAGGATTGATACGCTGACTTTTGCAGCCGGTGATACGATCAAGACATTCGCAGTGACGATAAACGGAGATCGTTCGTTTGAACTGCCGGAGGAAATGTTCAAAGTCCAACTCAGTAATGCGACGGGAGCATTGATCGTGGATGGCGATGGAGTCGGGAAAATTCAGGACGCAAATGATCCCGCGCCCACGATCAGCATCGGCGATGCGCAAATCACCGAAGGAGACACCGGGACGAAGAATCTCAATTTCACCGTTAGTCTTTCCGCTGCGTCTGGCGGCGATGTGATTTTTGATGTGGCTACAGCGGCGGCAGCAGGGGCGGATGCCGCTATGACAGGCGTGGATTTCACGGCTCTCAACTTGACGCATCAAGTAATTCCCGCCGGTCAGAAAACTGCGACGATTTCTGTGCCAATCATCGGTGATACGACGGATGAACCTGACGCGCGTTTTCTCGTGAATCTGACAAATGCGAGCACGACGCTGCCAGGACAGGCGAATCCGACGACGCTTTCAATAATTCATGGACAGGCGGTCGGAACAATTTTGAATGACGATCTGGGGGTTTCCATCGGGCAAAATTCTTCAATAGTGGAAGGAAACAGCGGGACGAGCCAACTACACATTCCTGTGACGCTGTCCCAAGTATCGTCACACGATGTGCAGGTGACTTTTGCTGTTTCCCCGGGGACTGCCACCGAGGGTGTGGATTACACAGTGCCGACGAATCTGACGGTGACGATTCCGGCTGGTCAGACATCGGCGGACATACTTTTGGAAGTGGCGGGCGACACACTTTTTGAAAACGACGAGACGGTGAACGTGACGCTGACCGGGGTGAAAAACGCAAGGCTCGATACAACCTCGACCGTGGCGACGATTACCAATGACGATGCCGCCCCAACGCTGACCATCAGCAGTCCGACCGTGATCGAGGGGCAGGACGCGATTTTTAATGTGACCCTGAGCGCGGTTTCCGCAAAGGACGTGGTGGTGCATTGGGTGACCGAGGCGGTGGCCGGCAGTGCGACTCCTGGCGATGGCACGACCGGCGATTACAAAGATTTTTCGACCGAGCTAACGCTGACGATACCGGCAGGGACGACGACCGGGCGGATTGCTGTGCCGACTGTGAATGACACGATTGATGAATTGGATGAGACATTCAAAGTGAATGTGCTCCCAACGACCACGAATGCTGACGTTGGCACAGGCATCAGTGGAACGGCTACGATCAGCGCGAATGACCTGAGTTCGCTGAGCATTGCCGACATCAGTGATGTGGAGGGGGACAGTGGGACGAAAACATTCACTTTCAATGTGACGCGCACCGGCTCGACGACGCTGGCGAGCACGGTGAATTTTACAACTGTGGACGGGAGCGCTCTTGTCTCGGCGAACGATTACGATCTTGCATCAGGTTCGCTGAGCTTTGATCCGGGGCAGACGTCAAAACAGATTTCTGTGACGGTTCACGGTGACACTACGAGCGAGCCGGATGAAACATTTTTTGTTAATTTATCCAACCCTGTCGGCGCGACCATCAGCGATGGAATTGCGACGGGGAAAATTCTGAACGACGAGGTGACCTATAAACTTGTGCGTGTGAATAACGGGCCGCTGAGCGTGGATGAAGAGGCCGCTGGAGGAGCGCAGCAGTTTGTGGATTTCAAGGTCGTTCGTGTGGGCAAGCTCGATGTGCCGGGAGTCGTTTTTTTCTCCACTGCTGCGGACGATACCGCAGGGGCTCAGCAGGCCACCAGCGGGACTGATTATACGCCTGTGAACGGCAGTGTTACTTTCCCCGCTGTGAACGATGGTTCGACTTCGCAGGACGCGGCGACTATCATCCATGTGCCGATTACGCCGGACAATTTGGCGGAGGGAAATGAGACTTTCAAAGTGAAGCTCAGCGGCGGGGTGAACGGGGTTGTTTCCGCGACCGACGGCAGTGCAATTGTCACTATTTTGGACAACGATACCCCGAATCTGCCGCGCGTGATTATTGAGGACGCAAAAGTTTTGGAGGGAAACACCACCGGAACGAATTTAGTTTTCAAAGTGAAACTCGTTGCAGCGGACGGAACGACGCCTGCCGTGGCAGGCGGGACGATTACGGTGTCGTATGCAACTGCCGATGTCACCGCCCAGTCGGGCCCTGATTACACTTCTCCACTTGCAGGTGCGACGATCGTTTTCGCCGCCGGTGAGACGGAGAAAAGTATCAGCATCCCTGTGATAGGTGACACTGTAGATGAGAATGACGAGACGCTGCATGTGAATATATCGAACGCGACGTTCGCTGTGCCCGGCGGAGGGACACTTCCAGTGACCATCTTAAACAATCAGGCGACTGGAACGATTTTGAACGATGACTTGCTGCTGTCTGTTGACCCAGCGTCGAGCGAGCCGGAGGGGCTTGTTGATCACTCGCACGTCTTCACAGTGAGCATTCCACAAGCTTCGACGCACGATGTAACCGTTCATTACAAGACCGTGGACGGGACGGCGATCTCGACAGGAAATTTCGCTGACTTTACCGCAGCCGAAGGTGATTTGACCATCGCGGCAGGGCAGACTTCCGCGACATTCAGTGTGCTCGTGAAGGGAGATCGTTATGCGGAGGCCAACGAGTCGTTCAGTGTGCAATACAGCGACGTCCATGGAGCCAAATTGAGTGCGATACAAACAGCACTGACCCTCGCTAATGACGATGCGACGCCGAGCCTCACCATCGGCGATGCATCTATTGTCGAGGGAGACAGCGGCCAGGCGAATATGGTATTCAACGTCACGCTTGCAGGTGGCACCCAGGAGGCTGTGAAGGTGGATTATTCAACACTCGACGGCACGGCCAAGTCGAGCGGGCAGCAGATTGACTATGTGAGCACGACGGGGACACTGACTTTCGCGCCTTCGCCTGATGGCGGCACCATGCAGGTGAGCGTGCCGGTGTTGGGTGACACGTGGAAGGAAATGGACGAGACATTCAGCGTGAAACTCGCCAACGCGCGGCTCGGCGCAAACGCATCCGGTGTGACGCTGGCGGGAGATACAGGAACGGGCACGATCAAGGATAATGGCGATTCGCAGCTTGGCATCTTTGTGAGCAATGCCCGCGTTGTGGAGGGCAATTCCGGCAGTTCATCGCTCAGCTTCAGCGTTGAAACGACAGCCCCGGTGACTGGGAGTGCGTTGATATTCAAGGCGAGCACACGCAACGGCACGGCAAAGGCAGGTTCGGATTTCACAGCACTGAACGGCCAGTCATTTTCCATCGCCGTCGGCCAGTCGAGCGTGTCGGTTCCAGTGAGCGTGATTTCGGATCAGCAATTTGAGCAGTCGGAGTTCATGTTCCTCGATGTGAATAATCTTCCGGCGGGAGTGAAGGCGGTCAACGGTGGTAGCGGCACGATATCGTCCAAAGGTGTTATTTTGAACGACGACGTCCATATCATCAGCGGGCGTGAATTTGAGTATGTGGATGTGGACGGGGATCTGGTGAACGTGAAGGTGTCAAAAGGAAGCCTGTCTGTTCCATTGAGCGGCCCCGGCACGACGGGAAATGATGTGTTCTTTACACAAAGCGGCACAGTTGGCGGCAGATTCTTCCAGCGTCTGGATTTGAGTGACGATAATTTCAAATATGATGGCGCGGACCTCATCGTCACTGCCAAGCCGCAGGTTCTGGCGACGGGCGAAGTGCTCGGCGATGGAAAGGCGGATGTGGGCGCGATTGACGCGGCGCTGCCGCAACCGGGATTGTTTCAATTCATCATCGGGCAGTCGCTGGGAAAAGTGCAGATTTCCGGCGACCTCGGGCGCCTCATCGCAGGAAGCACCAAGCATCCTTCCGGAGTTCATGTGCTGGACGTCGGTTCGCTGGGTGCTGGTGCAAACATTCCAAATTCACCCGTGAACGGGCTGAATCCGAATTCGAGTATCGTGCTCGGGCCAATTGGAAAAATGATAGTGCATGGAGATGTGGCCGGCTCGCTGAGCGTCATTGGCGATGCGATTGATCTGCCGCTTCATTCCGGTTCCGTTGGCCGCATTGGCAATCTAGTGGTGAAGGGAGTTCTCCGTGGAGGATCTGCGGACAGTTCCGGGCAGATTGCATTCACGGGCGGCATCGGCAGCGCGACGCTCGGCGGGATTATTGGCGGTGCCGGCGGGATCAGCGGGGCGCTTTTGCCGGTGGATGGTCGGTTCAGCACTTCGATTGGCACGCTCGCCATCTTGGGGGACATCAAGGGCGGGAGTGGTGACAACAGTGGTTTTGTGAACACATCCAAGATCGGCGCGCTTTTGATCGGGCAGATCAAACAGCGCCGCACAGATACTGCAATCGAGGGCAATCTGATCGGCGGAAGCGGCAGCCAGTCGGGAAGTATATTTTCCAATAACAGCATCGGGCGTGTGTTGGTGAATGGCGATGTTCAGGGTGGATCCGGGCAGAAAACGGCCTTGATTTCCGCCGGACACGGAGTCGGAAGCATACACGTGACGGGTGGCGTGATAGGCGGCAATAAAAACGCAGCTGTGCCTGCTCAGGACGCGAGTAGTTCCGGCACGATTTCCGCCGGACTGTTGACGGGCACTTTGGTCATCGATGGAGACGTCACAGGCGGGGATGGGGCGAATAGTGGCGTGGTTGAAATCAGGGGAGATGTCGTGAATGCCCTGAGCGTTCTTGCGAACGTTTCCTCCGTGGTCGTCGGAAAAACCGGTGTGGCTGGCAAAGGCAACATCATCGGCGGCAGCGGGGCGAATTCCGGCCGTATTTCCATCGGTGGCACTGTGAAAAAATTTCTCGAATATGGTGACATTCGTGGTGGCAAAGGCAATGGAAGCGGGGGTCTCTTTGTGCTCAGCGACGCTGGAACAGCCGCGCTGAAACAGGCAGACATCAAAGGGAGCCTCATCGGCGGCAGCACTGATGCCGCCAGCACGCCCGGTGGTGTTGCTAGCTTGCTGAACTCGGGCGTGATCTCTGCCGGGGACATTGGAAAATTGATGATCGAAGGTCGTATTCAGGGAGGAGTGAATGCAGGCACCAGCCTCGCAGGCGGTGGTGGCATCTTCAGCAGGGGTGCGATTGGAACTTTGAATGTGCTCGGCACCGGCGGAACCATCGCCGTGAATGGAGACAAGTCCGCTTCGGTGGTGATTTCCGCAGTCAAGGGGATACGCAGTGCGACATTTGGTGGAGACGTTAATTTTGCCGAAATCCTCGCCGGCTACAGCGCTCCGACGGCGGCAGGGACGCACCGTGGGTCGCTTACAGATGCGGGGGCGAACATTGGTTCGATCATCGTCAGTGGCACGTTCAGCGCATCTAGCATCGTCGCCGGGGTGGATGCCGGTGGGGATGGAAAATTTGGCACGATAGATGACCAGCAGACCACTGGTGCCGCGACGCAGCCAGCAAATCAGAATCTCATTTCACGCATCGCGAGCGTGATTCTCGGCGATGCCGCCGCAAATGCCGGTGCGAGTGCTACGGCTTCTTTCGGCATCGTGGCTGAGCAGGTGGACAGCGTGAAAGTGAACGGCACCGCCGTGACATTGCAGCCCGGCCCGCACAACGACCAAATTGAAATCGGCGGGGCGGCGGCGAAAATCAAATTGTTGGAAATTTAGTAAAACGGGCTTGAGCACGAACGTCTCCGATATAAAAGTCCGCCATCCACGCGGGTATAGCTTAGTGGTAAAGCTCCAGTCTTCCAAACTGGCTATGAGGGTTCGATTCCCTCTACCCGCTCTCCTTTTTTTCAAAAAAATCGAACATGGATTGAAGGTGAGGGGTCTGAATGGAACCCGGATGAAATGTGTTCGCCCTCGATATTCTTTTTCCAATGCCCCCTTGTCGCCATGTCACGTGGCGAGGCTCTTGCCACTTCGGGGTGCATCCGCTAAGCCCACCCACTCCGCCAAATCAACACCTCACAAAAATCACGCATGATGTATCACCGGCCTTGGATATTGCTCCTGCTCGCCGGATGCTCATGGGCGCACGTTTCGCTCGCGCAGACCGGCGGCGACACGACAGGCACTGGGACGACGGGAACGGGTGGTTCCGGGACAGGCCGAACTTCGACGAACACACAAGGCGGCGCTCAGGGCGCTCCGGTCACAAACCCTGCCAATCCAAGCGACACCACGGGTGCGGGAGGAACAGGGGGCACTACGCCAAAAAAAGACCCCTTCGGTTTTGGTGAGCCGAATTCAAGTGGAACCGGAGGCACAACGCCATTCGGAACAGGCACCGGGGCGACGACTACTTTCGGCACCGGGCCACGCACGGGCATGGGTCCGCTTGCTCCTGCCGGCCCGGCGGAAACCAGCGAGCCGTTGCGTCCCAAGCAGGAACCCATCACTTATTCCGCGCCGGGTTTTTACGGCTCCGGAGGTCAAAGTTTTAATAGCGGCCAGAGCCGGTTTTTGCGACCCCGCTATCGCTATGGCGGATCGTTTGGGATCGGTTTTGATGATAACACGATGCAAACGCCGAATGGCGGCGGCGGCACGCCCGATCTGACTTTATCACAGACTGTCCCCGAGCAACCCGAGATTGCGAGAACCGAGTTTCGTCAGGAACAAACAGGGGTTCGGTTTATCGGAGGAGCTTTCAGGCCGGTCTATAAAACCGTGCAGCACAAAGTGGTGCTGAGGCCATTTGAGCCCGAACATGTGCTTACTCAGACGGTGCCTGGCATACCGTCGCAGGACAGGAATGCGAGCGTCGTGAGTTCGGTCAATGCACACCTCGACATCCAGTGGGCAAAGCAGCGTTCCCTCTTCACGTTCGATCTGAATGTCGGTGGAGACTATTACTGGAATCGCACTGGCAAACCTCTCGAATATACAGGTTCGATGTCGCTCGTATATTTGCGCAAAATTACACCGCGATTGCAGTTCACTGCACTCGCGAGTCTCTCCTATCAGTCCCAGCCGGATTATTCGCAGCAGAATCTCAACACGTCACTTGGGAGCACCGGCGGGAGTTATTTCAACGGCACTGCCAAAATGGATGTCAGCTATCGCTGGGGTGCGCGCTTCAGCACAGTTTCTAGCATCACGCTGAATGCGACCTCATATGAATCCCAGGCCAGCAAGGTCAATGATCAGTGGGGTGCCACTTTCGGCCAGGAATTCCGATACATATGGTCGCCGCATTATACGTGGGTGGGGGAGTTGCGAACCGGATTGACCGAATATACCAAAGCTCAGGGTCGCAATTATAATGATGTTTATCTTCTACTGGGCACCGATTGGACATGGAATCGCAGGCTGGGTGGAACACTGCGTCTTGGCGAGCAGTTGCGAAAACTGGATTCCAGCGCAGGCAGCGGTGAATCTGCACCGTATATGGAAGCGACAGCGTCCTATCAATCCGGGGCACGTTCACAATTTCAAATAACAGGCCGATATGGTTTCGAGCCGACTGTAATCGCCACCGATCGAAATGTAGGTTCTCGTTTGGGCCTTACGTATGCGCGGGCGTTTTCACCACGCTTATCGGGAAATGTCGGGGTCAATTATATTCATAGCACCACCACACGCGCACTCCCCCCCGCCGATGTCAGATCTATTTACGATTCGAGCCTCTCTTTGAACTACGCTTTCAGCCGCCGCTTGTCGGTAAACGCCCGTTACAATTATACACTCACAAGCAGCACCACAGGCACAAACGACTACGATCGCTCTCGCCTGACATTCACTGGACAATATGAGTTTTGAACATTCCTGTGCCGGGTTGGTCAAAAAGCCCGTCTCCACCATTGCCATCCTCTCTGTAACACGCTTACTTTCCCGCCCTTTTCACTTTTAGAGAATTAGAGAACCCAAAATCACGCAATCCCATGAACGATAACACCGAGGTCAAACTTCACTTCCTCGACTACTGGCGGGTCATCAAAAACCGGATGGGTTTGATCCTGCTCACCTTCTTCCTCGTGACGGTTTCGTCGGGTGTCTACGTTGCCTTTCTCCCGAAGGAATACTATTCCCGTGTGACAATGGAGATTAAGCCTGACAACAACAAGGGGCTCGATCCGATCAATATGGGAGGAATGAACAGGGCGGATCCCACGTTCATCAGCACGCAGTTCAACATTCTCAAGAAGACGGAAATTCTTTACCCGGTCATTGAGAAGCTGGATCTCGTGAGCAAGTTTTCACCAGCTGGAATGCGTATGTCGCCATCATGGGTCGCCCGTGTGCTCGAAAGGAGCATGAACGTTCAGGAGCAACGCAACACCACACTGATTGAAGTCGGCGTCTACAACACAGATGCAAAACTCGCTGCCGTCATCGCAAACACCATTGCAACCACCTACCGAGACAAACGTATAGATGATCTCAAAAGGAACGTCGATCTGACCTTGGCTGAAATGAGGGACGAACTCGATCACAAGAGGAACGAGGTTAAAAAGCTCTTTGCAGAGTCTGCAACCATCCGGCAGGAAGAAGAGATCATCGATCCCGATCCAGAGAACGGCAATGCGATAGTCTCACTCAGCGAAAAACCACTTGCTCAATACGAGCAGTTGGTTGTCGAAAAACGGAACATTGTGGACCAACTGCGCAATCAGCTCACCCGCATTGATCAGCTCCAACCGGAAGAACTTTTGGAAGCGCTGCGCACCCTCAATATTGACGACCCAACCATGCTCAAGACCCTCCCGCTTCTTCAGGATGCGCAAGCTGAGGAAGCCAAGCTTTTGAATTCGGGTTTGGGAGAAAATCACATGCGCGTGAAGTCTCTTCGTGCTCAACGTGATGTTTACCGAGCTACGCTCGCCCAGCAACTCGACAGCATCAAGCGATCGCAAAGGACAAAATTTAACATTGAGGAAACCAACCTCAAAACTCTTGAAGTTAAGTTGGACGAACTTCGCCGCAAGCAGATTGAGGAAAAGACGCGCCTGACGCGTTACGTGGAAAAGAAAGCCAATTATCTTAGCGCCAAGCAACTGCTGATGGCCATTGAACAGCGCTACGCGGCAGCCATGTTTGATAAAACTCTATCCACAATTCCCGTCAAAATCTGGGAAAGCGCAGAACCCGGACTTTCACCCGAAAAACCCAAAATTCCTGTCTATATGGCTTTGGCGATGCTCATCGGTGCCGTTGTCGGTGTCGGCCTCGCCTTCTTCATCGAGTATCTCGACACTTCCGTGAAGACGATTGAGGACATCGAAAAATATTTGTCCCTCACAGTCCTCGCAGTTGTTCCAAGGGATATCGCCGTTCTTATTAAACAGAAACGCGATTCAGCGGACGCCGAAGTATATCGCATTCTCAAAGCCAACATCGAATTTAACCAGACCGATCGCGAAGCCAATACTTACACCCTTGTATCGGGCGGTCCCGCTGAGGGCAAGAGCACCACGCTGAACAACCTCGCTTACACCTATGCCAAGGCAGGAGCCCGGGTTCTTGTCGTGGACGCTGACTTGCGACGTCCGTCGCAGCACCGTTTCTTCGATGTGGATAACAGCGTCGGCCTCGCAGAATACATCCAGCACAAGGTCGAACTCGAAGCGATCATCAAACCCACCAAGCTCGAAAATCTCAGCTTCATCCCCAGCGGCAAGCTGCCACAGGATGACGCGGGTGTCCTCAACAGTCCGCGGATGGGATCCCTCATCTCCCAACTCAAAAAACAATACGACATCGTTTTCCTCGATTCGCCGCCTATTCTTGGTGTGTCGGATGCCAGCCTCCTCGTATCCGAGGTGGATAACACCATCATGGTCGTCCAACATCGGCGCTTCCCGCGCGGAATGCTTTTGCGCGTGAAACAAACCGTCGCCCATGTCGGCGGCAATCTCATTGGTGTGGTTCTCAACAACGTGGACACCAAACAGGACGACTCGTATTCCTATTATTCGAACTACAACGACTACTACTCGCCCCAACGCGAGCCGGGAGTCGGGGAGAAAAAGACTCGGGCCACAGCCGCTGCCCTGCCTGAAGAAGGAGAAAAATACTAAGCCATGCGACACTTCATTTACTGCTTCGCCGCACTATTCATTTCGATCAGCCCACTTCACGCCGATTCCCCGCTGCGCGACGGCGATATTTTTGAAATGGTCGTCGGTGGCGCGCCACGCGATTTTACTGAGGAATTCCATCTTCAATACGCGGTTGCGGACGGCTTTGTTACCGTGCAATACATCGGCCGCGTGAAGGCCGCCGGTCTTACACCTTCGCAACTTGCAGCTGCCATAGAAAAACGGATGCGGGACGAGAAAATTTTCACCAATCCCACGGTGATGGTGAACCTCGTCCCCAACCAGCGGATCATCATAGTCGGCGGTGCAGTGCGCAACCCCGGGCGCCAGCAGTGGTCCGCCGACATGACGCTCAGTATCGCGCTGGCGTCGGCTTCCGGCCCCGGCGATTATGCCGATGACAAAGTGAAAATCGTTCGCAATGGAAAAGCTGAATTTTTCAGCCGTAAAGCCATCAAGAAAGACCCGACACTTGATCCAAAGATTCTCCCCGGCGACTACGTGGAAGTTCAGGGCGAACTGTAAAACCTCGCATCACTCCTCCGCGATGAGATCGCGGTGCCGCCACAAATAGCCGAGGCCCGAGTAAAGCGTCAGCACCAGCGCCACGCCAGCGAGCGTCCAGCCGCCGTAGCGCCACACCGGCCACCACCATCGTGTTGCGTGGAGATCGATCCCTGCACGCTGAAACTCCATTAACGAGAGCAGCAGCAGAAAATAGCTCACCGTCACCATCTGCCACGCCGTTTTGTGTTTCCCGATCTTTTCCGCAGGCAGCACAATCCCTTTGCTCGCGGCCACGAGACGCAATCCTGTGATGAGAAACTCGCGGCTGATGATGCAAATCACCACCCACGCCGGAATCGCCTTTAGCGGCACCAGCGTGATGAACCCCGCCGCCATCATCACCTTGTCCGCCAGCGGATCCATAAGCTTTCCGAAATTGGTCTCCAGCCCGCGCCGTCGAGCGATCTCTCCATCGAGAAAATCCGTCACCGCAGCCGCGAGAAACAACAGCAGCGCCGCCGTGTAGGCGAAATTCCAACCCGCCGCTCGTCCTGGCGCGTGCAGCACTTCATACTCTTCACCACCAGCCATGCAGCCGACGAAAATCCCCGTCATCACAAAGCGCGAAACTGTCAGCTTGTTCGGTAAATTCATCGGTGGCACGCGACATCAATCACGAATCGCCGCAAACTAGAACCACGGAATTGAAAGATTGTTGCAGCCGGTCACCGCTCCCGCACCACACGCTTGCCAAGCAAACCCCGCTGCCACAGTCTGCGCCCCCTTTCCAAGATCCGCGCGGCACGGAGCAGCCGCACTTTTCAAAGCTAAAATACAAACACCAACACCACTATGAGCACCTGTGACATCGGCCTGATTGGCCTCGCCGTGATGGGCGAAAACCTCGTCCTGAACATGGAATCGCGCGGCTTCCACGTCGCCGTCTTCAACCGCACTACGAGCGTCGTTGACGCGTTTGAAGCCGGGCGCGGAAAAGGGAAAAACTTTGTGTTCGCGAAGACGCTCAAGGATTTCGTCGGCGCACTCAAGCGCCCCCGCCGCGCGCAGATCATGGTGAAAGCAGGCGCGCCCGTGGATGCGGTCATCGATCAGCTCGTCCCGCTGCTCGAACCCGGCGACGTCATCATTGATGGCGGCAACTCGCTGTGGACCGACACACAGCGCCGCGAAAAAGCACTCAAGGAAAAGGGCATCCATTTCTTCGGCGTCGGAGTTTCCGGCGGCGAAGAGGGCGCACTCAAAGGCCCGAGCATCATGCCCGGCGGATCGAAGGAAGGCTGGGCGTCGCTCGCGCCGATTTACACAAAAATCGCCGCAGTCGCCGATGGCGAGCCGTGCTGCCGCCACATGGGGCCGGATGGCGCGGGCCACTACGTGAAGATGGCGCACAACGGGATCGAATACGGCGACATGCAGCTCATCTGCGAAGCCTACGCGATTTTGAAAGCCGCGCTGAATCCGAGCGCCGACGAGTTCGCGCAAATTTTCACCGACTGGAACAAAGGCGAACTCGACAGCTTCCTCATCGAAATCACCTCGAAGATCTTCACCAAGAAAGACCCCGAGACCGGCAAAGCCGTCGTGGACATCGTCCTCGACAAAGCCGGGCAGAAAGGCACCGGCAAATGGACCGTCGGCCACGCCGTCGAAATGGGCGTCCCGCTCAGCGTCATCGGCAGCGCCGTCGAAGCCCGCATCCTCTCCTCCATGAAAGACCAGCGCGTCGCCGCCAGCGCCGTCCTCAAAGGCCCCGCGCCAAAACCCTTCACCGGCGACCGCGCCAAATTCATCGAAGCCGTGCGCGACGCACTCTACGCCTCGAAAATCATCAGCTACGCACAAGGCATGGTGCAGCTCGGCGCAGCGAGCGCGTTGTATAATTGGAACCTCAACTTCGAAGACATCGCATCCATCTGGCGCGGCGGCTGCATCATCCGCGCACGCTTCCTGAACCGCATCACCGAGGCCTACAAAAAGAACCCCGCCCTCAAAAACCTCGTCCTCGATCCCTTCTTCGCCGACATC
>CAIYUV010000098.1 GCA_903929475.1 uncultured Spartobacteria bacterium
CGCGGCCCCCATAAAAAACGGACGCCCAACTTCCACGTAGGCTCCGCGTGTTTGTAAAACATCGCCTGATTGATTCCAAGAAGACCGAACAAATGCTGGGGCATCGCCGGCGTCGTCCCCTCGCCCACGCCAATCACCCCGATGTCGCTGCTCCGCACCACGCGCACATCGAGCTGCGGCACTGCTTTCTTGAGCGTAATCGCCGCAAGCAAGCCCGCGCTGCCCGCTCCGAGGATGAGGACGTTTCCGATCATTAAAAAATCTTCCATACACCGCCACAGGAGGCCGGTTCAACACTTCTGAATGGAGCCCTGCACTGCTCCAAGTCACGCCCTGCGGCGGCGGACGCCGAGCAAGAGTCCGAGTCCCCCGAGGAAGGAGACAGCAACACCGGGCTCGGGAACGACGGCCACCATCGTCAGGGTGACTACGCCCCCATCGTAGGAAATCTGGTAGGCCTGTCCTGCGCTGGTAAAGAAGCTGTCATCGGGCAGACCCGCGAACGTTCCACCGTTCCATGTCCCGCTGTAGGTGATGACCGGCGCAGGAACGCCGAAGATGCTGCCCGGATTCGCTCCGAGGTCGGTTACGTTCAACGCTGCTCCGCTGGCGATGTTCAGATTACCATTGAGGCTGATCGTGTCCACCGCAGTCGCAGTCGAGTCAAACTGGACGCTGAAAATGGAGGAGCCGTTCAGGCCGAGGTCGCCGTTCACGGTGAATGCGCCGATGGCACCACCACCTGGTGAAAGTGTGCCACCGATGTTGACGGTGACATTTGCGAGCACGCCGTTGTTCCCTGTAAGTATGCCGCCGCTGTTCACAGTGGTCGTGCCGGAAATCGTTCCATTCACAACAAGCACGCCTGCATTCACTGTTGCATTGCCGGATATGGAACCAAAAACCATCAATGTTCCTGCGTTCACTGTCGTCGTTCCCGTGTAGGTGTTGGCGCGATTTAAGATGGCGGTGCCGCCGCCGGCTTGGACGAATCCTCCGGTGCCGGTAATCAATCCGAAATCCGTGTCCTGTGTGACGGTATTGGAACGGTTGATGACGATGGTGCCGTTGTTGGTCAGGCCGCTGGCTGGCAAGAGGGCACCGGTGGTGCCGCCATTCCCGAGTTGCAGGATTCCCGCATCAATCGTTGTCACGCCCGAATAGGTATTACTGGCGGAAAACACCAGCGTGCCCGCGCCCGCTTTATCGAGCTTGAATGCCCCGCTGACCACACCGCTCACCGAGAGAATTTGACTCGCATCCGTCACCGTCCAAGTCTGGTCCGCCCCAAGGGCCACATTGGTGCTGATCGTATGATTGCCGGAAAGACTCTGAACCGTGATACCGTTGGTGGTGGTGTCGGGCAGTATAGTCAGCGTATTGCTCCCCCCTATGCCAACAGCAGAGGTCGCATTGGCGGAAAAAGTCAGAGTTCGGATCGCGAGATCCGCACCCAGCGTTGTGCTCGCAAAATTCGTTGCCCCATTGGCATTGAACACCACATTCGCCAGGTTATTTGCCTGCAAAGTTAATGGGATAGTTCCGGCGAGATCGCTCGTAAAGTTGCTGGGGTTGTTATTCCATACCGCGCCTGTGGTGCCTGTGGCACCTTTCCAATAGGCAGTGGGAGGTGGGATCGGGACAATGGAGAACCCGTTGATGCTGCCGCCTTTTATCGTCAGTGGGCCGGTCTTTCCAGAAAAGAGCCAGGTGTTTGATCCGGAAACGAACCCATCAATAGCAGCGAACGATGTCGTGACGCCTGACGTGTTCACCGTGTAGCCGCCGCCGCCGTAGACATAGATATCGTAGAGGTTAAACGGAATGGTGGTTGTGCTGGTGATTGTAAAAACCCCGTCGTTGGATCTCTCTCCCGTGTTGAAGAGATGCGCAAAATCCGTGGCACCGCCGCCGCCGCCGTCCTCACCGCCCGCATTTCCATGAACGAAGTGAAAGGAAATTAGGTTTCCGCCATTGCTATCATTCGCATCCCAAGTCCAATTGCCGGGACCGGAGTTGACATCCACCCCGGAGCTTGTGTTGACCCAGTTCGCCTGGTTCGCAGGCCCCGGGCCCAGTGTTCCAGTGACATCGGCATTGGCTGCCCGATAGGCGCCATGAAAGTTTATCCCATACGTGCCTTGTGCCACAGGTGGCGATAGCAGCGAGACAAGCCTGACCGTCGTATATTGGCGGCCCTCATCCTGATGAATCACCGGGACGATGTTTGCACCACCCAAGGTCACATTGTTTGCATCTGTTTTGATGGAAACCGTGTCGCTGAGCGGCAGTCTTTCGTCCGCATTCTGCGCGAGCGAAGGCCCGGTGCCATCTTGCAACTTCAACGCTGTGCCAAGATCCAGCAATGCGCCGTCGGCAGTCGCCGGCTTCGCGCTGTTTCGCACTGAAATTTTCACAATTTTCTTCGCGCCTTGATTTCCAACTCTCGCCACGCCGCCGTCCTCGTTAAACTTCACCCTCTCCAGCCTCGGACTCACTCTGGCTGCCGCGCCGATGCTCGATGTCGTGAAATCCGTGGGCGGAAAATTCCCTGCTCTCGTTCCTTTCAAATTCACCGGCACGACCAGCACCCCGTCATCAACCTTCATCGGTGCAGCAAACATACTGGCACCACCCAAAGTCAGATCGCCAAATCCGATCCTGCTCAAGTTCACCCCCGCTCCTTGTATCGCTCCGTTCGCCGCAAGCGTCGGCACTGACTCCGCATTCCGTGATTGTTCCGCTGCAAGCAACAGCACCGCTTCAGTCGCCAGTCGCATGGAATCGTTGCCCATCACGAAGCCGCCCCCGGCGAGTGTCAGCGTGTTCATTCCGTCTATGGTTATCAGTCCCGCAGGCGTCGTGATTTTCAAATCCTGTATCGAATTTCCAGACCCATCCATCGTGTTTGAATTTGCCGCGACACCCGCGTCAAACACCGCCAGATCTGTGCGCGCAGAAGCAATTCCTCCAGTCCAGTTTTCGCCCGTATTCCACACCGCATCCCCCGCACCATCCCACGAAACAGACGATGCTGATGCTGACACCGCAAACAAAGTCGCAAACCGCACCGCACAAATTCGGAGGACGCAATGACAGTGTGTGAAACGGTGTGTCTTCATAATCGTAAATGATGGGGGCAACAGAGGCTGAGTATCTATCGCGTTACCACCTATTACTGATTTACGCTGTGACCGCAATAACGATTACCAAGAATAACTCTTCACAAACACCGGCCAAAACTATTGCGAAGTTTTGCGGCGATTTCAGCAATTCAAGAGCAACGCCTCACGCCCTGCGTCTGCGCACGCCGAGGAGCAGACCGAGGCCGCCGAGAAGCGAGACCGCACTGCCGGGCTCGGGGATGACGGCCAGCATCGTCAAGGTGACTACGCCTCCATCGTAGGAAATCTGGTAGGCCTGTCCTGCGCTCATGAAGTAGCTGTCGTCGGGCAGACCCGCGAAGGTGCCGCCGTTCCATGCCCCGCTGTAGGTGACGATCGGCGCTGCTACGTCAAAGATGCTGCTCGGATTCGACCCGATGTCGCTCACGTTCAATGTCGCTCCGCTTGCGATGTTCAAATTGCCGTTGAGAGTGATCCCGTCCACTGCGGTCGCAGTCGAGTCGAACTGGACGCTGAAAATCGAGGATCCGTTCAGGTTGAGGTCACCGTTGACGGTGAACGTGCCGATGCCGCCGCCGCCGCCCGGGGAAAGTGTGCCGCCGCTATTGATGTTGACGTTTGTCAGCGTGCCGTTGCCGTTGTCGCTGGCCAGCGTTCCACCGGTGTTCACGTTCGTGCTGCCGGAAATCGTGCCGCCCACCACGAGAGTGCCCCCGCTCACGATGGTGTTGCCGACAACTATGCCGCCCACCACGAGCGTCCCGGCGTTCACTGTGGTGTCGCCCGTGTAGGAGTTTCCTCCGCCAAGTGCCCAGATGCCGCCGCCGTTTTTTGTAACTGCGGTGATGTTGGTTCCAGAGCCATTCGCAATCACACCGCTCTCTGTGCCGCTGCCGTTGCCGATGAGTATTAGTATGGAAACGCCGCTCGTTCCAGCGCTCGTGATGCCGCCAGTGAGGTTGAAGGGAGTGCTGCCACTGGCGTCGAGGGTGAATGTCCCGCCAGTCGCTGAAGCTAGTCGAACGACGCGGTCGCTGCTTCCATTCGCGGCACCCGTGTATTTCAAAGTGGCGGATGTGGCAATGTTGATGATGCTGTTTGCACCGATAGAAGGAGTCCCCAGTGCATTTGCCGTCGTGCTCCCTGCATTCTGGATGCTGCTGATCGAAAGCACGCCGCCGCTAAGAGAACGCTGATTTAATCAGGGCTTGTTTTTTAAACGCTAATTTTCACTCATCTGCGCTGATTTCCCGCAGATGCCTCCAATGATTGGCGAAAATCAGCGCTGATTAGCGCTTCAAGCACATCCTTTGGATTTTAATCAGCGGTTTCTTAAGTCCCCCGTTTGCACTTCAATTCGCCTTCGGCGGGAGTCCGCCGGGGTAATCCGCGCCGTCGTTGCTGCGGCGGACTGAGTCCAGCCATTTGTCCAGTTGCTCCTGCATCCGCTTCACATCCTCGGGGTGTTGTGGGGCGATGTCGGTCTTCTCGTTCGGGTCGGCGATGAGATCATAAAGATCATACTTTGCAGGGAGCCGCGTGAATTTTTTCTTCTCATCAACCTGCCCGTCCGTTGGTTTGATCTCAATTTTCTCGGGGGCCTTTTTGATGAGTTTGTAGCGGTTTTCCATCCACACAGCCGGGCCGTCGTCGAGGCTCTCTTCGCCATGGTGCCAGAATCCAATCGGGCTTGGCCTTTCCTTCATCTCTCCATTGATAAGCGGCATGAGGCTGATGCCGTCGAGCGGGAGCACCTGATCCGGGATTTTGATTTTCAAAAGATCCACGATTGTCGGGTAGATGTCGCTCGTGGTGACAGGCACGGCGGTCGCTGCCGGCTTCTTGATATGTGCGGGCCACTCGATGATTCCCGGCACGCGGATGCCGCCCTCCCACAGTTCACCTTTGCCACCGTTCAAACCACCCGTGGAGCCGTAGGTGTCCGGCTTTGCCTGAGGATCCACCCATGCACCGTTGTCGCTGTTGAACCACAGCATCGTATTGTCCGCGATGCCGAGCTTGCGAAGTCCGGCGCGCAGTGCACCCAAGCTGCGATCCACTCCCACCAACTCGCCGTAATAGGGCGAGCCGCCTGCGGCCTTGAGATCCGCCTCGGTGGGCTTCAAAGGAATGTGAGGACTTCCATACCAAATCACAGCGAGGAACGGTTTGCCCTCCTTGGCTTTTTGTTCGATGAACTTGAGCGCCTCCGCGACGATGGCGTCGGAGCCGTCGCCGCTTACTTTCTCCAGCTTGCCGTTGTGGCTGAACGTCCAGTCCAGATCGAACCAGTTGGAAACCGTGAACCATTCGTCGAAACCAAACTTGCCCGGCCCGAGTGGTTCATCCGCCGGAAGCGGACGGCCAGCCCCCGGCTTGCCTCCGCTCAAATGCCACTTCCCGTAATGCGCCGTCGCGTAGCCCGCGCGCTTCACCGCCTGCGCGATGCTCATTTCCTGCGCACGCAAAGTCATCCCCGGCCAGAAGCAACCCATGCGATACGGATGCCGTCCTGTCATCACGCTGGCGCGCGTCGGCGAGCAACTCGGATGCTGCGCATAAAAGCGATCAAACCTCAAACCCGCCGCCGCCATCGCATCCATGTTCGGTGTCTGGATTTGTTTCAATCCATTGTAACTCGTGTCGCCCCATCCTTGATCATCCGTCATGCAGAGGATGATGTTCGGCTTTGCCGGATCTGCCGCGCGCAGCGTGGAAAATGGAGACAATGCCATGCAGGCGATGGCGGCGAGGAAGGTGGAGATTTTCATGTGGTATGTGAGAAGGTGACGCGACTGGCCCGCAGTTCTTTGCGTGAAAACAATCGTATAGAGGAATAAATTCAGAACTTCACCCGGGTGTCCATGTAGTTCTCCGGGTAAACAAATACGAAACGTTCATCACACCGGATTGCGCTCAGCGAAATTGCTCGTGCACAGCAACAACGAGATAATACGCACCGCAAAAGGAAATGACCGCGGATGCGCAGCGAAGCAACTGCGCGTGGAATTGTATTTTCGGGCGGCTCGCAACGAGCATCCCGAAAAGCGGAAGCACCACGACCTGATGACCAAGCTCGACTCCGATGCTGAAAGCGATGAGCGCGATCCAGATTCCAACGGGCGGCAGCCCCTCCATCGCATCCAGCAAACCGCCTGCAAAACCCAGCCCATGCACAAGACCGAAGGCAAACGCCACCGCGAGCCGCGCTCGAGAGTGTGCACGATCAGGCCGTAGAAAGTTTTCCACCGCGACATAGATGATGCTCAGCGCAATCACCGGCTCGACGAAGGCGGACGGCAGCCGCACGACATTAAAAACCGAAAGCGCGAGCGTGAGTGTGTGCGCGAGCGTGAAGGCGGCGATGACTTTCACCATCTCCCAAAAACTCACCGTCGCGATGACAAGCGCGGCTACGAACAGCAGATGATCGTAGCCCGTGAGAATGTGCATCACACCGTGCCGGAGATAATCGCCGAACGTCCGCCATCCGCCCGCCTCCGCGACATGCGCAGTCGCACCGGGCCAGCCCGTGGCGATGGATGTGCGCTGCCGCCCTGGCAAAAGCAGCGAGGACACCTCCGTCGTCCCCGCGCGCAGCAGCGAAACAACGTAGCTGATGTTCCACTTTTCCCCCGCCGCGTAGGGCCACTCCTTCAGCATCGTGTGAAAAAAGACGACCTCCGCAGGTCGTAAACCGGCGAGCGGATATTCGATCTCATATTGGAAAAAGGAGTTCTCCGGGTCGCCGGTGCGGGGTAGCGGCGTGACACCCAGCAGACGGCCAGCGAGGGAATTTTCGCCGACGGAAAGCGAGAGATGCGAAAGCACGTAATCGGAATTTTTTTCTGCCGCAGTCATGAGCGCGGCCTCGTCTGCATCGGTCGCGATTTTCTGCGCAACCGCGATCTCTTTCACGGAAACATTCACCGCCAGATGCACGCACCGCTCCTCAAATTTCACCCACATCCTGTTCTGCAAATTCGGGTGCGCGTGCGCCGCGAGCACGAGACCGAGAAAATATATGAGGGCTAGAATGCGAGCTTTCAATGCAGGTGGACGCTAGGAATCCAGCTTCGAAGAGCCAATACTGAATCCGTATGTTTCATGCAGATGTTTATGCGGAGACGGCGCTCTTTCCTGCCAATCCATGCGTCGGCGAGACTTGAAAATGACGGCGGGACTACTGCTCCAACGTTTCGGTTTCGGGCGGGAGTTCCGCGGCGTTGGTGCCGCGTCCTAGATTTTCGATGATGTCGTCGGCGGTGAAAAGTTTTCGGTCGGGGCCGGCGGAGCGGATTTCGAATGCGAGGTGTCCGCGTGGGTGGATGAAGTAGGGCGTGCCGAAGCGGTCGCGGAGCCGGCCATCGGCACCGAGTGCGGGATGATCGGGCGGGAGGATGACGAGTTTCATCGGGTTGTTGCCAATGAGAACGCGGGCGAGGTCGGAGTCGTTGCCGATGGGGCGGGCCTGCTTGTCTTTTAAAAATCGCAGATACTGCCGCAACATTCCGTGAAGGACGGCGACATCCTCGGCAGCGGTGGAGTCGGGCGCGTTGAGTTTTGCGGCGAGAGAAGTGGCAAAGCGGCGGGGTTTTTGCGGAGGTGTGGAAATGGTTGATGGCGCTGGCTGCTCGGTGGTCTGCGTAGCGACTGCGTTTTGCGGGGGCGGTGTTTCTTTTACCAAGGCAACAGCGGGCTGTGCCGGAGGTGGCGCAGACTGCTGGTAGAAATAAAAGGAAACAGCGGCGGCAACAGCGAGCGCAGCGACGGCGATGCTTTTCTTCATCGGGATACAATGGCCGCTGGTGCGCAGCTACGGGAGGAAGCCAAGGGGTTTGTTGCTGCTCGCGATGTCGTAGAAATTTCCGATATTTGGCAGCACGAGATGGAGGTCGGATTTCGGGACGCCAAACCACAGGGCCATTTCGGCGAAGAAGGTATCCACGGCGATTTGCGGGATGAGGCGTCCGCGATCCACATCCAGTGGATTGCCGGAGTAAAGGCTTGGGTAGTTGCCGTAGATGCGATTGCCATTCACCGCGCCGCCGACGACAAATTGATTTCCGCCCCACGCGTGGTCGGCACCGTCGTTGTCAGTGGTGAGCGTGCGGCCAAAGTCGGAGGCGGTGAAAAGAGTGACGCTATCCTGCAGGCCGAGCGCGGCGAGGCAGTCGTAGAACGCTTTGATGGCAGCATCAATTTCCGGCACCATTACCGCGTGCGCGGCGATGACGCCGTCGTGCGTGTCCCAGCCGCCGCGCTCGACGAAGAAAGTCTGGCGGTTGTGGCCGAGCGCGCCGTGGCTGGCGATGGTGCGGGCGATCATGCGGAGCTGCGCGCCGAGGTAGGTGTCGGGAAAAGTGACGCCCGCTGGGAGTTCGATGTTGGTTGCTTCGTTGAAGAATTTGTAGGCATCAATGGCCTCCGCTTTTTTCGTGGTGAACGCCTGACTGAGGAGGTGCTGGTAGTTGAAGCCGAGCTGCGAATCCACCGCCTTCGTCCGCAGGCCGTCGAGGCTGCCGAGGTCGGTATTGCTGGCGTCATAGCCATCGAGTCCGACTGCACCGTCGGTGCTGATGGAGTATTCGAGAGTATTCTCGCCACTCTGCCAGATGTTTGATCCGGCGAGCGAAATATTCATCGAGACCTTGTTGTTCGCATTGCCAGATTGCAGTAGATTCGCCGCGCGCCCGGCCCAGCCCTTCGAAGAACGGATGTCGGGCGTGGAGGTGTGCCATTGTTCGACCTGATCCTCATGCGAATAGAGATTTCGCGGAAGGCGTTTCAGGCTGTTGTCGTAATCGTCCTTCGTGACCGGCTCGACGAGCGTGCCGACGTTCGTGATATACGCGGCCTTTCCCGCGTTGAACAAACTCTGCACGCCCGTGAGTCCAGGATGCAGGCCGAGGCTGAGACCGGACAATCCGGTCGGAGTGATGGGCAAAAGATTCGCCTGCGGGAGGGCGATGCCGCCGCGCACTGTGGCGTATTCGCCGTATTCCGTGGTGCCTCGCGGGACGAGGAAATTGAAAGTGTCCGCGCCGCCGGAGAGGAAGACACAGACGAGCGCCTTGTAATCGTTAAGCACGGGCGTGGCGGCGTTGCCGACGAGTTTCAAATTCAGCAGCGTGCTGAGGATGGGGAGCGCGCTGATGGCTGCGCAATTAACCTGGCCGAGAAAGCGACGGCGCGTGATGGAATTTTGCATGGTCGTTGCGGTTGATGTTTAGCGGAGGATTCCGAATTCCGGCGAAGTGGAGATGAGATAGACGGCCATTCGCACGCGCTCGGTGCGCCAGCCGCGATTGGTGTTGCTCATGGCCTGCACCGTTTCGCGGATGAACTGATGCTGTTCGTTCGGAAGCGTGCCGCCGGTGAGCAGGAGGTCGAGCCGACGGAGCAACGCGGGCACGTCATGCGCGAGCGCGATTTCTTTTTCAAAATTCAATTTCACCACCTCGCGCTCGTGATCGACGTAGTAGCGGTTGAGGCCGTTCTCGATGGCAAATTTGTAGAAGTTCGGCACCGAGGTGGCTGTGACTGCGTTGAGTATCTGGAACTCCGGCGCGACCATGCCCGCATCGTTCACGGGCCCGGCGGGCGAGTAGCCGGGTTTGAAAAAATTGAAGACGGTTGGTGACGAAAGCGGCTGCTGGAAATGAACCTCGTTGAGATTGCGGCCGAGGTCATAGCGGCCGTTCGCAGCCTTTGCATTGAAGGCACGCGCGAGGTTCACCGTGCGGAGGTAGGGCTCCTTCATCTTTCCCGATTTATCCTGCGCCGCGACCTGCATGTCGCGAGCCTCGGTATCGAGCAGGATGGCGCGGACAACCGCTGCCAAATCCCCACGCACGCCGCTGCCGTTGTTTTTGAAAACGGCGGTCACGCGACCCACGTATTCCTTCGAGGGATTCGAGGTGACGAGTTTTTGAATGAGCTGTTTGCTGATGAAAGGCGGGCAACTCGGATGATTAAAGAGCATATCAATCGCCGCATTGAAATCCGCCATGCCGGCGGCACCCGTGTCCGGGTCGCTCGCGGTGCGCGCGGGCAGCATCAGTCCGTTCAGCAGATGTTTCCCGGTGACATCGTGGAACTCGTCCCACATCCGCATCGGCGCGGTGAAATTTTCCGGTGCATCGAAGAAGTCGTTCGCCTTAGGCCCGCCGAATCCAAAGCCGGTCATCACCTTCGCCATGTTCTCGATCTCGGAGTTGCCGTAGTTCGGAATGGGCTGGTTGTTTCCGTCGAGCTTCTGCGTGCCGTCGTCGTTCAATTGCCAGAGCCCGATGGAAAAAAGCTGCATGATTTCGCGTGCGAAATTTTCGTCGGCAAACGTGCCGACGTCGGGATCGCCTTTTTCATTCCCGAGGTGATTTAGGAAAATGCCCATGCATGGATGCGTGGCGACATCGAAGAGCAGAGTGCGAAAATTCCCGAAGGCATTTTTCAGCAGCACGTCGTAGTAATTCAGCATCCCAACGGGATTGTTTCCCAAATCATCCACGTGATCCGAGATGACCATGAGCTCGCTGAGCGCAAAGCCGACGCGCTGCCGGAGTGGATCCGCGTTGTCCGCCGTGGACATCGCGCGCCGCCACCACGAGAGCATCTTCATCTCGGAGGAGGCCCCGTCTTTCAGGCGCTTGTCGAGCGCACTGAGATACGGCTGCTGCAAACCCACGGGCCGCTTGATCTGGTCGGCGATCCATTGGCTGTAGCTCCTCCGCATCACCTCGGCAACGTTGGCGAAATCCGCACTCGGCCCGAAGGCGGCTTGATTCAAAAAACGCACCGCCGCCTTCGCGCACGGCTTTGGCGAAGGATTCGCGAGCAGCAGCGATGCGGTGCGCTCGGATTTCAGTTTGCTGAGTTCGTAATATGCGCTTTCGGCGAGCGTGACGGTGATGCTTTTCACCGCCTTGCTCATCGCGTTGCCGCTCGGAACAAACTCCAGCCACGCCTCGCGATCTCCCGCAGCAATCGTGATCGTCGCTGTGTTCGCCACGGTGTAGTCGGTCCCGGCAATCGCGTTTCCGCCCAACGTAAAATTTACCGTGAGCGCCACGCCCGTCGTCTGACGGTGAAATGCAACGACACCATTCGAAGGCCAGCCCTGCCGGATATCTCCATCTATCAAAACCAGCGTGACCGTTTCCGCTCGCGCCAAGGAAACGAATAGAACGAGCAAGCCGACGAAAGCGTTCTGGAGAAAATGTGCCGTTTTCATACGGGCGGAAAAGAAGCGTAATCCGAGCCGCCTGCTACCTCTATTTTCGACAGAGGTTATTTTCTCAGAACGGTGTGAGCCACATTCACGCCAATGTGCTCCCGCACTTTAATTTCGCGGGCGATTCGGATCGCGTGGCGGACGTGGCGGCGGATTTCCGTCGGGGCGATTGCGGGGCGGCGGCTTGCGATCTCCATTTTGCGCAGCTGGGTCATCAGCGCGCGAATACACGACGCGCAGCTCTGCTTTTGCGAGGACTTTTCCTTTCATCGCGGCGAGCAGGAAGTCGCGGCTGACCTGCGCGGCGGGCGTGGTGATTTTCAGCATCTCAGAAACGGCGTAGAGCGTGAGGGTGTAGGTTTTCGCGCCGGGGCCTTTCGAGTGCGGCGGAGCGTAGGCGATTTCGCGGTTGATGCTGTTGCTGCCGAGCGTGCCGATGCCCTGCACGTCCATGGGCAGGCCGGTGAGTTCCGGCGGGATGTTGTAGAGTGTCCAATACCACTTCGTTTTTCCCTCGGGGTCTATGTGGTGCATGATGACTGCGTAGCTCTTCGTGCCTGCGGGCGGGCGGCTCCATTCGAGCGGGAGCGTGGAGCCTTTTCCATCGCCGGTGAATTCCTCCGGCAGCGCACCGCCGTCCTGCACTGCGGAACTGCGAAGGACGAAGCCGACGGATGCAAGCTCGCTGCTGACCTGCGGAACCGGCGCTGAAGGAACGGCGGGATTTGCGACCAACGTGATGCGTGGAGGACGTGCTCTTTCGCCACCGCGCTCGCGTCGTGTGTAAGTCTGCCTTGTGATGCCGTTGCTTCCGTTTTGGTATTCAAACGAGAGCGTCCCATCGGCGTTCACAGCGTAAAGAATCGCGCGTTTTTCGCTGCCGACTTCGTAGCTGAGTTTGTAGGCGTCTTTTCCCGCCGCCTCGAACGCCGTGATTTTTGCACCACGCAACGGCGCGCCCGCCTCGCGTGCGGGCTGCGCGCCCGACTGCGGATCCACCTGCCCGCCGGCCTCGGTGACTTCGCCGTGGAAGCCGCCGTTCACATACGGATACTTCGTCGAGGCGTGGTAGTGGTAGCCGATTGCCGTCGTGTGGCCGTTGAAGGCATCGAGCTTCGTAGGCTGCGAACCATCGGGCTCTGTGAGTCCGTAAATCGGGTAGCCGTCGAGCGCGTAGGCGATGGGCTTGTCTTTCCCGAGCACCGTCTGCAAATGCAGCGGTGCGGCGTGGTAGTGGTAATCGTCCGCGCGTCCGCAATGCCCGCCCCATTGATCCAGCTCGCCGACTTCCGCCGAGATTTCTCCGCGATTATTCTGCGGGTTGAAAATGGGAATACCATTCGCAGCGAGCGCGATGGCACCGCGCAAGAAGCGCCCCTTGATTGTGAGCGGGTCTTTCGACGGAACAGGCAAAAGAGGGATGCGCCACGCGTTTGCGCCGGTGTAATTCTGCGGCAGCGGCACCTGCTGCTGCCAGTTCGTGATGCCGACCATCATGTTGTGCGCGGGCATTCCATTGCTCTCGACGAAAAGAAACCGCTCATCCCAACGCACGCTCACACGCGGTGCGAACGCCTCGAAAGCCGCAGCCTGCTTCGGAGCCCTGGCAGGCAGCACGCCCTCGCCGGGCACCGGGGGTTTGCGCACAGGCCCGGCGTCCGCCTGCACGAGGAACCACTGCGGCGCGACGACCTCCGGCGGCTTCACGGAAAAATCGTAGTGTGGGTGCTCATCTCCGCTTCCGATTTCGTGCGAGTGTCCGGGCACTGACGATTCGAACGTGATGGCGAAGGCGAAAAGCAGAGCGGTGGTTTTCATGGTGAGAGCGAAACTACATCATCACATCGCATGGCCGATGTGCGACAAAACTATTCTTAGCTTTTGGTAATTGTGTCATGCGCTCGAAACCGCGCTCGCAGTCATCGTGGAAAACACACTTGCCACGCAATCATGGAACGCTATTTTCCGCCGCCCCGAAAATAAATGCCAGGGTAGCTCAGTGGTAGAGCAGGGGACTCATAAGCCCTTGGTCGGGAGTTCAACTCTCCCCTCTGGCACCACTTTAAATCACATCAAAACGGCCCGAAAGCCTGATGGAATCAAGGTTCTGAGTCCACACCTCAAAAAGTGGAATTTTAAAGAAATGCCGTTTTGGCTTGTCTAAAAGTGCATATAGGTGCATATAGAAAATTGTGAAAATGCCGGTAAGCAAGAACGCGAAAGGCGTCAAATTCCCCTTTGAATTTAAAAGGAACGGTCGGATCGGACGGATTAAAAAGTGGCGAGGTGGAAGATTTGGAACCGGTTTCAGCTATGGCGGGCGCTACATCCGCAACTGTTTCACCTCGTTCGCCGCCGCCTACGAATACCTTGATCGCGAGTTCAGCAAGCTGGACACAAAGGCCGCAGACAGCGTTGCGTTAAACCCAATTCGTAATGATGTAAAAACCTACTCGGAACTTGAGCTGCTTTTACGCGAGAAGGGCAACGGAGCCACCCTGCGTGAAGCTGTCGAATTCTACTTGGCCCACGCTAAAACCAAACAATTCACCCCGAAGAGCGTGACCGAGTGCATTGATTTGTTTTTGGCGGCATCGAAGGAAAACAATCTCTCCGCGTTGTCGCTAAAAACCTACCAGAAGCATCTGCGGCAATTTGAGCGCGGCTTTGCTCAACGTCAAATACACGAAGTCACGACGCTGGAAATTTCAAATTGGCTAAAGGCACAGAAAACGAAACTGAGCGGTCAAAAATGGACGGCGAATACTCGCACGAAAGTTCGGGGCTCACTCGTATCGCTATCCATCTTCTGTCAAAAAGAATTGAAGGCTATTCCAGACTTCGGCGATACGGAGTTTCAGAATGTAAAAGCACCAAAAAAAGAAGAGCGAGCAGAGGTTGAAATTTATTCTCCTGATCAACTCAGCAAGCTCATGGTCGCCGCAATTGAGAATGACTTTGATCTGATTCCAGCTCTCGCCGCAGGATGCTTTGCGGGCTTACGCCCTTTTGAATTTCACGCCGAGGGACTGGCCCGAGCCCCGCTCACATGGGAAGCATTCAACTGGCAAGACAACATCCTACACGTCAAAGGACAAAAAATCCGCAGCAAAGCCACGCGCCACATACCCATACAAAAGTCTTTCATCGCGTGGATGGAGCCCTTCGGGGGACTTAAAGGGGAAATTTGGAGGCGAACCAAAGCGTATGATTTTCGGATGCGAAAATTGTTCGCTAAGGCTGGCGTTATGGCAATCCGTGACGGCTTCCGTCACAGCTACGCAAGTTATAGGATACGCCAGTTGAAAGGCGGGCTTGTGGAGCTTGCTGCTGAAATGGGTAATAGCCCCGCTGAGATTATTGACTCCTACAAACGCAATATAACGGACGCACAAGCCGGTGCATGGTTTAGTATCATGCCTCCGCCAGAGTATGTTGAAATAGTCAGCGCGGCCATCCACCTACGCCAAACCGCGTGATTTGATGTCGAAGAGCATCACGAAGCTGTCCAAGTCCTGTTTCTTGTAGAGGGTCTTTCCGCCCACCGGGTAGCCTTTGATCCGAATGTCGCCCGTGTAGCGATACTTGTCGAAAGTGCTGGCTGACATACCAAGGTACTTGGCCGCGCGTTTAGCGTCCAACCAGCCATCGTCGTTTGTCGGCGATTCCTTTCTTTTTAAAATGTCCGCGCGCATCGCGGATAATTCGCGCTGCACACATTCCAACTTTTCTGATAGTTCTGGGACACATCTGATCCCGTTCACGAGATTCATCAAGGCATCACCGGCGGATGCTTTTTCATGAGCGGTTCTAGGAATTGTTTTCACAAGTTATAGAACTGGAAAAATATCTAGCGTGTGTGTTTTTCGTCTGGGCGCGTCAGTATGTTCGCCCGATTCGGTTCACCAACCTATGAAATCCTTTGTCGGCTCACATCCTCACAGCCAACAGTCGGTGCGTTCGGGCATTTTCAGGCGCGTCGTCGTATAGTCGCCAAGGAAGACAACACGGTCGTGGGCGATGGATCTCAGCCAGTAATCGTCGTTAGCGGTCTGGGTTATGCAGGTCGGGTAAAGTCGGTGTAAAAGTCTTTCTGTAAATTGCTCTACCTTTGCTGAGCCTGACTCCCCTGCGGGAGCGGCGAAGCGAAGGCGAGCGTAGCGAGCC
>CAIYUV010000099.1 GCA_903929475.1 uncultured Spartobacteria bacterium
GATTGCCCCATTGTTTTCCAACAGGGCCGAATGCACATCATCTATAGAATCACAACCTGCCTGACGCAGCGCAGCATTCAGTTCATGGTGGGTAAGCTGGGCGCGCTTCATCGTTTCAGGGAACAGCTTGCCATTGTGAATGAGCACTTCCGGACGACCTTCGATGACCGCTTCAAGTGCCTTGCTACGATAGGCTGCAAAACCGACCGCATAATTCAGCAGCACGAGCGTTACTGCCGAGATCAGCCCACCGCCCACTGAATTGTCTCCCCCGTTCATCGCATTTTGGACAGCGTTTGAAAGAACCAGCAAGAGCACGAGGTCGAATGGTGCGAGTTGACCAATTTGTCGCTTGCCAGTGATGCGAACGAGGATGAGTAGGAAGGCGTAGACAATGAAACCCCGGATGATGAGTTCCCACCAAGGGACGGTTAAATTCCACATGCAGGAACCATTTCAGAATATCTGTAAAATGCGAGGCAAACCTGTGAGCAGCCTTGCGCATGAACAGAGGGGTGCAGCGGCCATCAACGAGTCCCGTTTCCTGTTCGACCACTGCGCGATTGCCTGACATGAATTTGCGCCTGTGAGCAAACGAGTTTTCACATCGCAAGCTGAGTTACTGTGGTATTCGATTCCGGCAAACGCTAGGGAGCGAATCCTCAAGAACGAGTATTGCGCCGGGTGCCGGGGATCGGCGGAGATGATCGATTACAACGGCTCGGAAAAGAACGGTGATCTCGTGCTTGAGGGTTCATGTGCAAAGTGCGGACATCAGGTCGTGCGGATTGTAGAAACGTCCGAGGCCAAACCGCCCAACAATTGAGAGCCCTGCGCGAAGCTGCGTCCAACACGTCAATGAAAACGAAACTGCTCATCCTCGGTCTTGTCACCGCAATTGCCTACGCCGAGCCAAAGCAGGAGTTTCAATCGCTCTACGGCAAAAATGGGACGCTGCGAGATGCAAGCGGGCGCACAACGTATTCTGCCAATAGCACGGCATCGACGACTACCTATCGGGACAGCAGTGGGAAAACAGTCGGGACGGCAACGGGAACAAGTCCAGACCGGCTGACCTACCGGGATGCCACTGGAAGAACTACCGGCACAGCAACAGAGAGTGGCACAAACACGACTTTTCGGGATGCCAGCGGGAAGACTACCAGCACAACAACAGTGAGCGGCAACACCACGACATTCCGCGATAGCTCTGGACGGACTACAGGAACCGCATCCCGCTCAGGCGACACGATTACATTCCGGGATGCATCTGGCCGAACCACCGGGACTGGCACTGCACGAAAGTAAAATCACACAAAGCGCTCACAAGCAATTTTGACCATTTCCGGTGCAGCGGGCGCGAAAGCAATTTCCTTGCAGTCAAAGTGCTTCCCACACCGACCGCCAATCTTCATCGTCCAGCGTCATCACACGAACGTTGGAATTGAGTTCAAGCGCGAGCCGGATCTATTTGCGGTAGCCCGAGCTGGTGGTGCTCTGGCATGTCTGGGTGTTGGAATCGTGATGTGCGCAGGACGCAAAACCGAGGACCGTGATGATGAGGATCAATTTGGAGATGTGTTTCATACAAAGGAGAATCGGGAGCGGTGGGAACCTTGCGTGTATAAATGTGCAATCACGAATCATACGATCAGGAGCCATGCGAGATGCGATTCAAGGGTATGCTACTCATTATTGCCATTCTGCTGCTGCTGTTTTGGGGCGGTGGATTTGCGTTTCATGTCGCCGGCGGGCTTATCCATATCCTGCTCATCATCGCACTCGTGGTGTTCATTCTCCACTTCGTTCGGGGCGGTAAGAAAAGTTGAAATACGCGGCGCGAGCGAAAGGTTGAACAAACCAAGAAGCAAAATTGCAACCGTCTCATCTCCTGTGCCGCCATCGGAGTCACAGCAGTCTTCGAGTGCAAAGTCTCCACGTCAGATTTTCACAGAGATGCACGTTCCATCACTGCCGAATCTGAGCGGTAACTTAGCGATTTGCCCCTATGGATTTGCGTGAGCTCCCGCTGGGTGCGATAGAGCCGCCCGAGGAAGGGCCTTCATTCATAGCGCAGCCGCTGAAAGCGACGAGCAACGCGACGCAGATCGCAAATCGGAAATAATGTTTCATAAGTTTTATCGGTTTTTTGACGTTTACTTGACTGTGTAATGTGCAGACGGGCCTGGAGAGCCGTTGATAATGAGTTCAACCTTGTAGTTACCTGGGGCAAAGCCATCGGTGCCGGCATTCAGGTGAAATTCGATGTTGGTATTGTGATACCCCTGTGTGGCGACGACTTCATTGGAGACTTCCACCGGCGTGCCATCGCGCGTCCAGCTTGCGGCGATTCGAGTGCCGGGGGAAACCTGTTGCGCCTCGGCGACGACGAAGATGGTTTTCTGGCTTGGTGAAAACGTGTCGGCGAGCGCAGTGGGAGCGTTATTGGCATCCACGTTTGCAGCAATGACCAGCTTGCCGAATGTCACCGATGAATCGGGCGTCGTTGTGGTGCGATTGCATCCAGTGAAGGCAAAAGGCGAAATTGCAAGGATCAGCAGTAGCAACATGTGCTGCAGGCCGAAATTCGTGGAGCATGTTTTCATAATTGTAGTGAGTGGCAAAAATACAATCGTCCCTGCATGTCCCTTTGGATGCCTCTGATGAACTCGATTGGATATATGTCAGTCATGGCGTGATCATCCACAAGCGAGCTGGGTGGAAAGCTTCCCGGTGATCGGGTCAACGTCCATGCTCGCACAAAGCTCATCGGCCTCCACAAACCGCAAGGTGAAATGCACCACTCCATCGATAGAGATAGTGCTGCTCAACTTCATGCCGAAGCGTTCAAGTTTCTTCTTTTCGAGGGTGTTCAAAAGCGAACGAAACTGACCAGGACCCAGCTCACCGCGCGAAAGCCATTTGGCCATGTCCTCTAACTCACCAGAGAGTTCCTTGCAGATTTCGTCATGGTTCATTGTCTCGGCCATACCAAAGAATCGCGCCAGGTGCCGAACTTGGCTTTATCTGCATCCATTTTAACTGCCTCTCACGATGAACTGGGCCAGCACCAAATCGGCGGTAGCGGTAAACGCTGCGTTACTCGGAAGTGGAGCGTGGAACGGCCATGTCTTTCAGACCCTCTGGCGTGAATTCATGGTCGCCGTAGTTCACGTCGTGTTTGATGCGCGAGCCGTCGAACTCGGAGAAGGAGTCGTTTCGTGAACGCACGGAGAGGTTGGCGGGGATTTGGCGGCGATTGTCGTCGGTGGCAACTTTCGTGGTGTCTATGCGTCGGGCGAGCTGGCCGGAGGCGAGGTATTTCTCGACGCGGAGCGGAACGAGGCGGCGCGTGTCCACCCAACTGCGGACGCTGGCATAAGGCGATTGCTGGCCCTTGCCGGGTTTTGATTCGAGGATCTGGCAGTTCACGCGATCCACAACCTCCGCGCCGACGATGGCCTGATGTTCCCATGTGAAGAAATTTTCAAGGACATCGGCATAGGAAAGGTCGCTCCCAAATAGAGGCTCATTCATCTGCGAGGCACCGAGTGGGCGGATGGTGTCGGGCAGCACGAGAAGCGCACCGGTCGCCGGCTTGTTTGCTGTTTTGCGCAGGAGGACGCCTTCTCCCTTCCGCTCTTTAGGCCAGAGGACTTGGTAAACGACATCGGTGCCCGCTTTCGTGCGGCGTTGTTTGATCTGGAGCTGGAGCGCGAGCTTAGTGGTGCCGGCAGGTTGCTGCACTTCGAGCTTCAGCCGCACGTAGGACTCGCCATCTTGTTGCAATGCGCTGAGCCGGGCAGCGAGATCGGTCGCGGAAATTGGCGGTGTGTCGGCGGCGCTGGCGGGGAAAATGAAGAGGCTGACTGCGGTCACGGAAGCGACGAGGCGGTGAAGTGTTTTCATGCGTTTTTGAAGTGAGTGCTAGCCCTGCATTGCGAGGCTCGGTGTCAGCCGAGAGCTGCGCCACGCGGGATAGAGGCCGCTGATCACGCCGACCCCGACGGCGATAACGATGGAGACGAGCATGAGGCCGGTGCTGAGATCCGGTTCGAGGAGACCGTGGATGGCTGGCAACTTTTCCATCACCTTCAC
>CAIYUV010000100.1 GCA_903929475.1 uncultured Spartobacteria bacterium
AAATAAAACCATGCTACAGAAACTAAACACCAAACGCGGGGGCTTCACCCTCGTGGAAATCATGATCGTCGTCGCAATCATCGCATTGCTGGCAGCGATTGCAGTCCCAAACTTCCTGCGCAGCCGCAAACGCTCGCAGGCTACACAGGTGCTTGAGGACCTTCGCCAGATGGATGCGGCGATTGACCAATACGCCATTGAATACAACAAGTCTGCCGGCACCAGTGTGACTTTTGCCGACGTGCAGAAATACATCAAAATCGGCACGCGCCTCTATTCCAGCGGCAACGCGGATATCCTTGGCAATCCATTCACCATCACATCGGTGGACACTGCGCCAAAAATCAGCGACACAAGCTATACGGCGTTGTCCGATGTGGCTCCCGCCGACTTCTGGTCGCCCTTCCACTAGGCAATCCTTCCGCAGTTGCGGAATTCACAACACCCGGTCTTCCGCAAGGAGGCCGGGTGTTTGTATTTTATACAGATGTCTCGGTGCGACGTAACGTGACAGATTTGTTTCTGGTAACAGATGAATTCGTTCAGTCTGTCTGGTGTTTTTGATGGGGCGAATTTTCATCTCACCTTCGTTAGACTCAGAAGTATCGGTATATCCCAACATGGGTGGCACTGAGTTTGCTAAATAAATCGTCACGGCAGGCAATGGAAATGAACCCCCATAGTCGGCCGCATTCATCATCCATACATAACCATCATAAAAAAGAAGTCATCACCATGAAACGGAAACCGAAAACGAACCAGGGGGGCTTTACCCTCGCTGAAATCATGATCGTGGTCGCAATCATCGCATTGCTGGCCTCGATTGCAGTCCCGAACTTCCTGCGCAGCCGCAAACGCGCGCAGGCCACACAGATCCTTGAGGATCTCCGTCAAATTGATGCGGGTATTGACCAATACGCCATCGAACGTAGCAAGGCTGGCGGCACCAACGTCGTCTGGGCCGACGTGCAGAGCTATATCAAGAATGGCACGCGCCTCTACAGTAGTGGCGGCAAGGATATCCTTGGCAACAGCTTCGCCATTACCTCCGTGGATACCACGCCAAAGGTTGGCAGCGCCTCCTACACGGCCCTGTCCGATGTGGCTCCTGCCGACTTTTGGTCGCCATTCCGATAGTTTGAAATCTTCCTCAATTGCGTAACCTACAGCATCCGGCTGTCCGAAGACGGCTGGGTGTATGACATTACCGTGGTGGCATTGCTGCTGCTTAAACAAAGTGCCAGTGCCCGACTATAGCCCAGTCCAAGCGACCATCACCCCGCGTCTATTTTCGCGTCCGTGGCTCGTGTTGTTGCTTTTCGCAGCTCTCGGGTTCGCCATTTACTTGCCCTCTTTGCGCGGCGAGCGCGTTTGGGATGACCATTATCTCGTCGGCGAAAACCCTTTCTTTCGCAGCCCTGTTTTTGTCGCCGAGGTCTTTCGTCATCACCTCTTCTTCGAGTCCGCAAGCACCTACTATCGCCCGGTTCAAAACCTCAGCTACATCGCAGATTATTGGCTCTGGGCGGGCGAGCCGCTTGGCTACCATTGCACAAACGTCGCGCTCCACGTCCTCGCTGCGTGGCTGCTGTGGTTGTTGCTTCGCAGGCTGCTGGCAGGCTTGCTTGGAGAAAGTGAGCGCATCCGCGAGTGGTGCGCATTTCTTGTGGCGCTCATCTGGCTCGTGCATCCTGCGCACAACGCCGCTGTCGCCTACATCTCCGGGCGGGCGGACAGCCTCGCAGCAGTGTTTGCGCTGGGCGCATGGCTCGTGTGGTGGAAAGCGCGTGATGAGCGTCGTGTAGCGCAGCGTGTGATGCTCTGTGTATGCTCGGTGCTGCTGCTGTTGCTTGCGCTTTGCTCAAAAGAGATCGCGCTCATCTGGCTCGCGCTTTTCACGCTGCATACGCTCGGCTTTGAGCGCACGACATTGCGTTCGCGATTGGTGCCGATTGCCGGCGTGCTGGTGGTGCTTGCGGTTTATCTGTGGCTGCATTCCCTTCCACCGTCACGACCGCCGCAGCCCACAGTGAATTGCGAAGCACTCGCCGCGCGCAGCATCCTCGCACTTCGCGCACTCGGCGATTATACAGGGCTGCTCGCTTTTCCGGCTACGCTGATGATGGAGCGCTCGCTCGGGCCCGCCGGGATGTATGCAAATACGCACGCATGGCAGCGGGCCATCGGCAGCGAATGGCTCTCCATCCTCGGTCTCGCAGCGATCCTCGTCACCGCGTGGCTCTGCGCGCAACGGGGCGCGGGTGCGTCACTTCGGCGGTTCGGTGCGTTGTGGTTTGGCGTCGCCTTTATCCCCATCTCGAATCTCATCCCGCTCAACGCCGAATCCGCAGAGCACTGGATCTATCTCGCCAGCATCGGTGCGCTCATGCTCGTCGCGGGTGCGGCGCTCCTGCTGCCATCGCGTGCGCAACGTGCAGCCGCTTTGGTTGCGTTGCTCGCGTGTGTCGCGTTTGCTGCGCGCACGAGTTTTCGGGCGGCGGATTGGGCGGATGCCGAGACGTTCGCGCGCAAAACAATCGCCAGCGGTGGCGTCACCCCGCGGATGCTCGCCTATCTTGCGCAGGAACTTGGCGCGCAGGGCCGCCTCGCCGAGCAAGAGCAGGTGCTTCGCAAAACGCTCGCCATTTTCCCCGACTACACCACCGCGCGCACCAACCTAGCCCTCTGCCTTCGCAAACAAGGTCGCGAGCACGAGGCTGCATCGCTGCTCGCCACCGCAGAGACTGCTGCGCCCACTGTCCCTCGGAGTTGGAACGCCGCGCTGAACATCGCAGGCCAACTTCATCACGACAAGCGTAGCGCCGAGGCGCTTGCCATCGTCCGCGAATGGGAAAGACGTTTTCCCGAAACATGGGAGATGGTCGCGCTGGAAGCCAAAATCCTGAACGACACCGCAGGTTCCGTCGTTGCGCTCGCGCCCGTTGCAGAATTTGCCCATGCGCATTGGTGGCATCTGCCCTCACAACTCCACCTCGCTTCGCTCCAGCGCTACACAAAGGATTTCACAGCCGCAGCCGCCACGCTCGCAGCAGCCCAAAAATTGGATATCCACGGAGCCGCTGCCTTTGGCGAACTTGCGCTGCTCGAACTCGCCCGCGAAAATCTCCCCGCCGCCATCGAAGCGCAGGCCACCGCAGTCGCCCGCGCTCCGGGAGATCCGGCACAGCTCAATCAATTCGCTGAAATTCTTGTTCGCGCCAATCGGCCAGATGATGCGGCAATCGTGCGAAAAATGATGGAGCAGCTTCGCGGCGGACGGTAGCGATTATTTCAGATCAAACTCCCCGACATCAAACCTCCGACGTGCGAAACGCGGTTGCGGCAGGTCGAATTCGTAGCTGTCATACACCATCAGTTGGCCGCGATATTTCCCCGGCGGCAGACCGTTCGGCGGGCGCACGAGCCACGTCTCGGTGAAGCGTCCAGACTCCAGCCCCGGAGCGACCGGCCCTTTGCCCACCGTGTAGAGTTTTCCATCCGGGCCTTGCAGAAAAAGCGACACCCACGGAAGCAACGGACGACCCGGCTTGAGATCCCAAGTCATCGCAAAAAGCATCGAATCGCCCCACGGCGGCGGCCCCGCCTGCACCGCGATGAGTGTGTGGAAATCATCCAGTTTTTTTCCATCGCCACCCGGCTGTTCGGCGGGGGTGGGTTCGCCTCGGCGAAAAATCGAAAGTTCATTTCGCGAGAGCACGCTCCATGAGGACTGTCGCATATATTGGTGCAGCAGGAGATCCGAGGCCGGCACCACGCGTCCATCGAGCGGACGCTCTGGATGGTAGTAGCCAGCAGTGCGGTTGAATGTCGCGAGGTCACCCGAATCCACGACCACCGCATCCGTCGCCGGTGGCTGCACGTATTCCGCTCGGCTGAGTGTCTTCAGCCCTTTCAAAATCAAATGGAGCGAGTGCAACTGTGTGCGTTTTGCGAGGTGCGAGAGATAGGGCAGGCCCGCCGTCACGCTCGCATTCGGCGGGATCGTTGCGAGCATCTCGGCTTTCCATTTGCGCGCCCACAGTGCATCGCCCGCGCCTGCAATCGTGCCAGTCACCGCACGCACCGGACCGAACCACGGCTGGCACGCCACGCACGCAAACACGATCCAGCCCGCCATCACGTCGCGCCAGAAAAGTCGCGCGCAAGCCTCCGCTGCCCCTATCCACACAAGCGGGAGGAGCGGGGCTGCGTAGTGAAATTGCAGACTCCATTCCGAGGAACGCGATGAAAGCAAATGCTGCGCAAAAAGCGGTGCCGCCACGATGAGCCAGCGCAGTCTGAGCAACGGCAGCAGCGCAAACGGCGCGAGCAAACCCCACACAAGATTGCCGCCGGTCAGCCCGTGCCACGCTGCGCCAAACGCACGCCCCGGCTGCGAAAAAATCCCGCCAATGCCGCCGACGTGCGAGTAAAGTTCACCGTAGTCCACGCGGCCCCCGTTCCACTTTGGCGCCAGCCAAAACGCGTAGAGAGCCACCCAACCCAGCGCAATTACGCCCGGAAGAATGTTGAAAACCATCTGCCACTCGCGTCCGCGTTCTCTTTCCAAAACCCAATGCACCACGCACAGCCAGCCCAGCATGAGCGCCACGTTTTCTTTGCATGCCAGCGCCAGGATGAACCAAATCCAGAACAAGCCGGGCCGCCGCGCCAGCCTCGCCTCGATGACGAGTAATACGAACGGAGCGGCGAGAGCTTCGGGGTGAAATTCGTGCAGCGCCACAAACCCTGTCGCCGGCGCGAGCAGCGTCGTCAGCGACATCCACATCGCTCCGCGTGTGCTGAATTCCATCCGCCGCGCGATGCGCCACGCCGTGAACGGCATCGTCGCCAGCATCACCGCCTGCGCGACCACGAAGAGCATCGGGCTTTTCCAGATCCAAAAAAACGGCAGCAGCAAATAGCAGATCGGTTCCGCGTGATTCCCCATCAGCGGCACATCCAGCAGCGACACATGAGCCTGCCCGTGCAGCGCCAGCCACAGCGACTGCGTGTAAAAAGCCACGTCAAAAGTCCCGTATTGAAACGTCGCCCAGCGGAACCACGAATCCGCAATCATCACCGCGCAAAAAACCAGCGTTGCAATCCACAACGCACGCGGGCGGGCTTGGTAGTCATCATACATCGCCGGAGGTTTTAGACGCACGCTTTGCGAAAAGCCAGCGCGCCGCTTGACCCGCGCGCCTGCGTCACGGCACAACGCGCGCGCAATGCCGCCAGATATCGTTTATTTCGACCTCGAAACCCAGCGCACCGCCAACGACGTGGGCGGCTGGGACAAGAAGCGCGACATGGGCATGAGCCTCGGCGTCACCTACAGCACGCGCCTCGGCGAATACCGCATCTACCCCGAAAAACGCGCCGACGAACTCGTGCAGCAACTCATCCGCGCCGACCTCGTCGTCGGATTCAACGTGCTCAATTTCGACTACGAAGTGCTGATGGCCTACACCGTCCTCGACCTGCCGCACCAGTGCCGCACGCTCGATCTGCTCGTGGACATCGAGAAAAAACTCGGCCACCGCCTCGGCCTCGATGCCGTCGCCAGCGCGAGCCTCGGCATTGGAAAAACGGGCGACGGTCTCGATGCGATCCGATGGTGGCGCGAAGGCCGCCTCGCCGAGATCGCCGAGTATTGTTGCTTCGACGTGAAGTGCACCAAGCTCGTCCACGAATACGGAGCGCAGCACAAGAAACTGCACTACGTGGATCGCTTCCGGCAGAAAAAGAGCGTCGCCGTGGAGTGGACGCTGTAAGCGCGTCTTGCCCCGACGGCTTTCGTTGGTATTCTTCGCGCATGACCGTCCGCGAAATCATCGAGCAAATCAAAGCCCTGCCCGCCAGCGAGCAGGAGAAGGTTGCTGCTTTTGTGAGGGACTTGGGATCAGCCGTCGTGCGGGAGGAGTCGAGTGCTGAAAAGCTGCCGCGTAATCAACGCTTTGGCGATGCGGCGGATCACGTGTTTACGGAATACAAGGACTTGCTTGGCAAACTCGCGCAGTGATGGAGCCGGAGTTTTTGACATGGGACGATGTGCTGTATTTGCACGAACGTTCGCTTGCCGAGCATGGCGGCAGTTCCGGCATTCGGGATCGCAGCTTGGTGGAGTCGGCGATTCATCAGCCGATAAGCGATTACCACTACGGTCATGCTGATCTGTTCGGTATCGCAGCAGCCTATGCGTTTCACATTGCGCAAGCGCAGGCGTTTCTCGACGGCAACAAGCGCACTGCTATCGCGTCCGCACTTACATTCCTTGGACTCAACGGTATTAAACCCTGTGGGCATCAAGATGAACTTTACGCCGCCATGATCGCCATCGCGGAGCGCCGTCTCGACAAGGCCGGGCTGGCAGCGCTGCTCCGCGAATTACTCGGCTAGGCCGCCACTCCGCGCTTTCCAAGTGGCGCGGGGTGCGTATCGTCCGCGCCCTTTCGCCATGTATCGCACCACTTCCTGCAACTCACTTCGCACTGAACACGTCGGCTCCACCGTCACCCTCGCCGGGTGGGTGAATGCGCGGCGCGACCACGGCGGCGTCACCTTTGTGGACCTCCGCGACCGCGAGGGATGGACGCAAGTCGTCTTCCGCCCTGAGGAATTTCCAGCCGTCGCCGAAGCGGCGCACGGACTGCGCGCGGAGGATGTGATTCAAGTCACCGGCAAAGTCAGCGCGCGTCTTGTGGGCACCGAAAACTCCAAGCTAGCTACAGGCGGAATCGAACTGATCGCCTGCGAACTCACCGTGCTGAACAAAGCGGACGTGCCGCCTTTTCCCCTCGACGATCCGAAGGTGAACGAAGACCTCCGCCTCGAATACCGCTATCTCGACCTTCGCACTGCGCACATGCAGCGCAACCTCAAGCTCCGCCATCGCGTCGTGAAGGCCACGCGCGACTTCCTCGACGAGGCCGGCTTTTTGGAAATCGAAACGCCCATCCTCAGCAACCCGACTCCCGAGGGTGCTCGCGACTTCCTCGTGCCGTCGCGCTTGAACCCCGGCAGCTTCTACGCGCTCCCGCAGGCGCCGCAGCAATACAAGCAGCTCCTGCAAGTCGCGGGGCTGGAAAAATATTTCCAAATCGCACGCTGCTTCCGCGACGAAGATTTGCGCGCCGACCGCCAGCCGGAGTTCACGCAGGTGGACATAGAGGCTTCTTTCGTCGGCGAGCAGGACATCCAGACGCTCGTCGAGGGACTGCTTGCGCGTATTTTCAAAGAATCGCGCGGAGTCGAAATCCCCACGCCATTTCCGCGCATGGCCTACAGCGAGGCGATGAATCGTTTCGGCAGCGACAAGCCCGACACGCGTTTCGGCATCGAACTGACCGAACTCACCGACATCTTCACTGCGTCGCAGTTCAAAGTATTTGCATCCGTCGCAACGGGCGGCGGCGTGATCAAAGCCATCAACGCAAAAGGCGCGGCGGCGTTGCTCAGCAAGGAGCAACTCAAGAAATGGGAGGAGTGGGTGAAGACCGAGTGCGGCGCGAAAGGACTCGCTTACGTGAAGTGGAGCGCGGGTGGCGAGTGGGAGTCGCCCATCGTGAAATTTTTCAGCGACGCGGAAAAGGCCGCGCTCGCCGAGCGCATGGGTTTTGCCGAGGGCGACGTGCTCTTCTTCGGTGCCGACGCAAAGCTCGAAGCCGTTTGTGAAGTGCTCGGTCGTGTCCGTCTGCGCTGCGCGGAGTTGCTCGGCCTGCTCAAGGCTAACGCCGACAAACTCAACTTTCTGTGGGTCGTGGACTTTCCGCTGCTCGCATTTTCGCCGGAGGACAACCACTGGGTCGCCGTGCATCATCCGTTCACGCGTCCGAAGGCCGAGGACGTGCCTGCGATGGACGCCGGTGACTACTCAAAAGTCCGCGCGGTCGCCTACGATGTCGTGCTGAATGGTGTTGAACTCGGCGGAGGTTCCATCCGCATCCACGAGCGCGACCTCCAGGCGAAACTGTTCTCCGTGCTGGGCGTGAATGCCGAGGAGCAGCAGGTAAAGTTCGGCCATCTGCTGAAGGCGTTCAGCTTCGGTGCGCCTCCGCATGGTGGTCTCGCGCTCGGGCTGGATCGCCTTGTCATGCTCATCGCCGGGGCCGAGAGCATCCGCGAAGTCATTGCGTTCCCGAAGAACAACCGTGGCGTGGATCTGATGACCCACTCGCCCGTGGAGGTGGACTTCAAACTCCTGCGCGAAGTCTATATTTCGAGCACGGCGAAGAAGGCGTAGGCCCCGGGCGGGACGTTGCCCGTGAAGACCGGGCTAGAAGTTCTTGTCCGGGTTAGTGGGGGCAGTGTTGTTGAAGAGTTTCACGGTGGTGTCCACAGTGGTGGTGCCGCCGTTTCGATAGATGCCGCCGCTGTCGCCTTTGGCGACGTTGCCGGTGATGCTGCTGCTCTTGATTGTCAGCGAGCCGCCGAAGAGGCCGATGGCGCCGCCGTCAGCCCCCGAGATGTTGCCCTTGAAGAGCGAACTGCTGACGTTCACTACTGCACTACCGAAAATCACCGTTCCTCCGCAGTCATTCGTGGCGAGGTTGTTGAGGACGTTGACGCCTTTGAGGGTGAAGGTGCCGCTGCCGGCGAGCAACATCGCGCCGCCTTCGTCGCTGGCGATATTACCGTTGAAGAGTGAACTCACGATGCTGGCGGTCGTGGTCGTGCGGAGATAGAGCGCGCCGCCAATGTGGCTGGTGGCTTTGTTGGAGAAAAACTTCGCGGTCTTGATGGCTACGGTGCCGTCGCCCGTGGTGTCCACAGCCCCGCCTCCAGAGGCGCTGTTTCCCGTGAAGATGCCGCCGGAGATTTCGAGTTTGGTCGCACTGGTGCCTGAGCCGGAGACGGAGACGCCTCCGCCATTGCCAGTCGCGGCGTTGCCGAAGATGTTCGCGCCTTTGAGGAGCACTTTGCCGCCATTGGTGCCGGAGATGCCGCCGCCGTTGCCGCCCGCTTTGTTTCCGGCGATGTTCCCGCCGTTCACGGTGAGGACGTTCGCGTCAGCTTTACTGCCATCATGCCCGATGCCGCCGCCATCTGCAACGGAGCTGTTGCCGATAACGTTCGTGCTATTGAGTGTGGCCGCTGTTCCTGCTGAGAAGATGCCGCCGCCTTTGCTGCTCGCCCCCGTGGTGCTGTTGTTAGCGATGTTGCAGCCGGTCAGTGTCGCAAAGCAATCGTCGAGGTAAAGCCCGCCGCCATTGCCTTTGGCTGTGTTCCCGCTGATGTCCGTCTTGGTGATGGCGACCTTTGCACTGCGGCCGATAATAAACAATCCGCCGCCGCCGCCATTCGAGCTGTTATTGGTAAAGACCGACCCGGTCACGGTGATTTTCTGATTGGGGTGGCTGCCAGTGGTGGCGAGATAGGCACCGCCACCATCACCGCCGGTCTCCGTGTTTCCGCTGACGGTGCTATTGAGCACGGTGACACTACTCCCCGCCTTGAGGTAAAGCCCGCCGCCCCAACCGCTCGTTGCCGAGTTGCCGCTGATGGTGCTGTCGCTGATGAGGACTTTGACGGGCGCGCTTTGATCAATATAGATGCCTCCGCCGGAGTCGGCGGTGCTTCCGAAGATGACGCATCCCTTCACAGTGAGCGACTCCGCGCTGTTGATGGCACCGCCGCTCTCGCCAGTTGCGTTGCCATTGAGAAGGGAGAGGCCGCTGACGCTGAAAGGGGAGTCCTTCGAATTGCTGTTATCACTCACATCGAAAATGCGGGAATTGGCGTTGCCATCCACGAGGATCTTCCCGGCGCTCCATCCGGCGAATCGCGACTGGCACTCGAATCGTCTCACCGCCGCTGACGCCACGCCGGACGTCGTTGCCGCATTGCGCGCCAACTTTACCACGCGCCTCCGCGACCGCGACGGGAACGCCGCCCCCGCGACTGCGCGCCTGCTCGAAAAGACGCCGAAGAACGCACTCCGCATCCCGTTTCTCGCCGCCGCATTCCCGAATGCGCGCTTCATTTTCCTCACGCGCGATGCACGCGAGAATGTGTCGAGCATCCTCGACGCGTGGCGCTCGCAACTCTTCGTGACTTACAACGAACTTCCCGGTTGGGAGCGCGGCGAGAAGTGGTCGCTCGCGCTCGTCCCCGGCTGGCGCGACTTCATGGACCTGCCGCTCGCCGAAGTCGCCGCACGCCAGCTCCGCGCCATCAACGAGCACGCGCTCGACGACCTCGCCGCGCTCCCGCAAGAACGATGGACGCTCGTCACCTACGACGAAGTGCTCGCCGATCCCAATGCGACCGCCGCACGTCTGTGCAAGTTCGCCGGACTCCGCTGGACGGATCACGTCACCGAGCTGCCGCCCTCGCGACACACGCTCACGCCGCCCGCACCGGATAAATGGCGTCGCAACGAAGCCGAGATGTCGCCTTTCCTCCCGCTGGCGGAGAGCGTCGCTGGGCGCATCGCTGCATTACAAAGCGCCCCGCAGCAACCCGCAGTGCCGCCGCCCGCCGAACCCGTCGCCCCGCCTGCTGTAGAGACTCCCGACGAGCAGGACGCGCCCGATTTTTCCAGCGAACATACGAATACATTTGCACAAATCCTCGCGGAGCTTGGTTGCAGCGTGGCCGTCTCCACGTATCAGGCCGGGAAGCTCATCCTCCTTCGCGAAAAAGACGGCGTCGTGAACACGCACTTTCGCGACTTTGCCAGCCCGATGGGGCTCGCTTACAGCGAAGGCTGGCTCGCACTCGGCACGCGCAATGACGTGTGGAAATTCCGTGGCTTCCCCGGCGATGCTCTGCGCAACGCCGCGCCGCACGACTGCGTTTTTCTGCCCGGCGGCACGCACACGACCGGCGATATCCGCATCCACGAAGTCGCGTGGAGCGGCAGTGAGCTGTGGGCGGTCAACACACGCTTCTCGTGCCTCTGCACGTTCGATGGCGTGCACAGCTTCATCCCGCGCTGGAAGCCCCCGTTCATTACAGCACTCGCCGCCGAGGATCGCTGCCACCTCAATGGCCTCGCGATGAGCAACGGAGTGCCCGCATTCGTCACCATGCACGCTGCGACCGACACACCCGAGGGCTGGCGCGATGTAAAGAAGGACGGCGGCATCATCATGGACGTGGCGACCGGCGAAGTCGTCGCGAGCGGCCTCGCCATGCCGCACAGCCCGCGCATTTATGATGGAAAATTGTGGGTCTTGGAGAGCGGTCTCGGCAGACTGAGCATCGTGGATGTCGCCACGGGGAAGGTGCAGCCTGTCGCAGAATTCCCCGGCTTCACCCGGGGCTTGGATTTCGCCGGACCGTTCGCATTTGTCGGCCTCTCACAAGTGCGCGAGACGGCGGTCTTCAGCGGCATCCCCATCGCCGACGCGCCCGAGCGCAACTGTGGCGTGTGGGTGCTCGATCTGCGCACGATGGAGACCGTCGCGTTCGTGCGATTCAGCGGCAGTGTGCAGGAGATTTTTTCCGTATGCGTGCTGCCCGGCATGAACTTCCCCGACCTTCTCACCGAAGGTGACGAGATGATCGGCGGAGCGTTTCTGATCCCCGGAGCATGAGCAGCTTCGCCTGTCTCTTCGAGCGGCTCCGTCGGCGGTGGGTTCATATTTCGAGCGCTGCAAAAAAGGCGTAGCACTGTGCCGGACTCCTGATGCGCGACTTCGTAGTGGCATCACGCGCGGGGTGCAGTTAGAAGGCGGGACCAATGTCGAAGCCTGTCGTCGCCAGCTATTGCACCACTTTTCTCAAGCCGGAGATGCGGCACATTTACCGGCAGGTCTCCGGCCTGAAGCGCTGGGACACCTGGGTGATGACGCGCGAGCGCATCGAGGAGGCGCGGTATCCCTTTCCCGACATCGAGGTGCTGCCGCGCGTGCGAAAAAATTTCCTGAAGCGATTCTGGCGAAAGTATGTGCTGCGTCTGTCACCGCTGCTTTACCGTGGTGAATTACGGTGCATCGTGAAGACGTTCGAGCGGAAGCCTGCGGATTTGATGCACGTATATTTCGGCCACACGGGCGTGCATCTGCTGCCGTTCATCAAGGGTTGGGACAAGCCGGTGGTCGTGAGTTTTCACGGCATGGACATCCAACCGCGCCCGCACCAGAAGGGTTATGACGAGATGATGCGCGAGCTTTTGCAGACGGTGCCGCTGGTGCTCGCGAGGTCGGAGTCGCTGTTCGATGCGCTGGAAAAATGGGGCTGCCCGCGCGAGAAGATGCGTCTGAACCGCACGGGGATTCCGCTTGATGCGTTTCCGCTCGTGAACAGAACGGTGCCGGAGGACGGGCGGTGGCAATTTGTGCAGGCGTGCAGGCTCATCGCGAAGAAGGGACTGAAGTCGGCGATGCAGGCGTTCGCGATGTTCCATGGGTTTCAGCCGAATTCGCGTTTCGTCATCGCCGGCGATGGGCCGATGAAAGAAACGCTGCTCGATTTGGCGCGCGAGCTGGGCGTCGCGCAGGCTGTGGAGTTGCGGGGTTTTCTCGATCAAGCCGCGCTTGCGACGCTGTATGCCGAGAGCCACGTCTTTGTGCATCCGAGCGAGATGACGAGCGATCAAAACCAGGAAGGCGTGCCGAACTCCATGCTCGAAGCGATGGCGACGGGCCTCCCCGTGCTCGCCACAAGGCACGGCGGAATTCCCGAGGCCGTCACGGACGGAGCGAGCGGGTTGCTATGTCAGGAGCGCGATCCGCAGGCGCTCATGGAGGCGATGTTTCGCTTCACCGAGCACCCGGAGAACATGGCGGCGATGGGCGAGGAGGCGTCGCGTTTCGTGCGTGAAGAATTTTCGCAGGAGCGCGCCATCGAGCGGCTGGAAAGTTTTTACGACGAAGCGGTCGCGCAGTGAGATCCGTCGTCGGCTTCGTGCCGCGCCGGAGTAGATTTCGAAGCTCAGCCTTTTTTGTCGGATCAAAAAAAACCGGCGCAGCTTTTGGCCGCGCCGGTTTTTTGAATTTGGATGCCGGAACTTACTTGAGGACGGCGGCGTGGAATTCCTGCCAGTCGTCGAGGTTGTTCAGGTCAATCGCGCCGGGAAGGAGGCTGCCGTCATCGGGCAGGCCGCTCGCGCTGAGGATGCCTTTGCGGGTCGCGTCATCGTGGCAGTAGCCGAGGATGGCGAGGTTGTGGCGATGGATGTCGGCTTTCGTCAGCTTGGTGGCGTTCTGCTTCACCCACGCTTCAAATTGCGGGTAGGTGGGCTTGCTGGACTTGACGAATGCAGTGACCGCAGCGGCGTCGAAGCCGAGTTGGTTGCAAGTCATCTGGTCGTATCCCTGACCGAGGCCGGGATAGCCTGCTGCGAGTTTTCCTGCTGCTTCGAGGCTGAGTTTCAGCCAGAGGCGAGGGAGGTGAAGGGCGCCGAGAGGGCCTGCGACGCCGGAGCTGATCATTGGAACGTAGCTCATGGTATGTGTATTTGGTTGTTGGTTTTTGTTTTGTTTATCGCCCGCGTTGTGCGGGCAAATTGGTTACTTTTTCTTCTTCGGGCCGCGGCCTTTGAAGGTCAGCTCGGCGATGCCGCTCTTGTCGAGGTGGCCGAGGCCGAGCTTGGTGAGTTTGGTGTATTGGGCGAAAGTGGCCGCTGCGAGTGGCAGGTTCAGTTTCTGCGCCTTTCCGAGGCTGAGCGCGATGCCGCTGTCCTTCGCTGCGTGCGCGGCGGAGAAGAAGCAGGCGTGGTCGCGGTTCACCATGTCTTCGCCGTCGGTGACGAGCACGCGGCTGTTTGCGCCGGTCTGGCTGAAAACTTCCATCACAGCCTTGAGATCGAGCTTCAGCGCGGAGGCGAGGCCGAGGCCTTCAGCGAGCGCGGCGGTGTTGATGTTCATCACCATGTTGACGAGTGCTTTCAACTGCGCGGCCTGACCGGCTTTGCCGATGTAGCGCATGAGTTTACCTTCGTCGCTGAGCTTGGTGAGCAGCGGCTTCATTTTCTCGAAGACGGCTTTTTCACCACCGCACATGAGATAGAGTGTGCCTTGGCGCGCCTGATTGATCGAGGAAGCCATGCAGCCTTCGAGCGATGTGGCCTTCGCTTTTTTGGCGAGCTTTTCCACCTGCACGTGCACGGCGGGCGAGATGGTCGCGCAGTTCACGAAGACGCGGCCCTTTGCGCCGGTGAGGAGGTTGTCTTTCTTGTTCGAGAAAATGTTGAGCATCGCCTTGTCGTCGGTGACGACGGTGATGACGACGTCGCTCAGCGCGGTGACGCGGGCGAGCTTGGTGCAAGCTTCCGCGCCGAGTTCTGCTGCGAGGTCGTCTGCTGCTTTCTTGTTGATGTCATAGACGGCGGTGACTTTGTAGCCGACGTCTTTCAAACGGCGGGCCATGTTGGCGCCCATGCGTCCGACTCCGACAAATCCGATCTTTTGTGCCATAAATAGTAAGGTGTGTTTTGAGTTGAGGGGCGCTCGTTTTAGCCGTGGCTGCATGGCTGGCAAGCGCGACGTGCGTGAAATTTGCGTGGAGGCTTGCCCCACGCGCCCGCGTCTCCTTTTCTCCACGCACATGCAAATCCGCCTCGCGTTCCTCTGTTTCGCTTTCGTCGCACTCGCACACGGCCAGACCGTGCTGGTGAAACCCTACGTGCAGCCGGGCGATGGAGGGTCGCTCTCGGGCACGGATGTGAAGGTGCTCGAATGGCTCACAGATCAAAGACCGGGGGAGTTTACTGTGGAATATGGCATCGAAGGCCAGCCTGCGCGGACGGCGGAGGTCGAGCGCACGAAACTCGAATTCGACGGTCCCAAGGCCAAACCCGCAGCCACGCCAAAACCCGCAGAGCCGCCGAAAGCCAACCCTGCAAAGGATCCGGCGCTCACGCTGGATGAGTTGAAAGCGAAGTCCATCGCGAGTTTCCCCACCGTCGTGGAGCACGAGCAGCACTACCTCCGCTATCGCGCGCAACTCACTGAACTGCCTTTCGACAGCGTGGTTTCCTACAAGGTGAAGCTCGGCGAAACGGTCGTGCGCGAAGGCACCTTCAAGACACGCGTATCGGCGGAAAAAACGGTGCGTTTTGTCGCCGTCGGCGATCTCGCCGGCAACACGCTCGAACAGCGAACCATCGCATTTCAAATCAGCCTGCAAAAACCCGACTTCCTCGTTGCGCTCGGCGACATCGTCTATCCCGGCGGACGCGTGCTCCAATACATGAACCACTTTTTCCCCGTGTATAACGATGTGGCCACGCCGGGGCGAAAAACGGGCGCGCCACTCATGGCGTCAGTGCCTATCTACCCCGTGATCGGAAACCACGACGCAGACATGCAAAAGCTCTCCGAGTGGCCCGACGCGTTCGCAGCGTTTTATTTTTTCAGCGTGCCGAAAAATGGCCCCGGCATCGGTCCGTGGAATCTCCCGCTCGGCAACAACGCGAAAAACGCCGCGCAATTTCGCAAGCTTGCCGGCGCGGAATATCCGGCGGTGTGCGACTACTCGTTCGACTACGGCCCCGCGCATGTCTGCTGCGTGGACGCGAACAAATACACGATGGACGGCTTGCAGGAGTTGGCCGGATGGATCGAAAAAGACCTCGCTGAGAGCAAGCAGCCGTGGAAGTTCATCTGTTTCCACCAGCCCGCATTTCATACATCGCGGGAGCACTACAGCGAGCAGGGGATGCGGCTGCTGGAGCCGATGTTTGAAAGACTCGGCGTCAACGTCGTCTTCGCCGGCCACGTCCACAATTACCAGCGCAGCAAGCCGTTCACCTTCACGCCGAATCCGCCGAAGCGAAATCCGCGCGGTCTCGTGGATGGCGACTTCGTCCTCGATGAAAACTACGACGGCATCATCAACACGAAGCCCAAGGGAGTCATCCACATCATCAGCGGCGGCGGCGGCGCGCAACTCTACAAGGGCGATTTGGCGAAACTAGCGGAGGCGATCAAAAAGGAACACGCTCAGAATTACTACGACATCACCGCGAAATACATCTCCGACAAACACGGTTTCTCCGTGATCGAACTCACGCCCACGAGCTTTGAGCTGCGGCAGATCAGCATAGACGGGAAGGAAGTGGATCGCTTCCGCATCACGAAATAGCGCGGCGTGCTACGCGATGAAGGAGCAGACATATTCGCAAATTCCGGCGGCGACCTCGATGTCGAAGCCGCTGTTTGCCGGCACGTCGAACGCGGTGCCCGCTGCGTATTCGCGCGTGTCGCTTTGACCGTCGAGTTTCACGTGGCAATTTCCGGCGACGATCTCCATGCGCTCGGCCTGTGCGGTGCCGAAGTGAAATTTGCCCGGATAAATCAGCCCGAGGGTTTTCTTGCTGCCATCGGCTGCGAGGATGGTGTGGGAGACGACCTTGCCGTCGAAATAGACGTTGGCCTTGGCGATTGCGGTGACGTTGGTGAATTGCATGACGCGGCGTTTAGCTGGCCGGGCGGGGGATTGTAAATTTCCGATTGCCGATTGCCGATTCCACGGCCCTTCGCGCACAATGCAAAATATGCTGCGCTCCATAGTCGCCCGCTCACTCGAACCTCTCGCCGCCTCGCTCTGGGGATTTTTTCTCGCATGGACTGCGCTGCTCGCGGTGGCATGGGTCGGCGCGATTGATGAAAATTGGCTGAAGGCCAACGTGAGCAACGCCGGTTTGCGCGACGCACTTGTGATGCTTTTCAACTCGGCGGTGCCCGCATGGATTGCGCTCGGCGTTGCAAATGTCCACCTCGCCGTATCGCGCGAGGAAGGATTGAAGACCGCACGACGCTGGCTGCGTCTCGTGCTGGGACTTTCATTTTTATTGGGTGTGATCGCCGCGAATACCAACGTGCTTTTTGGAAGGGCGTATTTCTCCGCTGGGCTTGGCGTGCGTCTGGCCGGCGTGCCGGTGGGCTGGGCGCTGTTGTGGGTGCTGGTGTTGATGGGTGCACGCGAGCTGGTGCTGTGGCTGCGACCCCGGGTGAGCCACAACGCAACAGCGCTCGCGGGCGGTGCGTTCGCCGCGCTCACCTTTGTAAATCTCGAACCGCTCGCACAGCGTTTCACCTGGTGGTTTTGGCGGCGCGATAAATTCACTGTCGCCACATCGCTGCCCTGGAATTTCACGCTCGTTCTTTTGGTATTTGCAATCGCGCTCGGCTGGCTGTTGCGGGAAATTTCCATTGTCCCGCACACGAAGCGCCGCTCCCGCAAAGCGGCAATCATTTTCCTCCTGCTCAATGCGCTCGCCATCGCCGCGCATCTGCGGCTCTGGCTCTTTCCACCGCAAAGTTCGCCGGTGGAAATCGCGGTGCCGATGTAGAAAACTCACTTCCCGCGTTGCGGTGTGGTGCGTGTGTCGGCTATGGCAGTGCGGTGCGTCGCACTTGGTTTTCCATCCTGCTGTTGTTTGCCGTTACGTTTGCGGCTTACGCGCCCGCGTTGCGCAATTCGTTTGTGTGGGATGACACCGCGCTGGTTCTGCGCGACCCGCTCATCCGCTCGTGGCGGCTCGCGCCCGACGGCTTCCGCGAATTTCTCTTCCTCGATGCGACGGCGAGCAATTTCTACCGCCCGCTCCAGCGCCTCACCTACACCGCCGACTACGCGCTGTGGGGCATCGCCCGTGACGCTGGCGAAAAGACTGGCGCCCCCGAGACTGGCGACCATGCCGACATCGCAGCGATCCAGCGCGCCGCGCAGCCGGGCTGGCATTTCACGAGCGTGTTCGTTCATGCACTGGCTGCGGTTGCGTTGTGGTTGCTGCTGCGCACATGGATCGGCGGCAACTTGTGGCCGCTGCTGGGCGCGCTCGCATGGGCGGTGCATCCTTTGCACACTAGCGCGGTGACGTATGTGAGCGGGCGGGCCGATCCGCTCGCGGCGCTGTTTGCTTTCAGCGCACTCGCGCTCGTTGTGCGTGCACACAAAAGTGGCGGTCTCACCAAGGGCGACCGCCCCGCTGCGTGGTGCGTGATGGGTGCGGGGCTGTGCGCTTTCGCTGCGTTGCTCAGCAAGGAAAGTGGCGTTGCCGCGCTCTCATTATGGCTTGTGTGGCTGCTCACCAAAGCGCGCCGCGATACGCGCGCATGGCTGGTGTGGGCGGCCTGTGCAGTGATTGTTTTAGGTGGTTATCTTGCTTTGCGCAGCACGGCGGATCGCACACCAGTTCCTTCATCGAAAGAAGCGACACCTTGGGCCGTGCGTCCGATCCTCGCCGCCCGTGCTCTTGCGGAATACACGACACTTTTCATCGCGCCGCACTCGCTCCACATGGAGCGCGATATTTCCACGCGACCGATGGGCGACGGCGCGACAACCCTCCGCTGGGCGCGCTGGCGCGAGGCTCAGACGCTCGCAGGCTGTCTCATCGCACTCGGCCTCGTGCTGTGGGCACGTTGGGCGATCCGCCGCGCGCCGGATGCTGCAGTGGCGCTTGCGTGCTTCGTCGCGACGTGGCTGCCGGTGAGCAATTTCATCAGCCTCAATGCGACCGTCGCCGAACACTGGCTCTACGTGCCGAGCGCATTTCTCATCGCAGCCATCGCGTTCACATTCCGCGACCGTTGCATGCCGCGCATCGCATTTGGAGTCGCCGCCGCGTGGATGCTTTTCCTAGCGGTGCAGACGGCGCGCCAGCAGGACTACTGGCACGACCAGCGCACATTCGTCGCCGAAACCGCCGCGCGCGCGGGCCACGGAGTGCGGATGCTGGTGAATCTCGGCCAGCTCGCCGCCAGCGATGGGCGTGATTCCGATGCGCTCGTGCTTTACCACGAGGCGTTGAAAATGGAGCCGGAACTCGCAGTCGCGCATTTCAACGTGGCGACGATTGCGTTTCGTCAAAAGGACTACGCACTTGCCCTCGATGAACTGTCGAAGGCTGAAGCGTCACCGCTTTTCCAAGCCGACGCGCTTGTCCTTCGCGCCGCCATCGTCGAGGCACAAACCGGCCTGCCGCAAATCAAACTCCTCGCCGATGCCGCCGACGCCGCACCGCGAAATTGGGGTGTCTGCCGCCGGCTTCCGCTCAAGCTTGCAGCCATCGGAAAACTCAAAAACGCCTATGAAGACATCCTCCGCCAGAACAATATCCGTCCCTATCGTGCCGATGCGTGGCGGCTTCTCGGCCAGATTGCCGAACAACTTGGCCAGTCTGCCGTCGCCGCCCGCGCCTACGGCGAAGCGGCCAACCGCGATTCGCGCGATTCCTTTTCCCGCGAGCGGCTGCGTGCGCTTCGTTCTTCGCTGTAAAGTTTGGTTTGCCCCCGCCCGCAGGAAATGTCATTGCAGCGCGTGCCGGGTGACCCTGTTCCCCGAGTCCGGCGGGAGACAACATCATATGGCAACGAAAACAAAAACAACAGAGGGGTCGGCAACGGGGCCACCAAAACAATCACGAAACGCAAACTCACCACGCAGCCCGGGGCGGGCCGTGTGAGCAAACCGGCGGCAGCAAAAAAAGCAACGCCGCGTAAAAAGACAATGGCCGCGCAAATCCCGCAGGAGGTGATCGCACTGCGCGCCTACTTCATCGGCGAGACGCGCATGAGGGCTGGTCTGCCAGGCGATTCGCTAAGCGACTGGATCGAGGCGGAGCGTCAGCTTTTCACCGAATTCAGCAAATAGCGCATTTCCGAAATCGAGACCGCGCCCATTCGTCAATCATCGATGTCGCTCACAAAGGTGAGTTCCTGCGATGCATGGCCGTCGGCATAGAGGACGTTGATTTTGTTCGTAAGGTGCGGGTGGAATCCCTCCTTGTCCGCCATCACCATGATGCGGCTCGGAGAATCAATGGTGTCCAGTTTCATGTAGTTCACGCTGAGTCCGCCGAGGCGCTGGCCGTTGAGTTTGGTGTTCCAGAGATAGCTGGTGCCGGTGGTTTCGTAGAGCCGTCTTCTGTCGCCGGGACATGCGAAAACACGTGCGTCCTGCACGTAAGAGGCGAGCACGGTGTCAATCGCGTCGCTTTTCTCCGACTTGTCCCAGCGGGCCATGACAAGCGTGGGAAAAGAGGCGTCATGTTCGCCAAGATATTTGACGAGGCCGGCCCCGACCTGTCGCATGTTTTGCATGCAGGATGCAGACTGTGCCGTGCGCTGAAAGTGCATCCATACCGGGTAGCTGAGCGCCGCCAGTGCGACGACGATGGCCATGACTGCTGCAAGTTCGACGAGCGTGAAGGCACGTGACCGCTGCCATCTCAACTTCTCGTTCACCGATTCCATTGGATGGATTTTTCCAGCTCCTCGATAAAGGGGAGCGCGTCCATCTTGGCCTCGATAGTGGCTTCACTGAAATAGGCTCTGAGGCCCTCGTTCACGATTTTGCGTTGCTGGGCAGGGGTGAGTTCGGCGGGCATTTTTTCGCCGCCGCGTGCGCGCAAATCCTGCACTGCCTTTTCCACCATTTCCCGACGCTTAATCGGGTGCATCGTATTGAAGTTTTCGATCATCCGCTTGAAGTCGGTTGGCAGGATGAGTTCGAGATAATGTGATCGCTCTTCAGTCGTCATCGCCAGCCAGAACGGTTCCAACTGCTTTCGTTCCCGCAACTCGTAGCGTTCGTTTTCCTCCAGTCCGTTCACCTTTGCAGCGATGGCCTCGACGATTTCTTTGCGCTTCTCCGGCGTGCTGCTTTCGAGGGAGTGCGTGAGGGAGAATGCGGCAATTTTCTTGGCCGTAGGTTTGTTTGCCTCGACCCAAAAAGTCACCCCGCCCACGGTGAGCGAAAGGCTCGTGAGCACGGATAAAACGATGGGGTAGGTGGGACGCATTGATTTCCCTCTAGCCTACTTCGTGCCTGATGACAACCAGAGAAAATAACTGACTTTTGGGCTAACAACCTACGGTGAAAGGCGCTCGATCCGCCATTTCGCCCCGTCCCTACAATAACGCAGGCGGTCGTGCAGGCGGCTGGCGCGCCCCTGCCAGAACTCGATGGTAGCAGGCACGATGACGTAGCCGCCCCAGTGTTCGGGTGCTGGCGGGTTTTCCCCGAGGCGCGCGCGCATTTCCTCAAATGCCCGCTCCAGCGGCTCGCGTCCGGCGATGATTTCGCTCTGCTTCGACGCCCATGCGCCGATCCGACTGCCAGCCGGGCGCGTGGCGAAATACGCCTCCGTCTCGGTGCGCGGGATGCGCTCCACGTGCCCGGTCACGTTCACTTGCCGCTCGTGCGGCGCCCACCAAAACGTGAGTGCGCAACGCGGGTTGTTCGCAAGCTGGCGGGCTTTTGCGCCTTCGTAGTTGGTGAAAAAGATGAAGCCGCGCGCATCGCACGCTTTCAGCAATACCGTGCGCGACCACGGCTGGCCGCTGGCATCCACCGTGGCGAGCGTCATCGCGTTTGGCTCCATGAGTTCGTGCTCCACGACCTCCGCGAGCCATTTACCAAATTGCGCGACGGGATCGGGATCGAGATCGCTTTCGAGCAGTCCGCGCTGACGGTAATCGCGGCGGAGATTGGCGAGGTCGAGATTCGTTGGCATGGCGGAGGTTGCCCCGGAGCACGCCGCGCGACAAGACGCGGCTTGCCCCGGATGAACTATGTCTTGGCGCGCGGCAGCGTGATGTGCGGCTCGCGCAGATAAAGCGGCTCAAGGTTTTCGCGCGCGATGATGCCGCGCCCTTCCGCTGCAAGTCGTGCGAGTTTGAGCGAGAGCGGGAGCGCGACTTTTGCCTGCGGAAAAAGCGCGAGCGGCTCGGTCGAGAAGACGGGCAGATCGGGAAACCCGACGAGCCGCGAACGCAATGTTTCCTCGGCGAGCAGGAGCGGGCCTTCGACGCAGACGCCGTTTTCCACGCGGGTAAAATAGAACGTCTCCCGCCGCGCGTCGCCGATTGCTATGTAGCCCGATGCGTCCGTCTCCAGCGCGGTGACACTCGCAATGCCGGCGAGACGAGCGCCGTTGCTCATGCTCATGCCGAGCGCGGCGGCGATGGCGATTCGCACGCCCGCGTAGCTGCCGGGGCCGAGTCCGACCGCGATCACGTCTACGCGCGGCGCGAGCGCGCGGGCCTTTTCCAAAATCGGGAACAGCGTGCTCGTATGACTGCGGTCGGCGGTGAAAATTTCGTCGAGCAGGATGCGGTCGCCATCGAGCACGGTGACGGAGCCGCGATTGGTGGAAGTATCGAGCGCGAGCGTGATCATGCCTCGGAAATTTCACGCACGTCTCCGTCGCCAGCACGAAGCTGGAACCTGCGTGCGCCCTTCGGCAGCAGCCGGGGAAATTTTCCAGCCCATTCGATGGCGACGATGCCGCCTCCGGCGAGATAATCGTCGAGGCCGATGCGCAGGGCGTCGTCATCGGAATCAAGGCGGTAAAAATCGAAGTGGTAGAGCGGAAGGCGACCACCCGTGTATTCGTGGACGAGCGTGAACGTGGGGCTTGTCACCGCGCCCGTGTGGCCAAGCCCGGCGGCGATGCCCTTGATGAATTGCGTTTTCCCCGCGCCGAGATCGCCGTCGAGCGCCAGCACGTCGCCAGCGCGCAGCGAGGACGCGAGCTTTTCGCCCATCGAAAAAGTCTCGGCTGGGCTATGCGAAATGATCGTGGCCATGGATGGAATGACGGATGACGGATGACGAATTTCGGATGAGTGCGCCGATGCGGGTGAGTGGAAGTTTCGGGAACTTTTTTCTCCAAACGGCTTCGAGTTTTGCGCAGTCGCGCGGCGCGATGGCGAAGAGCAGCTCGAAATCCTCACCGTCGCCCAGCGCCTGCTCGATGGTGCAGCCGCGCGAACGCGGGACGAGCTTGGGATCCAGCGTGTAGGAGCATTTGCTGGCGCGGGCGAGTCGCGGGAGGTCGGAGGCGAGGCCGTCGCTCACGTCCATCATCGCGCGCACTTTGAAATGCTCGACGAGCCAGCGCGCCTCGGCGATGCGCGGCGTAAAATCGAGATGCTTCCTTGCAAGCGATCCGCCGAGGCGGCCCGTGACATAAACCGCATCGCACGCGCGCCCGCCGCTGCGCGTGACACATCGCGTGCGCTCGACACGACCCGCAAGCGCGACGCTGATGAAAGCCGGCCCCGGCGAACGCGAAGTCTCGCCACCCACGATGCTCACGCCGAATCGCCGCGCCGCCTTGCGCAGCCCGGCGTAGAGGCCGCGCACCCACGCGAGCTTCGTCTCCGGGCGCACAGCGAGCGTGATGAGCGCGTGCTCGGGAATGCCGCCCATCGCGGCGATGTCGCTGATGGCGCGGCAGAGCGCCTTCCAGCCGACGCGCGCGGGTTTTTCGTCGGGGAGAAAATGCACGCCTTCGATGACGGCGTCCGTTTTCAGCAAACGCCACCATTGGTCGCGCGGGCCGCCGACAACGGCACAATCATCGCCCGCGCCGATGCTCACATCGCGCCCGCACGGGAGCGCGCGGGTGAGCGCGGCGACCACGGCATCCTCGCCCAGTGCGGAGAGTTTCATAGTTCGATTCCGTAGCGTGGGGCGACCCACATGAAGAAGAGGGTGATGCTGTTGAAAACCGCGTGCATACAGATCGGCACGAGGAGCGAGCCGCTCCATTCGTAAGCGAGCGTGAGCGCGAACGCGAGCAACACGAGGCCGGGCAGCGTGAGCAGGTTGCCATGCACAACGCCGAAGAGCACGGAGACAAAAACCGCCGATGGCAACGGCCCGACAAGACGCTTCAGCACCGGATAGAAGTAGCCGCGAAATAAAAATTCCTCGGCCAGCGGGGCCATCACCGTGGCCGAAAAAATAATCGCGCCGATGATTTTGTATTGTCCTGCGTCAACGGCGCCCTTGTAGATCTTCACGAGTTCCTGCGGGTCGGCGTGCGAGGGAAAAAATTTCGCCATCATCACATTGGCAAGTGCGAGCAGCGGCAGCACCGCGAGAATCAAACCCGCTGCGATGAATGGGATTTTCCCCAGAGACATACGCCCGAGGCCCAGCGCTTCTCTGAGCGAAATACGACGCGCTACGAAGAACATGCAGATGCCGGCAGCGGGGATGAAAAGAAACATACTCCCTGAAATGAGTCTCTGAACCATCGTCATTTCAAACTTCGGGAGCGCGGCATCCTCGGCGCCGTTTGCAACGGAGGTGAACGCGAGTATCGCAAGCAGCGTAAGACCCACGATAAGCGATATAGCGATAAATAGGTCAGGCAATTGGAGGTGATCCGTGCGAACGCGCCCGCCATTTTCGCCGACACGGCGAAAGAGCCGTGCATACACCGTCATGCCCGCGACGAGCATGAGGGCACCGATGAGATTTGCGAGCGCGAGCTGCTGCTCCGAAAGCGGGAGCTGCGTGGCTTTTTGGATGGCGGCGAGGATCACGGAGCGAGCAGGCTCGGCAGGAGGTAAAGTCGGCCCGGTTGCAAGTGCAGGCCGGCTTCGGGGGTGAGATTGATTTCGATTTTCTTCGGCGGCTCGGATTTTCCGAGCAGACGCAAATAGTGCGCGAGACCGCCGCCAGTGTCGTAGCCGACGACTGCCGCGCCGGGCGCTGCGGCGAGTTGCGTGGCCTTTTGCACCGCTGCGTCGAAGTCGCCGATTTCATCCACGAGTTTTGCAGCGAGTGCGTCTTTGCCGGAGACGACACGCCCGTCGGCGACTCCGTTGCGCAGTTCTTCCACCGGGAGTTTGCGCTCGGCGGCGACGATGCCGACGAATTTGTCGTAGGTCTGCATCACCATTCCTTGAATGTATTGTTTCTCCGGCTCCGTCGGCGGGCGCGAGCCGCTCATCATGTCTTTAAAGTTGCCGCTTTTATAAGTCATGACCTGCACTCCAACTTTGCCGATGAGGTCCGAGTAATTCATGGACTGCATGATCACACCGATGCTGCCAGTGAAAGTCGTGTCGTGCGCAAAAATGTGTGAGCCGCCGACCGCGACGTAGTAGCCGCCGCTCGCAGCGAGCGAGCCCATGCTCACGACGACGGGCTTCGTCTTTCGCGCTTCCTTCACAGCGTTGTAGATGATGTCGCTCGCGGTCACTTCGCCGCCGGGCGAATCAATCGCCAGCACGATGGCGCGCACTTCTCCGTCGGCGATGGCCTGCTTCAATTCGTTTTTTATTACGTCCACCATCGAACTGGTGCCGCCCTCGCCGCCGGTGATGATTCCATCGAGACGGATGACGGCGATTTTTGACTTCACGTCCTGCGCGGATTTTTTGATCACCACTTCGCGGAAAGTATTTTCGCCCATCGCCACGTTGACGGCACCGCCGATGAGAAAGAGAGCGTTGAAGAGCAGGCTCAGACAGAGCACGAGGATGATGAATACACCGAGGCAACCGAAGCGTTTGGGCGAAGTGGACATGGCGCGGAGGTTGGAGAAAGACCCCGCACAAAGGCAAGCGTGTCGTGTCCGCGCTCGACTTCCGCCATCGCTCCGGCGAAACGCCCCGTGCGCAAATGAAGGCTCTCTTTTTAACCAACGAATACCCGCCGACAATCTATGGAGGCGCGGGCGTGCACGTGGACTACCTTTCGCGCGAACTTGCGAAACTCATCCAGGTCGAAGTCCGCTGCTACGGCACTGCACCGCGCGAGCCGCGACTCGATTTGCCCACGTTGAAAGCCACCGGCTACGGCTGCGACACCTCCGCCTACACCGCGCCGAAGCAACTCCACTCCGTCTTCGCTGCCGCCCAGCGGTGCCTCGACTGGAACACCACCGCCGTGGACGCCGACATCGTCCACCTCCACACTTGGTATACGCACCTCGGCGGCATTTTTGCGAAGCTCAACTACGGCATCCCGCTCGTGCTCACCGTGCATTCGCTGGAGCCGCTGCGGCCTTGGAAGCGCGAACAACTCGGCGGCGGCTACGATTTTTCCTGCTGGGTGGAAAAGACCGCCATCGAAATGGCCGACGCCGTCATCGCCGTCAGCGCCGAGACGAAAGCGGACATCCATCGCCTTTTCCAAGTCCCGGACGAGCGTGTGCCGGTGATCCACAACGGCATTGATCTCGACGAATACCGCCGCGTCACCACCACCGCCGCGCTGGAAAAATACGGCGTCAACCCGCGCCAGCCCTACGTGCTCTTCGTCGGGCGCATCACGCGGCAGAAAGGAATCATCCACCTCGTCAACGCCATCGAACACATGGCGCCCGGCTACCAGATCGTCCTCTGCGCCGGAGCGCCTGACACGCCCGAGATTGCAACCGAGATGCGCGCCGCCGTCACCGCCGCGCAAGCGATACGCAACGGCATCGTCTGGATCGATCAAATGGTGAGCACGCCGGAAAAGATCGAACTCTACTCCCACGCCGCCGTCTTTTGCTGCCCCTCGATCTACGAGCCATTCGGCATCATCAACCTCGAGGCCATGGCCTGCGAAACTGCGGTCGTCGCCAGCGCTGTCGGCGGCATCAAGGAAGTCGTCGTCCACGGTGAAACCGGCTACCTCGTCCGCCTCGAACAAATGACCGCCAGCCCATTCGAGGCCGTGAGCCCGCGGCAGTTCGCGCGCGACCTCGCAGAAAAAATCAATTTCCTCATGGCCAACTCCGCCATCCGCACGCGCATGGCCGCCGCCGGTCGCACGCGAGTCGAGCAACACTTCGGCTGGCCCGCCATCGCCCAGCGCACCGTGGCCCTCTACGAGAGCCTGCGGAAAAAGGTGGCCTGACAGTCAGTGCCGCCCCGCGCTGTGTTGCATCGCGTAGCGGATGAGCGCCGCAATATCGTGCAGCCCCAGCTTGTCCCGCAGATTCTGGCGGTAGTGCTCCGCCGACTTCACGGTCACATCCAGAGCCTCAGCGATTTCCTTCATCTGCATTCCCTCGGCAATCATGTGAAGCATCGCACGCTCGGATGCATTGAGCACATTTTCATTATCCGTGCTCTTTGAAGGCAAAAGTTTTTTCGCCCACGGCGAAACATGATGTCCACCCGCTGCAGCCACCTTGAGCGCCGTGCGCAATTCCGGCAGCGGATCCTCCTTTCTCACAAACCCGTGCGGCTTTTCCTTGAGCGCATCCCGCATCAGCCCCTCATCCATCGTCCCGCTATAGACCACCACCCGCACATCCCACTTCTCGCGCATCAACAGATGCACCAGATGCGGTCCGCTCAGCGACGGCAGCGCGAGATCCAGAATCACGATATCCGGATGCGTCGCCCTGCACACCCTCATCGCATCCAGACCTCCCGAGGCTTCTCCCACCACATCATACAAACCCTCGACACGCAGAATCACGCGCAGCATATCCCGCAACGAAACATGATCATCCACCAGCACCACTTTCTTTAGTGCCTGACATTCTTTGAGTGCAGCAATCGGTGTCATCTTGTTCTGATTTTGTAAGGATCCGCAGCCGCTGGAAATCTGTGCGGAGGGAGCAATGTGGGGGAAATACCCACTAATGCTTTATAAGAGCAAGCACGAGTGTCCGGCAGTAACTACCACAGTAGTAATTGGTTGCAATCTTGCGGTGTCAAAGGGTTGAGGTCATGTTTTGCAAGTAGTTCATGGAGAGGCATTTTCTCAAATGGATGGACGCTCAGAAGTTGCAAAGTTCTG
>CAIYUV010000101.1 GCA_903929475.1 uncultured Spartobacteria bacterium
CAGAACTTTGCAACTTCTGAGCGTCCATCCATTTGAGAAAATGCCTCTCCATGAACTACTTGCAAAACATGACCTCAACCCTTTGACACCGCAAGATTGCAACCAATTACTACTGTGGTAGTTACTGCCGGACACTCGTGCGAGAGAATATTGAAAGCTTCCTGACGCACATGGCCGTCGAAACCCCAAAAAGGTTTGCCGATTTCGAGCGCGCCCGAAGCGCGCATCACGAGAAGAAAGAGGAGGAGCAATAAACGAGGAACCATGCAACGGGCGCGAAGGCTGGCAGAAGTTTTGGAAATGTGGAGCGGGAAAGTGTCATTTCCTCAGCCACTGTTCCGCCTTTCGCAGACACAGGGTTCGGACACCAAGAGCGAGTGCTCCGTAGCCCAGGAAATTACTGAACACCGGCGCCCATGGCTCGCCGATGCCGGTGACGAAGCGTCCGCTTTTTACATATTCAACCGAGAATCGCCCGAGGCTATCGTGCTCGTTTGCATCGAGGATGCCCAGCGGGCTGAGCAGTGAGAGCCAGAGCCCGCTGGGCTGGTCGCGCCAGTCCGGCATGGTGAATTGAAGCGTCGCGAACGGCGCGATGAACCACACTGCGAAGACGCACAGCGCGGTGATAATTGCCTTCGACTGCACACGCAGCCGTAGCGCGAAGAAAAGCGAAATCCAGATGATCAGTGGCGGATACACCAGCAGCACAAACCCCGCGCAGAGCCAGTATTGGCCGAGCGCCTGCCACAGCATGTTTGAGCGGAGGTATTGGAATTCCGACCATCCTTGCAGTGCAAAGACGACACCGAGAAGCAGTCCAAACAGCAACACATAGCGTCCGAGCGCCCGCGCCTTTTCGCGCAAAAATTCTGCAGCGCCGAGCGGCGTTGTGAGCAGGATGTTGAGCGTCTGGTTCGAGCGTTCGCTGAGTAAAACACCCACGCTGCGCACCACGAGCACGAGGACCGCCGTCGTGCCCAGCACCAAGGCAAAATTATGCAGGCGCTGCGGCGCTTCCGTGTGGGGATAGATGCTGAGCAGGAAAAAGGACATCGCCAGCGTGAGCGCGCCGAGGATCAATGTAAGATACGCAAACCGCCCCCGCCGGCCGAGCACCCCGCGCCCGCTCTCACGCCATGCGACTGGATCGTCTTTCGGCAGATCCACGTGCGCAGGACGGAAGGAGCGGAACCATTTTACCGTTGTATGCGCGATTTTTTCAACGCGCCTTGTCCGTGCAGGCGCGAACGCCCGCCGCATCAGCACGAGCCTCGCGAGCAGCCAGCAGACACCCGCAGTCCCGATGAGCGGCGAGCAGTGTTCCCACGTCGTGGAAAAAAGACGCGGCCACAGAGCGGTGGATTTGTCGGCGAGGACGGACACCGCGTTTCCCTGCTCCTCAAGAATCCGAGAGAAAGCCTCCGGCGGCCAGTGCGCCCAGAGCCAGCTTGGGATTTCAAAGCCATGCACATCCGCGCCCCACAGCACATAGCGCACGCCGAGCGAATAGGCGACCGCCGGTGCGAGGAACACCACCGCGCCGACGAGATACGAGCAGAGCATCGCACCGACCGTCGTGCGGCACCACGCGGAGCACAGCAGCGCAAACGCCCCAGCCTGCAACCACGCCGAGAGCACCACGCACGATCCCGCCGCGAGGAGCTGCGGCGACACGCCGCCGTAGGCCATCGTGATCGCGCCGAGCGGCAGCGCGAGCAGCAGCAGCGTGGCCATCGGCAAAAGTCCCGAGAGCAATTTTTCGACGAGCATTTTCATTGGCGACATCCCGGTGAGCAGCAGCAACGAGAGAGACTCGCGCTCCTTTTCATACGTGATTACCCCCGCCATCAGCGCGGGCTGAAAAATAAAAACGCCCCAGCATTGCATCACGACGAGATCGGAAAACAAATCGCGCCCCACGCCCAGCACAGACAATCCGCTCGGATCGCCCGCCGCTATGCCTATCACCCGGTGCAGCGCGAAGAGAAACATCGCATAGAGCACCACGCCGTAGGCCACGCGCCCCGCGTAGGTGCGGCGGCGCACGGCGCGCTCTGTGAGTTCGCGCGCGAGTAGCGGATAGGAAAATAGCGAGCGCAGCAGCGAAGTCATGGTTCGGGTGGCGCGGCGAAGCGCCGGTAGATCGTCGTGACATTCCCCTCCTTCCGCCACGCGAGAGAGAAATGTTCGTCGCGCGCGTTGTCGTTCGCGATGGCGTTCAGCAAGCCGACCGCTGCGCAGGGTGCGCGGCCTTGATGAGTGCTCAGTCGCTGCTGCGCGTTCTCCGCTTCGTCCAGGCCGGATAGATTTCCAAAATTTGCATCGACGCGCAGCACAGGGGGCAGTTCGCCAGCGCGTTTTTCCGACGACCAAAATTGAAGGCCGGGCGGCGCATCCGGAATTTCGTCTTTTACGATGAGTTGTTGATTCGCGCCTAATCTGACCTTGATGTTTCGCGCCTCGATTGTGTCCCACTGGACGCCGGAGTCGTCTTTCGCATCGGCGGGGAAAGTGGTCACGCGCACGAGTGCAGGCGTCCACTGCCGCAGCGAACGCTGGATGCGCCCGTGCGAGGTGGATTTCCACTCGAACACGGCATCGCGCGGTGTCTCAACGAGCGACTCGATGCCCGTGCTCGCGAGGGTGTTCAGGGAGTCATCAGTCCATGCGCGCTGCACCGCCGAGGCGACGCCATCCTCCACGTCCAACTGCCACTGGCGGTCGCGCGCCGGGAGCAGAAATTCGTAGCGCAGTTCGCGCAGCACACGCCCGTCGCGTGAAACATCCACGAAGCGCAGTGTGCCGCGCCGGTCATCGCTGCCGATGCTGCGCTCGGCGGCACGGCCAATCCACCACGCACACAGCACGCAGCACGCGGGAAAAAGCAGCCACGTCCAGCGCCGTCGCCGCAACCAGCCGAGTAGGAAAAAATCTCCCGGCCCCACGCCGAGCAGCAGCACGACGAGCGCTGTGCCCACGATGGCGAGCGGCACCGGCTTCGGCGCATCGGGCTTCAGCGAGTCCATGCCGGCGGTGGTTGTCCACAGCGAGTGCAGGGCGAGTTCATTATTAAAATATCGTCTTTGGATTTGCTGCTGCGCCCAGTTGTCGCTCCACACGCCTTCCGCCGCGACTTCGCGCACTTGTTCCGGCGGCAGTTTCCAAAGTGCCGCCACGGCCGCGCGCCACGGCTTTTCAGAAAATTCCTTTTCGTCTGCCGTGTGCGTCACGATCACCGCGACACCCAGCCCCGGCCTCAGCACCAGCGGCTCGCGGCCCGGCGCGGTGATGCGCCCGCCATCGCTGGATGTGAATGTTTTCTGCGAGCCATGCGAGGCGCACAGCGCATCGAGAAACGCGACGTGCCGTTCCTGCGCGGGCACATCCGCACACACCCACACGCTGCCTCCTCCCTCGATCCAGCGACGCAGGCCGGTGAGTTGCTTTTCGCCGAGCGCGGCAAACGCGGGGCCGTCGAGATACACCGCGTCGTAGGCGCACCAGCCAGTCGGATGTGCGGGCAGGTTCTCCACGCGCACGCCGCTGGTGAGTATGGTGAAACTCAAATAGGATTTCGCGTCGAGTTTCGGGCGCAGCGTGTCGAGGTGCAGGCTGCGTTCGCGGGCGGTATCGAGTTCGGTGATGCGGCGGTCGGTGCGCGGGACACAGAAGACGAGTTCGTTCGAGGCGAATCCGTAGATCCCCAGCTTTTGATCGCCGAAGTCCCACGTGCCCGACTTTCCCACAAAGCTCACGTGCACCGCGAGTCCGTCGCCGTTTTCCGTCGCGGGCGGTGGTGGCAGCAGCACCGGCACGACGCGCTTTCCCGGCTGCATGACAATCTCCTGAGTCCGCACCATGCCCGCCGGATGCGCGCCGCGTTGCATGGAAAATTCGAGTCTCCCTTCGAGCAGCCCCGGCCCGGCCCATGTGAGATTCGCATCGAGTGCGACGGGCGCGTCCTTGCGAAGATGAATCGCGTTTGTATCGAGCGAAAATGTGAGCGCCTCGGCGACGGCGGAATGTTGGATGACGAACGACAGGATGACGAAGAGAAGCGTCCTCATGCCGTTTTGCCTTCGGTGAGCTTCATAAACGCGGTTTCCATGTCCACGGCGTCCGGCTGGAACATCCGCACACGCGCACCGGTTGCGCGGATGACGTCGAGCAAATCTTCGGGCGAGAGTTCTCCTTCGCGCAAACGCACGACGAGACGATCCGGCTGTTCCTCGACCGACGCGACGCCCGCGATGGCGCGGATTTTTTCCAACCACGGCGCGGAGGAACCGGCGAGGCCGATGTGGATGGCGCGATCCAGTGAGAGTGTGCGGTAGATTTCCTGGAGCGGCCCGGCGGCGACTACGCGGCCTTGTTCGAGGATGCCGATGTGGGAGCAAAATTGTGCAAGCTCGTGGAGGATGTGCGACGAGATGAGGATGGTTTTGCCGAGGTTTTGCAGCTCCTTCAGCAACTCGCGCATCTCGATGCGGGCGCGCGGGTCGAGGCCGTTGGCGGGTTCGTCGAGCAGCAGAAATTCGGGATCGTGGAGGAGGAGTCGCGCGATGCCGAGGCGCTGCTTCATGCCGCGCGAGAGGCCGTCCACGGGCGCTTGCGCCTTCGCGGTGAGGTCGGTGAGCGAGAGCACGTCAGCGATGATGCCGCGCCTTTTCGAGGAGGGGATGTGGTAGGCGGCGGCAAAAAAATGGAGGTATTCCTCTGCGCTGAGATCGTCATACACGCCGAAGAAATCCGGCAGGTAGCCAATCTTGCGGCGAACCTCGCCGGGGTTCGTGACGACATCGTGCCCGCACACGCGCACTCTGCCCGCGCTCGGTCGCAGCAGAGTGGCGAGGACTTTGATGGTGGAGGTTTTTCCAGCGCCGTTCGGCCCGATGAAGCCGTAGATCGCGCCACGCGGGATGTTGAGCGAGATGTCGTGAACCGCCTCGGTTTTTCCGTAGCGAACGATGAGATTTTCGATGGAGACGAGGGGCGGCGTGTCCTGCATGAGGAACGAATAGAAAGAGTCGGCGTCGGGAGCCAGCGCAGAATGATGACTACACTGTTCGCCGCTGGAACCACCACCACTCGATGAGCAGCACGGCGAAGCCGAGCGCGGCGAGCGTCCACCACAGCGAACGGTCTGCCTTCGGCGCGACGCTGGCGGTGGCGACGGAGATGCGGTCGCCAAATTCGACTTCATTCACAGTGGCGAGGCTTGTCTCGCCCGTGGAGAGCAGGCTCACGCCGATGCGCGCTTCATTTCCGCTGCCGGCGGAAAGCACATACTCGCCGACGCGTGACGCGGGGATGCCGGTGACGAATCCGCGCTCGTCGGCCTTCTCCGTGCGCGTGAATTTTTCCGGACCGCTGACACTCACGCTTGTGCCGCTGGTGAATTGCTGTGCAGGCAGCACGCCCGTGGCGACCGACACGGATTCGCTGAGGCCGGCGAGTTTTTGTGCGTGCGCGACGAGGTTGCTGGCGAGGATCGGGAAGGCGACGCGGAAGGGGAGTGTGCTGCGATCCGGATGAAAAATGAGGTGTAGGCGCAGCGCGGTGTCATCGCCGCGCACGAGAGCGAGCGGGCCGTGCGGGCCGAGGATGAGCGGCTCGTAGCCGAGGTTTGCGAAGGCGGTCTCGTCCTTGCCAGCAGCGGTGACGGGGTCGTCCATGAAGAGCACTTCGTCGAGGCTCACGTGCTGGAGCAGCGGGGATTCGCGACGCCAGTCAATCGCGGTGACGGACTTCTTTTCTATGGCGACGAGTGTTTTCAAATCGTCCGGCACGATGCCGACGGTGCAGGTGAGTCGCGCAGGAGGCGCGTCGGCTTTGTCCACGATGGCGAGGTCGTAGCTGCTGGGTGACGGTGTGTCTTTCGCCGGAAAAATGCGGAGGCCGTCGAGCGCGGCGAGTGCGTGGCGAAATGCGCCGAGTGATTCCGGCACGAAGACATCCAGCGAACGCACGGCGGGGAGCGCGAGCCAGGCGGTGTTGTCGGCGGCGAGCGCATCAAAACCGCCGGGCCGCAGCGTGGCGCGGATGAGCGCGCTCTGCGCACCGCTCACGCGAAACGCAAGCCGTGGCGCACCGCCGGGCGTGAGTGCGACTTGCTCGGTGGCGATTACTTTTCCCTCCGCGCTCAGCTCGATGCTCGCGGTGTTTGCGGGCGCGGGATCGGTGACTGCGAGCTGGACGAACAATTCCCAATCGCCCGCCGCAGTGCGCCGCGCGTTGCACGCGGTGATGCCCGCATTCGGCCCGGCTGGCGGGAGCTTTAGCAGATCGAGCGTGAAGGGCAGTTCGAACGTCGTCTTCGCGGGCAGGTTGCCATCCGTAAGCACGAGCACTCGCTCGAACGGCGTGGTGCGCGCGAGCGCCTGTGCGAGGCGAAGTGCCTCTTCGAGATCGCCGGGAACATCCTCTACATCGAGCGCGGCGACCGCATCGCGCAGCTCGGTTTTGTTGTTCGTAAAGCCGACGAGCTTCCGCGCGCTTTTGCTGAACGCGATGATGCACATCTCCTGATCCGGCAGAAGTCCGTCAATGCGTTCGCGCAGGCGCTGGCGTGCTTCTTCGAGCCGCGACTTGCCGCCGTCCTTGTCCAGCGCCGCCATGCTTGCCGAGACATCCACGAGCACCGGCAGCCGTCCCGCGCGCTTCGCCTCGCGCCGGAGAAAAGGCTGCATCGCCGCGAGCGCGAGCAGCGTGAGCAGGAGGATTTGGAGAAGGAGAAGCAGGTTTCGTTTGAACCGCTGAAACGGAGAATTCACCCGCTGGTCGCTCATCACCTGCCGCCACAGCACGAGCGAAGAAATGATCTGCCGTGGCCGCTTCAATTTCAGGAAATAGAAAATGATCAGCGGAACAAGCAGAGCAAAAAGCCACGCGCTGGAGAGCGAGGTGAAGTTCATGGCTGGGCTGTGAACAGCGGCACAAATCCAGCCTGCGCAAAATGGCGATCCTCGCTGAGCGATTCACGGATGCCATGTTCCTCCATGACAACAAAGGAAACGCAATCGGTCAGAGACCATGTTTTGTCCGTTCGTTGTGCGTAGAGCGCGAGGCCGCGATGATAGAGTTCGTCCGACCCGCCGACGATCGTGGTCTGTGGATCATCCTCAAGGTCGTGTAAAAACGCAGTCGTTTCCTCGCGGATATCGGAGCCGGCCATTGCGTTGGCCACCTCGGCAAGCACCCATCGGGTCGTGATGAAAAAACCGCGATACTCCCTGCAAAATTGAACAACCCAATCGTGATGCTGATCACGCTCGCGAAGCAGCGCGACGTAGAACCAGGTGTCCGCAAAAACAGTGTTCACTATTTTTTCTTCGGCGTGCCGTAGAGGTAGTGATCGTGCTCGGCTGCCAGATCAGGCGCGCCTGTTTTGCTCGCCCCGATGTATTTGGCGAACCGCTCGGCGAAGCTTTTTTGCGGAGCCTCGACAGTCTCGATCTTCACCGTCGTGCCGTCCGGCAGATGCACGCCATTGGGAAGTTTGATCGTATCGTTCTCGACTGTGGCGGTGATACTCATGAGCGGAAGTTGCCGCAGACAGCCTCGTGCGTCAATGCGACAGGAGGTGTGTGACCATGATGACGTGCTGCATTGTTACGGAACAAGTTTTTCACCTTGCTGTGATTGCATTCGGCAGGTGTGGCTGGCATTGTTGCAGTCATGATTTCCCGCCGAATTGTTGTTTTCACTTTAGCAGTCATGGCGATCACGGCATTCGCAGATGAGCCTGCGAAAGCGAATGTTGAAAACCAGCTTTTCACTAGGTTCTTCCGAATTTCTACGTCCTTCTGCTGCCCCGAGACGGAAGAAACGGAAAAAGAACTTTTCCCGTTAATTCTCGATGGTTTGGAGGACAACGAAAAAACGCGGACCAATAACGCGCGTAAATTTCTCGAAGAGCGTGGAGTCAAGTTCCCTCCAGGTTCTGCAGCTGTTTATTATCAGCATGCTGCGATTCTCGGTATTACGAATACGGCGGAGAACATCAGGAAGACCGCTGACATCTTTCGGGATCAAGAGGCCGAGTTTCAGGTGCGCATGATCCTTATCGAGATTCGAGTCGTGGAATATCAGCCGGAAGTAGAGGAGCATTTGAATACCACCGGAACCTTTCAAACGCTTGAAAAGAAGTATGATGGTGCGATCAAAACGCTCTGTATTTCCAGTCTGATCACGAAATCCGGGAATCGTGCTCTAGCACAGTTTGATGGAGCGCATACCAAATCGAAAGCATCACTAAAACAAAGCAAAGACGAATCATGGCCACCACCTGCAGGGATGGAACGATCGATCTTTGAAGTGGAGCCAGTGATTGGTCGTGATGGAAAAACTGTGGATATGCAGATGTCCTTTAAATACGCCGCTCGAAGCGGTGTGCGTGTAGAGTTGCTCACCAACGTTACAGTCGAGGATGGGCAAATATTTAAGGCGAAGACTTTCACCGTCGGTGAAGAGAAGAACGCGGTGCCATCACTAAAGCACTGTGCTGTTCTTGTGAGTTGCCAGATAGTTGATGGGCGCGGTTACACAACGAAACAACTGCGTGAGGAATTCAGAAAAAAGTGAAGGAAGGAAATCGCCGTGATGTCGGTGCATGCCGGAGATTTGGCGCGTTCCATCAATGAGAATTTTTATACGATCCAGCCTTTTTTTCGCAGAATCTCGAAGAAAACGCGCTCGAATGGTTCGGCGGCGCTGAGGCTGAGGAAGCGTCCGTTGCGTTGCTGGCAGAGCGTGGTGAGTTGTGCTTCGTGGGCTGCGCGGTATTCGTGGTAGAGGGCGAGGAGGTCGCCGACGTTGCTGATGTCGAGCGTGGCGTCGGTCTCGCTGTCCACGAGGCGGAAGTCGCCGGCGACGTCGGGTGCGATTTCTGCGGGCGCGAGGATTTGCAGCGCGAAAGTTTCAAACCCGGCGCTGTGGAGGTGGTTGAAGGCGCGGCGCAGATCGCCGGTGGTGAGGAAATCCGAGAGCACGATGGCGACGCCGCGTCCGCGGTGCTGGCGAAGCGCGGATTCGATGGCGGCATCAATCGGCACGTCTCCGCCTGAGGTGAGGCTCTCGATAAAGGTGAACATTTTCGCGAGACTCGCGCGCCCGGTGCATGGCCGCAGGCAAGCGGTGGTGCCGCTGCCGAGTGCATGGACGCTCACTTTCTCCGCGCCGCGCAGGCCGAGGACGCCGAATGCGGCGGCGAGTTTTTGCGCGAGCGGGAGCTTGTCCTCGAAGCTCATCGAGGTGGAGCAGTCCACGAACAGGACGATATGCTGCTCCTCCTCGTGGTGAAATTGTTTGAGGTAGGGCCGGTTGATGCGCGCGAAGATGTTCCAGTCGAGAAATCGCACGTCGTCGCCCGGCGAGTAGTCGCGGAAATCGCAGAACTCCGTGCTCGCGCCGCCCTTCGCCGCGAGATGCTCACCGCGCGCACGATTGGTGAAGCGCCGAGTGGCGTTCAGCCGCAACCGCGCAAGGCGATCCAGATCGCGGTTGGTGAGGAGGCTGGTGATTTGGGTGGCGCTCATTGCGGAAAGGACATGAAACTGCGGAAGGTTAATTTTTTGCGACTCGAGGCCAGGCACCTTTCAAGCTTCCGAAGTGGCGGGTGAGGTGCGGAAACCCGGGTGCGGCGGGATCCGGACAGACAGGACTTCCCGCCGCATCGAGGTAGAAGCAGCCCATGTCGGCCATCGGGAGTTTTTGGAAAAGAGCGGCGGCTTCAGCGGTGGCTTGCAGCCAGACGAGTTTGAGTTCGTGCAAATCCACCGGGCGTGTGAGCTGGAGTTGATCGAGATCCTCCTGCTGATAGCGCGTGGTTCGGCGCGCCCAGTCGAGAATCATCTCGGGTGTGAGGCCCGCGTCCTTCCCGGCGGCGGCCCAGATGAGCGCGCCGATGTGGAGATGGCTGCGATGGAGAAAAACACAATCCACGTAATCGCGGATCGTCTCGCGGCCAAACAGGGCGAGAACTTTATTTGTGGCCGCATCCCAGAAATGCAGCCGCCAGCCCAGTTGCGCGTCAACCTCCACGGGAAAAAAACGAAAGGCGCTGTCATACGCCCATTCGAGTTTCGTCTGCTCTCCGCTCTTCCGAACGATGGCGCGACGAAAGGTTTCCTGACTCCCGGCCATTTCGATCTCATAGCCAGCGGCGCGCAGGGCTGCGGTGTCGGCCTCTACAGCTAAGGCGAGGCTTTCCACCGTGTCGTGAAACACATCCACATCCCGCGAACGCCGCAGGGACTCGGGTGCCTGATGCAACACAGTCGCCCCTGCGACGAAGCTGTCTGGATTGCGGTTTGCGGCGATGAGCCGGAGGACATCGCGCTCGAAATCGCCTAGAGGCATAGTTCGGCGGCGAGTTGGTAGCCGGGATGCCCGCCATGTTCGCGCAGCCCCCGGATGATGAAAGGAAGATGCCGCTCCTCGATTTTCATCGCCGGATCGGACGACCAGAAGCACTGCGCAAAACGTTCGCGAAAGATCCGTCGCGCCAGTTCCAAACGACGCGCGATTTCGGGTGCAACTGCAATCTCACTGTCAGTGCTCATGGTGGGGAAAGTAGCACGCTCACCATGATGGCGGCAAGAGTGGCGGTTGATTGCTCATGCCTCCTCCGGCACGGCTTTGGCGACTTCGGCGACTAGGGCGGGGACGCTGAGGTTTTCGGCGAGGCCGTCGTAGTTGAGGAGGACGCGGTGGCCGAGGACTTCGGGGGCGAAGTGGCGGATGTCTTCGAAGGCGACATGGGCTCGGCCTTCGGCGAGTGCGCGGACGCGGGCTGCGCGGATGAGCGCCTGCACGGCGCGCGGGGATGCTCCCCATTTGACGAATTTTTTCACCGTGTCTCCGCTCTCGACGGCCTCGGGGTGTGTGGCGAGGACGAGGCGCACGGCGTAGTCGCGGAGGGGATCGGCGACGACCACTTTCTCCAAGACGCTGCGCAGTTCCATGATGCGGTCGCCGCTCATGATGCGTGGCACGTCTGCGCCGCCGCCGAGTGTGGTGCGGCGGACGACTTCGTTCAACTCGGCGCGATTAAGGAAGGGCACGTTGAGCTTGAACATGAAGCGGTCGAGTTGCGCCTCGGGCAGCGGGTAAGTGCCTTCCTGTTCCAGAGGATTTTGCGTCGCGAGGACGAAGAACGGCGGGCGCAGCACGTGGGTTTCTCCGCCCACGGTCACACTGCCTTCCTGCATCGTTTCGAGCAAAGCGGCCTGCGTCTTTGGCGTGGCGCGGTTGATTTCATCGGCGAGCAGGAGCTGGGTGAAAATCGGGCCGCGGCGGAATTCAAACTGGTAGCGTCCGTCCGCGCCCGCGCTCATCACGGTGGTGCCGATGATGTCGGCGGGCATGAGGTCGGGCGTGAATTGGATGCGGCGGAAATCGAGGTCGAGCGCGCGGGAGAGCGCCTTCACGAGTTCCGTTTTGCCAAGGCCGGGCACGCCTTCGAGCAGGACGTTGCCGCCCGCGATGACGGCGACGAGCACACCATCCACGATGCGCTGTTGACCGACGATGACGCGCCCGACGCTGTCGCGCAGTCGCTGAAAGTCGTCCCGGAATTTTTGTGCTTCGGCCTGGAGTGTGTCGCTCATGGTGGTGGTGTTTGAGTTGTTGAAAAATGCGCTGGCTCAGACGGTGCTGGTTGTCTCTGAGAACGTGGTGATCGTCGAGAAATTCGGTGCATGGCTCCGGTCGTTTTCATGCTTTCCAATTCAACACGACGATGCCCGCGAGAACGAGACCCGCGCCGAGGGCGGTCTGTTTGGTGAAATCCTCGCGCAGCACGAGCGCGGAGAGCAGGAGCGTGACGAAGATGCTGCCCTTGTCCACGAGCGAGACGAACGTGACGGTGCCGGTTTTCATCGCGCGGTAGTAAAAAATCCACGACAGCGAAGTGGTCACGCCGCTCAGCGCGAGCAGCGCGAGATCGCGCGGCTGGGCGGAACGCAATGCGGCGAGCGGTTTCGCGGCTGTCCACACGAGCATGTTGAGCATCACGATGGTGAAAACGACGCACGTCCGCAGGGCGAGGCTCACGTCGGGGCCGAGATTTTTCATGCCGGACTTTGCGAGGACGCTGGTGAGTCCGGCGAAGATGGCGGCGAGGATGGCTTGGATTTTCCAGGATTCCATGGGCTACGATTTGTCGTCCTCCTGCCGCTTGCGTTTGCGCGCGAGCAGGCGCTCGGTGGTGGATTGCGGGGTTTCGGTGGAAGCTGGCTCCGGCGGCTTTGGTGGAGCGTGCGCTGTGGCTTTCGGCACGGACGTTGTTTGCGTCGGGAGGATGATGGGCTTTGGTCGCTCAGCCGGAGTTGTCGTCGTGGCTACTTGTTTTTTGCGTTCGAGCAGCGCGCCCATCGTCGCGGTGGACTCGCGTTTTTTCCCGAAGCCAAACCAGCCGCGAATGACGAGCCAGTCGAGTTGCACGCGGCGCAGTGCGACATCGAGCGGGATGAGGCAGGCGAGCACGATGAGGAACCAATCGAAGATCGGCTTGCTGCTTTCGCGCGTGCTACGCGCGGGATGAAAAAGATCAAGATCCGTAGGACTGAGGATGCGCCCGCCGGTGCGCTCGGCGATTTGCTTCAGCACAATCGGATCGCTCTTGAAGCGCAGATACTCGGGCGAATACGGCACGGCGAATCCGCCAAATGCCTGCTCGTTTCGCGGCTTGCCGCCGTCGCCCGATGTGCTCACTCCGGCGGCGGCGATTTGGTAGCGGCCCTTGCCCCAGAGCGGAAATTGTCCTTGGTAGCGGCGCGGCGCGATTTGTTTCAGTGGGACTTCGATGGTCTCGCTGCGCGGGCCGTTCACGCGTGCTTTCAATTCCATGAAGCTCTCGGTTTTTGCGAAATCCTCGATGGTGATGATGCCCTGTGCGCCCACGGCAAACGTCGAGAGCGTGAGGTCGCTGCGCTGCTCGACGCGTGAGACTTCGGTGGTGAGTTGTTTCACGAAGGCGCGGAATTTTCCCCAGCCCATCCAGTCGCGCGCCCAGTTTGGCGCGAGGTCGCTCGTCCACGCGGCGGTGGTGCCGAGGCCGTAGCGCCAGATGGCGAGCACGGGATCGGGCGAATCACCGGCGGCGGTTTCGGCGGCATCGGGCGGGGCTTTTAGCACGACGCTCGCGCGAGGCTTTGCAGTCGTGAGCACGAAGCCGTGGAGCATCGGCAGCGCATCGAGGCCTTTCAAAATCGCCGATGGGAACTCCGGCTGCGCGTCGAAGTCCTTGTTTTGCAGCATCGAGCGTTTCAGCGTCTTCGCCTCCTTGATGAAAATGCTCGGGAGCTGCGACGGATCCTGCGGGTAGTAAAAGCGACCGCCGGTTTCGTTCGCGATGCCTTCCATGAGCGCGACGGTCTGTCCGCCGTGCGGATTGATCGCCACGGTGGAGACGGTGACTTTCTGCGCCTTGTATTGCGCGAGCAGCGCCGGTGTCGGCGGCTGCGGGTCGCCGTCGCTGATGATGATGCAGTGCTTCATCGCCGCGTCGCTGCCTTGGAGCCCTTTCAGCGCCATCGTCATGATGTTGTCGAAGGCCGGCATGTCCTCCGGCTCTGCGGCATTGATGAGAGGGAGCAGCTTGGTCTCGAATTCCTTTGCGGGGGTCATTGGAAAAACCCACTCGTCGCCCTTCGCGTATTTGAAATGCAGCAGCCCCACTTCGTCCTCGCCGCCGAGAACGCGGATGGCCTCCTTCGCGATCCGTTTCGCCCACGTATTTCCTTCGGCAAATTCGCAAGTGTGCATCACGAGCGCGAGCGCGCCCTTCGGCAGCACCTTCTTTTGCGTCACGTCCATGGTCACCGGTAACGCGTCCTCCACCACGCTGCGATGATAGCCGCCGGGGCCGAAGCTGTGCTCGCTGCCGAGCATGAGAAAGCCCGTGCCTTGATTATAGATCGCATCGTGCAGCGCCTGGAGTTGCACCGCGTCGAACGCATCGGCGGGGGCGTTTGGAAAAACGATCAAATCATACGGCAGCAGCGAGAGCGGGTCGCGCGGAAACTCATACGCCATGCGCACCTGCACGATGCGCTCGCTCTCTTTCATCGCCTTCACAAAACTTTCCCACTCGCGCGCGTCGGCGCGTGCATCCGTGACGACGAGCACCTTGCCCTCGCCCTTCAAATACAGGTCGCCCATCGCCACGTTGTTCTCCGCCCATGAATCCTCGCCCTTCGGCAATTCGATGCTGGCGACATATTCGTAGTAGCCCGGCCCGCGCTGCGGCAGCGGGAGTGAGAAACGATTTTTGCCTGCCGCAAACTCGACCTCCTTCTCGAAAACCTGCTGCCCGTTTTCCGCGAGACGCAGCTTTCCTTTTCCAGCACCGAGCGAAGAAAGCAGCACGGTCGCTTCGTAAGTTTCGCCCTTCTTCACCACGCGCGGGAGGTCGAGGCGCTCCAGCCAGACTTCCTTGGAAAAATCGAATCCCACCGGCAGCACATCCACTGCGATGCCTCGTGACTTCAGTTCGTCGAGCGTGGCGAGCACATTGCCGTCCGTCTCGTTGCCGTCGCTGATGAGCACCACGCGGCCCTGGTTTCCCTCCGGCAACATCGCCGCCGCGAGGCCGAGTCCCTTTGCCATGTCGGAGCCGTCGCGACCGATGCGGGAGTTGATCGTTTCAAAAGGGAACGAAGTGCGCGGCGGCAGCTCCACCGCAGCGTCGCGACCAAAAACCACCAGCCCTGCTTCGTCCTTCTGCGGCTTTTGTCCGACTGATTTCAAAATCCATTCCAGCGACTTGTCCGAGATTTTCTCGCCCATCGAATCCGACACATCGAGCGCATAGACGAGCGAGAGCGCGTCCGATTTTCGCACCGCTCTCGGCTCCGCGAGTAGCGCGGCAAAGATTCCCATCAGCAGAAGTCGCGACAGCAGCGCTGCCTGCGCCCGCCATCCGCGCAGTCCGCTCGATCCCGCGAAGTGCATCCACCATACCCACGGAACCGCGAGCATCAGCCAGAACGCAGGCCGCCATGTGAAGCGGATGATGCCGCGCATTTCGCAGACGATCACCGCCGCGGCATACACCGCCGCGAAAATCAGCACCGGTGAAAGCGCGAGCAGTGTCACGCGCTGGCGTGCCGCCGGAACAAGCGAGCGACCCCAGCGTTGGAGAAATGTGAAGGGCTTCACGGGCGCGGACTGTGTGGAAAAAAGCCCGTGCGAAGCGAGCGATTATTCGCGCGCAGGTTGTGGGATGCACGACGTGGACATGGTTGGACGAAATGGAAGTGACGCCACTATTCACCAATCACCAGTCACTATTCACAGCTTCCAATCACGAACACTGCCCTAGCCAATATGCGCGCGGTAAGCCCCCGCATCCATGAGCGCGTCGCGGTCGGCGGGGTTGGTGAGTTCGAGTTTGAACATCCAGCCTGCGCCGTAGGGATCGGTATTCACGAGCGCGGGGTTGGCGGTGAGGTCGGCGTTTGCAGCGACGACTTTTCCGGCGGCGGGCGCATAGATGTCGCTCGCGGCTTTCACGCTCTCGACGACGCAGATGACGTCGCCTGCGTTCACCGTCTTGCCGATGGCGGGCAGGTCCACGAAAACCACGTCGGTCAGCTCGTGCTGGGCGTGGTCGGTGATGCCGGCGGTGCCGTCGGCGCGGAGCCATTCGTGGGATTTTGCGTAGCGGAGATCGTCTGGAACGTTCATGTGATGAATTGTGAAAGTGTGGTTGTGTGCTATCCGGCGCTGCCGCCGCGGTGAAGCGGTTTCTTTTCCACGACGGCGGGAAAGCGGCGTCCGCGTATGTCAATTTCGATGGCCGTGCCGGGCGTGACGGACGCCGGGAGATACGCGAGGCCGATGCCGCAGCCGAGCGTGGGCGAAAGACCACCGCTGCACGTTTCGCCGATTTGCGCTCCTTCGTTCCAGACGCCGTAGTGGCTGCGTGGCGGCGGAGTCGCGCCGACCATTTTGAAAGCGACGAGCTTGCGCGCGGGGCCGCTGGCTTTTTGTTCGGCGAGGACGGCGCGGCCTGTGAAGTCGGGTTTGCTCAAATCCACAAAAAAACCGAGGCCCGCCTCGATGGGCGTGTGGTCGGGCGAGAGGTCGTTTCCATTCAGCGGATAGCACATTTCCATGCGCAATGTGTCGCGCGCGCCGAGGCCGCACGGCTGGATGCCAAACGCCGCGCCGGTCGTGAGCACTTCATTGAAAAGTTTCACCGCCGAAGCCGATGGGCAGAAAATCTCGAACCCATCCTCGCCCGTGTAGCCGGTGCGTGCGATGTAGAGCGGCACGCCGTCGAGTTCCAGCCGGACGATGGCATTGCGTGTTGGCGCGACGCATTTCCCCGCGACAAACGCATCGAACCACGCCGCTGCGCGCGGTCCCTGCACGGCGAGGCCCGCGTGGGAGTCGCTCTGGTTTTCCAAAATCACTCCGTCATCGAGATGCGCGCTGAGCCACGCGAAATCTTCGTCAATCTTCGCGGCGTTCACGACGAGCAGCCATTCGTGGTCACAGATGCGGTAGATGATGAGATCGTCAATCACACCACCGCGCTCATTGAGCATCAGCGTGTATTGCCCGCCGCCGATGGCGAGTTTCTCGACGTTGTTGGTGAGCATCCGGTTCAGCCATGCGGCGGCACCGTTGCCGCGCGCGAAAAATTGCCCCATGTGCGAAATATCGAAGACACCCAGCGCAGTGCGGACGGCATGATGTTCGGCGATGATGCCTGCGTATTGCACGGGCATGTCCCAACCGCCAAAGCCGATCATTTTACCACCGAGACGGACGTGTTCGGCGTGGAGCGGCGTGGTTTTTAAAGTAGCATCTGCGGACATGAGGGCGCGGAGACTAAGAGCCGAGCCGTGAGTGTCAACGCCCGCGCTTCCACGTATTCCATTTCGCCACGATGAAGCCGCCGGCCATGCCAAACGCGAGCCCCGCCGTGTGCGCGGCGTTGGCAATCGGGCCGAGCGCACCGGTGTAACAAACGACCAGCCAGATCATCATCATCTGCACGATCTGCGGATTCAACTTCCAGAAACCAGTGCGGTCAAATTTTCCACGCATCCAGAGATAACCGAACAGCCCGTAGTTCACTCCCGAAAGCCCGCCAGCGCCGGGGCCGCTCCACAAAAGCTGGGCGTAATTGCTCACGATGGCCGTGAGCAAAACCAGCACCGCGAGATAGCCCGCGCCGAAGCGATGCTGGATGAATCCGCCAAGGTCGCGCAGCCACATCACGTTGAAAACAATGTGCAGGATACCGTAGTGCAGAAAAATCGAAGCGAACAGCCGCCAGACTTCGCCGTGGCGCACTTCGGGCAACGAGATGTCGTAAAAATGCCGCCGCACTTTGCGTGTGAATTCTCCGCCGCTCGCCAGAAGATTCCTGCTCAGATCGAGGTTGTCCTCGATGTTTGTCGGGTCGCGCCACTCGGTCATCGCGAGCTTGTTGCGTCGCTCAAATAATTTTTCCGCCGCCAGTGCCTTTTCCGATTTATCCGCACTGTGGCCCTGTGGCGTCCACGCGGACGGCATGAATTCCACCTCACCCGCCCAGAGCGTCACCGCCACGCTGATGATTGCCAGCAGCATCGGCAGCCACGCAAAGCCCGTGAAGTTCCGTTCGTATTCCATCCGCTCGCGCGTGATCACATTCGAAGCGCGCCGCGCGTCCTCCTTTTCCTGAAGTGCGCGTTTGGCATTCGCCTCGCGCACCGCAGCAGAAAATTCTGCATCGTCCGGGTTCGCACGGAAGCGGGCCAGCGTGGCTGTGGCTTCTGCGAGGTGATCGTCATCGTGGACCCAGATGGAGAAAGCGCCGTCGTCCTCGGCCTCGATGTCCGTCTCGATGCCGCGCACGTAGAGAACTCCGCTCAGGGTCTTCGCGTCTTTTTCCGTAGGCAGGTTGCCAATGTTTCGCATGAGCGGGCTGTATCAGTGCAGCGAGCGGGCGACACGGGAAAAATTGAATGCCACTTGGAGGGATTGCCCTCGCGGCGTGTTTTGTGTTGCCTGCGCGCGTGCTGGATTTTGCCTACCGTCGTCTTGTTCGTCCGTTGTTGTTCCGTTGCGATGCGGAGCGCGTGCATCATTTTGTCATGGCCTTTTTGCATGGGCTGGGGCCTGCGATGCAGAGTTTGCACCGCGCATTTCCGCAGGATGCGACTCGCGAGCGCGAGGTCTTCGGGCTGAAATTTCCGAACGCCGTCGGCCTCGCGGCTGGCTTCGACAAGAACGCACTCGTGCTGCCCGCGTGGGAGGGTCTCGGCTTTGGTTTTGCGGAAGTGGGCACCATCACCGCCAGGGCGCAGCCGGGGAATCCACGCCCGCGACTTTTCCGCGTGCCGGAGATCGGCGGCGTGATCAATCGCATGGGCTTCAACAACGACGGAGCGGAAGTGGTCGCCGCGCGTCTGGCGAAATTGCGTGCAACGCCGAGGTGGCCGCGCTTTCCCGTGGGAATCAATCTCGGCAAATCGAAAGTCACGCCGCTGGAGGAGGCGACTGCGGACTACCTCGCATCGTTCGCGCGACTGCGGGAACTGGGCGACTACTTCGTGCTCAACGTCTCGTCGCCAAACACACCGGGCCTGCGAAAACTCCAGGATCGCGCTGCGCTCGCGGAGCTTTTCGGTGCAGTGCAGGCCGCGAACTTCGCGAAAAAGCCCGTGCTCGTGAAAATCGCGCCCGACCTCACGTGGGAAGCCGTGGACGACGTGCTCGCGCTCGTCGAGGAACACGCCATTGCCGGAGTCATCGCGACGAATACGACGATTGATCATTCTCCCGTGCCCCAAGCACGCCGGCAAACTGGCGGACTGAGCGGCAAACCGCTGCGCACACGCGCCACCGAGGTCATCCGCCACATCACGAGCCGGACAAAAACGCCCGTCATCGGCGTCGGCGGCATATTTTCCGCCGCCGATGCCCGCGAGAAATTCGACGCCGGAGCCGCCCTCATCCAACTCTACACCGGCTTCATCTACGAAGGCCCCGCGCTGGTCCGAAAGATCGCCAACTTGTGAAGAAATAACGGCGCACTACACTTCTCCCTATGAGCGACGCCGTAGATATTTCCCCGACCAAGCGACGATTCTCAGCCGCATCGTGTCTCGGTGCTGCTTTGTTTCACTTCATAGTTACTTTCGCACTTTTGGACTATTATTCGTCTGCAAGTTTACGTCTGTTTTTTCCAGGCACGTCTTTCGAAATCACATTGTGGAGAGTGCTTTTATGGATTTGGACGCCGCCGATTATGGCTGCAGGGGGGTGGGATGGAGAAAATATTTTTCAGGTCGCTGGTATTTGGTCATGCGTGGTCGGTGTTTTTATCGGCTTGTTGTCACCCGTAATTTCTAGACGGATTCAAAGACGGCTTGCTCCAGTTGCAACTACTTGGGAGCAGAACCGTAATACTCGACTAGGTGTTATTTTTAGGGTCTTCGGGCGACTTTCCACACTTGGTGTGAGGCGCAAGACCTTAACTCTCATTGCATCTGCACTGATCATCATGGGGATGCTTTTTGGAGGATGGAGATTTTACCGCCGTTTTATTTTGCATGATCGGAGTAACAACCTTCGCGACTCATTCATATTCAATCTGGCGAGCAATAGCATTAAAAACGCATCTTTATTCACTCTTTACGAGGGCCTCCCGCGTCAGAAATCCGAAGCTAGTAAGTTGGTTGATGAACTTGCGACCCAAAGAACGATTAAGATTGGACCATATCCGTTTTACGAACGGCTTCTTTCGATATCCCCAAAAGAAATTGAGGATTTGCGGTCTCTGCTCACGTCAGCAGACGCTTATATGGCCAATGTCCCGAAGCTTTGTGGAGGTTTTCACCCAGACTACGCTCTCGTGTGGAGCGACGGAAATATTACATGCTACGTCCTGATCTGCTTCGGCTGTCACGAAGTAATTTTCTATGACACGAAGCACACAATATTGTGGGACATTCGAGATGAGGTGTTCAGCAAGTTTGAGACTATCTTGCGTAAGCATCATGTTAAGCCTCTGAAGAGAGTTGAGGAAACTGGAGCTGGATAATGCAAGGTGCAACTGACCGTTAGTTTGGTTTTATAATCATCTGCGCGGGCTTTCGTCATTCCCACGGCACTTGCACTTGCACACCCCACGGTCGCGCCCGTAGCCTCCGCGCCTCATGTCGCAAGAATACAAAGTGAAACTCGAAGTGTTTGAGGGGCCGCTCGATTTGCTGCTCTTTCTCATCAAGCGCGATGAGGTGGATATTTACGACATCCCCATCGAACACATCACCAAGCAATACCTCGATTTCATGGAGCTTTTCAAAATGCTCGATCTCGATGTGGCGGGGGAGTTCGTGGTGATGGCGGCGAATCTGATCTACATCAAGAGCCGCGCGCTGCTGCCCGTCCACGCGCAGCCGCCGGACGAGGAGGCGGAGGAGGAAGATCCGCGCTGGGAGCTGGTGCGGCAGCTTTTGGAATACAAGAAATTCAAGGATGCGGCGGCGCAGCTCGGCCAGCGCGAGGCGGATCGTCAGGGCATCTTTGCGCGTGCGGCGGAGTCTGCGGAGCCTGTGCCGGAGAGGCCGCTGGGCGAGGTGTCGGTGTTTGATTTGATCAATGCGTTCAACAAGGTGCTCAAGCGCATTGAGGACAAGCGCGAGGATCTCGCGGAGATTTTCGAGGAGAACTTCACGGTGGCCGACAAGATTGATCTGATTTTGAAAATCACGGCTGGCGGCGTGGCGCTGAAGTTCACGGAGATGTTTGCGGAGGCGGCGTCGCGCGGGGAGATCGTGGTGACTTTCCTCGCGATGCTCGAACTGGTGCGGCTCAAACAACTGCGCTGTGTGCAGCCGGAGCCGTTTGCGGAAATCGAAATCGTCCGCGTCTAATTTTGGAACGTCATGCTTTCTCTTAAACAAGTCATCGAAGCACTCGTCTTTGCATCGCCAAAGCCGCTGACCATCGAGGAAATCCGCAAGGCGCTCCGTGGTGCAGCGTCTGCGAGCGAGGAACTGGACGTGATCGCCATGGGCGAGACGAGCGACGAGGAAGTCGCCGCGCAACTCAATCTCATCCGCGCCGAATACGAGCAGACGGGCCGCGCCTTTCAACTCGCCGAGCAGGCGAACGGATGGGCCGTCGTTACCGTCCCCGCGACGGTGGAATGGGTGCGCCAGCTTTACCCCGAGAGCCGCCCGACACGCCTCAGCGGGCCTGCGCTGGAGACGCTCGCCATCATCGCCTACCGCCAGCCCGTCACGCGTGCGGACATCGAAGCCGTGCGCGGCGTCGCCGTGGATGGAATGATGCAAGTGCTGCTGGATCGTTCGCTGATCAAAATCGCCGGTCGCGCCGATTTGCCGGGCCGCCCGCTGCTTTACGAAACGACGGAGTATTTCCTGCAACACTTCGGCCTGCGTGGAGTCGAGGAACTCCCGAACAACGACGAACTCCGCCGCGTGCCGCTTCCGAAGGCCGAATACGCCGAGCCGAAAAAAGGAAAAGCTGAGAAGGAAGAAGCCGCCGAAAACACCGAGCCAGCGCCCGCCGCCGACCCCGTGAGCGACGCCGCTGTGGTGGACGAAGCTCCGCTTTCCACCGATTCTGCCGTGGAGGAAGCAGCACAAGAATCCACACACGAAGAGCCGCAAGCGTGAGCCCCGCCGGCATTCGCACTAAATCATCCGCCTGCGCGGACGGGGGGCATCTGTGCGATTTATCGTGAGGCCAGAGCGGTCGCCTCGGGAGAAATTATTTCTTCAGCCGGCTACTTGGCGTTCCTGACCTTTACTTCCTTGATTGCCCACTTGGTGATGGTGAGGCCCTTCGAGGTGCGCGAACTCACGGGCACCGGAGTCAGATCGAAGTCCAGCTCGCGAACTCGCGCGCCGCTGCGGCCGTCGAGGAAAACGCGGAGCGACTTCGGCATTTCCTTTTCGCTCGTGGCGACGTGTAGCCAGACGATCTTCGAGTTCTCGGACTTCACGAGGGGGTAGAGCTTGTCGCGGGAGAGGCCGCCGATTTGGAATTTTTTTGCGAAGGCCTTTCCGGTTTCGCCGTCCTGATAGACCATCGTGTAGAAATTCGTGTCGCCGTCCTTTGGCCAGATGGCGATGTGGATGATCTCGCGGCCCATGAAAACCTTGTCGGCGACCTTCGCGACCTTGAGCGAGCCGTCTTTCATGATCGTGAGCACGCTGTCGAGGATGGTGCACTCGGTGATGAACTCATGCTGCCGCCAATTGAGCCCGATGAAGCCGTCGGTGCGATTCACGTAGAGGCGCTGGTTCGCGGAGACGACGGCACTCGCGTCGATCTGCGCGATCTCGTCGTAGCTCGTGCGGCGCTTGATGCCCTTGCCGTATTTTTCCTGGAGCATCTCAAACCACGCGACGGCGTAGCCGGTGAGATTCTTGAGATTCGCCTTCGTCGCCTTCATGCCTTCCTCGATTTTCTTCATGGCCTCGTCGGCCTGAAAGCGATTGTAGGCCGAGATTCGTTTGATGCGGATCTCGGTGAGGCGCACGATGTCCTCCTCCGTCACCTCGCGGCGGAGTTGCTTGAGGAACGGCTTCAGCCCCGTGCGGATTTCCGCGAGCACGCTCTCCCACGTCTTCGATTTCTCGATGTTCCGATAGATGCGCTCCTCGATGAAAATGCGCTCCAGCGAATCCCAATGCCACTGCTGTTCGAGTTCGCCGAGCTTGATTTCGAGTTCGCGCTTCAGCAGCGCCTTGGTCGCCTCGGCACTGGTCTTGAGGATGTCGCGCACGCCGAGGAAATGCGGCTTGTCATCGCCGGTCTCGCGATTGCGGACGATGACGCACGCGGCGGGATTGAGTTGCACCTGGCAGCCCGTGAAGACGTAGAGCTGCTGGATGACCTTCTCCGGCTCCGCGCCCTGCGGCAGGTGGATGAGAATCTCGACCTTGTCCGCCGTGTTGTCGTCCACATGCTTCACCTTGATCTTCCCCTTCGCATTCGCCGCGAGGACGGACTCGATGAGCGACTCGGTCGTCACGCCATACGGCAGCTCCGTCACCGCGAGCAGATACTTCGAGCGCACCTCGATGCTCGCGCGCACCTTCACCTTCCCGCCGCGCTCGCCGTCGTTGTATTCGGAAAAATCCGCGGTGCCGCCGGTGACGAAGTCGGGGAGGATGCGGAAGTTTTTCCCTTGGAGATGATTGATCGCCGCGCGGCAGAGGTCGTTGAAATTGTGCGGCAGGATCTTCGTCGAGAGCCCGACCGCGATGCCGTCGGCGCCTTCGAGGAGCACGATGGGAAATTTCGCCGGCAGCGTGATGGGCTCCTTGTTGCGCCCGTCGTAGCTAAGCTGCCACGTCGTCGTCTTCGGATTGAAAAGCACGTCCTTTGCGAAATTCGTGAGCCGTGCCTCGATGTAACGCGGCGCGGCGGCATCATCGCCGGTGAGCGTGTTGCCGTAGTTGCCCTGCGGCTCGATGAGCCACCCGCGCTGCCCGATGGAAACAAGCGCCGCGCCGATGGAAGCATCGCCGTGCGGATGCAGCTTCATCGTCGCTCCGACGACATTCGCGACCTTGTGGAAGCGTCCGTCGTCCATGTCCCACAGCGTGTGCAGCACCCGACGCTGCACCGGCTTCAGCCCGTCATCAATATGCGGCACCGCGCGGTCGAGGATGACGTAGCTCGCGTAGTCGAGGAACCAATTCCGGTAGCTCTGCGCCAGCGGAGCCTGCTCATCCTGCACCTTCTCCCCCTCCTTGCGTCTCGGAGCCACAGCTTCCGCCGAAGCCGCAGCGTCACCGTTCAAATCCACGACTGTATCCGACACAGCACCATTAGTGGAAACCGGCACGTCCGCCGCCGCTGAGGGCGCATCGGATACAGTCGCAGGCACAGCCGTCGCCCCCAAAGGCAGCTCCGATTGATCGCTAGCAGTTGGTTTCTTCGATGGTTTATCGGTGGGCTTATTCTGACGTTTTGGCATTGAGAAAGTGTTCTGAAATTCGTTTGGCTGCGAAGCCAAGGGCGGCGAGATAAATGGTTTCTTCCTCATTCGACAAGCGTCGGAAGTTTCACAAACCGCACTCTCAATGGCGATTTTCAAGCGGGTGCGGTGAAGAAGCGCGCGGCAGCCGCTTGTCTTCATCAGCACGGGCGATAGGGTGTGCCCATGAGTTTCAGCCAGATTCTCGATGAACTGCCGCACCTCAGCCCGCAGGAACGGTTGCGAGTCGCGGAGCAGGCGCTGGCGCTCGACGCGCTGTCGGAGGAGGACGAACCAGTCGTCTGGGAATGACTCGCCGAGCACGACCGCGCACCGGGGACGACGGTTCCGCTGGATGATTTTCTCGCTCAACTGCGGGCGCGTTACGCCCTGTGAGCTGGCGGGTGGCGATGTATCCGGAGGATCACGCGGACATCGATGAAGCAGCGGAGGGGGAGAAGGATCATTTGTCTGCAGATGCATCCGCTGGCAGCGATTGTGGTTCGTTGATGGGTGCCTTCCGCCTCCGCCGGTGCCGACTCTCCGCGAAGGCGTGAATGTCCTTCTCACCCGAACGAAGGAAATCCAGAAAGTCCACGCCCATGTATTTGCAGGTTTGGCAGACGCTCAGGAGGATTAGGTATTCTTTGATTCCCTTCTCGGTCGAGAGTCCGTCGAAATCCCGGCGCAGCAGCGCGAACGCTTTGACCGCATGCTCCGCATTGTTGTTGTTCCAAGGGACGTCATCGTGGTCGAGAAACGTAAACAGAGTTTTATCGTTTTTCTCCAATCGCTGCTTGCACTTTGAAGCCGTCTCACTCTGGTATTCTTGGTGGGACAGCCACTCGATGAACCGATCCACCTCGGTCTTGTGCTTGCGGAGAAACCGCGTCTTCAATCCGAAGCGATCAATCGTTTCGATCATCGGCTTGAGCAAGGCTGCCACTTCGCCAACCAGTTCTTTGAATTCGGTGTTAAAAGGTTCTTTGAACACATCCTCGTTTAAGTCGCGGATAAGGTGACTCAGGCACTTTTGTTGAGCGCAGTTGAGGGAGTCGTATGCCGCGTAAAAGTCCGAAACGAGAACGCCGTTGAAATCCTTCAGCACCTGCTGGACAAGACCGCCTTCTCTCGACGGAGAATACAGATAAACGGCTTCTTCAAGATTGGTGAAGACCCAAACGTAGCCATCCTGCGCATGCAGATTTACTTTGGTTTCATCGGCGTGAACCAAATGCCCACCAATGATCGATTGCAGCATCGCTTCGTGGGTTGCTTGATAGAAAGCGGCCGCTGTTTCTTTGAATTGGTTCACCATCGTGGGTGACAGCTGAAAACCAAGAACCAAGTTAAGGAATGCAGCGACTTGGCGCTGGGGCAGCCTCAGTTCAATATTTTGATAAACACAAAACGCTCGGAGGTTAGGCCCAAACTTCTGATCATTCCAAACGCGCTCAGAATTGTAGAAGACCGCTCGACATTTCGGACATCTGAAATAGTGAAACCGATACTTTGTCGCCCACTTCTTGACGCTGGCAGAACCGAATCGCATATCAATCACCGTTTTCATTGCAGTCTGGTGCTTGTAAATTTTGAGCCCACCGCACTTGGGACAAATTGTTGGCCTCGGCCAATCCACGATTTTGTTGACGCGTAGTTTCAGCCTACTTTTCGTGGCGATCTTCCGAGCGATTCTCTTCAGGCGTTCACTGGATTTTACCAACACTTTCTCGCGCTGATAGTCCCAATAGGCGGCTTGGTTGATTTGCTCAAACTCCGCGAACTGAAACTGATTGGTCTTGAACGTGCAGGGAAAATTGCGTGGTAGAGAATCCGCGTGAACAACTTCTGAAGAACAGTTGGCTTTGCCGCTTTTCGCCACAAGATCGCCGAGCCGCTCGTTCAGTCGGGCGAGGGCCACGCAATCCTCTGTGTTGTAGGTGATCAACCTCTGCACCAAAATTGATGAGCGTGATTGCTCCCATTCTAGACGCCAAGCTATCGAAACCGCTCCCGACGCATCCGCTTCCGACCATTTGAACCCAAGCCAGCCCGCAATCTCCTTCAGTCCGTTCGAGAAAGTCGGAAAGAAGATTCTAGCAAACATCACGGAGACCAGATTGAGAGCCGACGCGATTGCTTTTGCCGCGACGGATTCGGCCTGTGGACTGCCGTGACGCTCCGCCATCTGCCTCAGAAAGGTCGTCTCGTAGCTCCCGTAGTGAATCAGCACCGGCTGCTCGACGATTTCGAGGAGTGCCAGGAATTCGCGCCAAATCTTCCCCTCGTCCGCGATGGTGTCCGCCCACAGGCTGTGCTGGACGGCGGAGTCGCCGTAGCCGATACGCAGGCCGATGAGGTAGTAGAAATCGCGGTCGGGCAGGCCCTCGACATCCAGATAGACGGGCGTGCCTTCGAGCTTCAGTTCCGGGCTGCCCACGATGTGGATTTTCTGCTCCCGAATCGCCAGCGCCTTGAGCGAGTGGTGATACTTCGCCCGTTTGTCGCGCTGCCGTTTGGGCCGGCGACGGGGACGGAACGTGTAGGAGAGTTGCGTGACGGTGAAGATGCCTTTGCTCCGGTATTCGTTGCGCTCCTTCTCGGTCATGCGCGCCAGCAGGCTGAGGTCGTCCTTCTCGATGGCGATCTTCCGGCAGCGGGGTTGGAACTCGCACTCGGCGCAGTGCCGGTTCAGGACGAGGTCGGGCGGCGCGGGGGTGGCGAGCAGCGTGGCGATTTTGTCGAGGCGTTTCCGCACCTCACTGACAAGGGTCGAGGTCTTCGCCTTGAGCGCGGCATGGTCGTAGCCGTGAATGATTTTGCCGAGGCTGACTTCGCGTCCGAGCGTTTCGGAAAGCACGAACGCATCGAAAGCGAGCAGCAGCTTGTCGTCTTTCGTCAGCTTGTTGCGAAAGATGAAACGGATGGGGATGAACTGTGCCGCCTTGCCCCGCCCTTCGGAAGGCATGTGCTCCACGGCGTGGAGTTCCGATTCGAGTATGGAGGAGTCCATTTGGGCCTGCGCCGTCAGACTGGAGGCCAATTTCCACTTCGCCGTTTTCAGATTATCTGATTCCGGCGACGCTGCGACCTCGACGCCAGAGGACGCTGCAACCTCGACGCCAGAGGACGCTGCAACCAGGCGGTCCGTCTCGACCGCACGATAATGTTCGTTCTGCGTCTTCACCCACTCGGCATAAGGATTGCCGCTGGGGGATTCACCGTTCGCCCGGAGCCAGCATTTGGTGGGGCACTTGAGGTAGGCGTAAAAAATCTCAGGAGTGATTTTCATACACTACGAGATTGGACCCGTTTTTTTACGCTACGCACCCCATTTCTTCAAATTGCTATCACACCTCGATCAGATCCTTCTCCACACGGAGGTTTTTGATGATGAACTCCTGCCGCTCCTGCGTATTCTTTCCCATGAAGAACGAGAGCAGTTCGTCCGAGCTGTAGAGGTGGTGGAGGTTGATTGGGTCGAGGCGGATATTTTCGCCGATGAAGTCCTTGAACTCGCCCGCGGAGATTTCGCCGAGGCCCTTGAAGCGCGTGATCTCATGGCTGGCGCCGAGTGCGGCGACGGCGGCCTGTTTCTCCTGCTCGCTGTAGCAATACTTCGTGACCTTCTTGTTGCGCACGCGGAAGAGCGGCGTCTGCAGGATGAAGAGGTGGTTGTTGCGGATGACGTCGGGGAAGAATTGCAGGAAGAACGAGAGCAGCAGCAGGCGAATGTGCATGCCGTCCACGTCGGCGTCGGTGGCGATGACGATCTTGTTGTAGCGCAGGC
>CAIYUV010000102.1 GCA_903929475.1 uncultured Spartobacteria bacterium
CACGGGTGTCCGGTTGATGCGCGGTCGGTGTTTTGTTAGCAGCGAAGTTTGCGTGAGTTGCGCATGAAAATGGATGTCACGCATTTGAATTTCGGAGTGGCTCCGTGGACGATGCCGGCCCATGAACTCCGGCCGCTACATTCTTTCCCAAGTCCTCGATCTGATGGATCGCAAGACCCTCGCCCGTTTGGTCGAACGCCACGATGCGGAATCGCGCGTCAGGCATTTTGGCTGCCGCCAGCAACTCATCTGCATGGCCTTCGCTCAACTCACCTGGCGCGAGGGGCTGCGCGACATCGCGACCTGTTTGAACGCAAAGCCCGATGCTCTCTATCATCTGGGTTTTCGGGAGCCCGTCGCCAAATCCACCTTGGCCGACGCCAACGAGCAGCGCGACTGGCGACTGTGGGAGGATCTGGCCGGAAATCTCATGCGCAAAGCCAGGGTGCTCTATGCCGGGGAAGACCTTGGACTGGAGTTGGCAAACACAGTCTATGCGCTGGACTCCACGACGATCGATCTCTCGCTCACCCTGTTCCCATGGGCCGACTTCCGCAGGACCAAAGCAGGGATCAAGATGCATACGCAGATCGATCTGCGCGGCCCGATTCCGACCTGCATTTACATCACCGGCGCACGCCAGCACGATGTGCTCTGGCTGGACGAACTGCTTTTCGAGCCGGGAGCCTTTTACGTGATGGATCGCGGCTACATGGATTTCAAACGGCTGCATCGGATCGCCGCTGCCGGGGCGTTCTTCGTCACGCGCGCAAAGGACAACCTGCGCTTCTCCCGCCAGCGTTCGCTGCCGGTGGATTACCCTGCTGGTGTGCGCAGCGACCAGATCGGCAAACCCACGCTGGCCAAAGCACGGGCTGCCTTTCCTTCGCTCCTGCGCAAGGTGCGCTACTTCGACGCCGAAACGGGCCGGAACTTGGTCTTTCTGACCAACCATCTCCAAATCCCCGCACTGACCGTGGCCCAAATCTACCGTCTGCGTTGGCGGATCGAGTTGTTCTTCCGCTGGATCAAAGGGCACCTGCGCATACAGCACTACTATGGAACCAGCCCCAACGCCGTGAAGACCCAAATCTGGATCGCCGTGGCCGTCTACCTGATGGTGGCCATCCTCCACAAGCAGCTTGCGCTGCCCGGCACCTTGCACAGAACTTTGCAACTTCTGAGCGTCCATCCATTTGAGAAAATGCCTCTCCATGAACTACTTGCAAAACATGACCTCAACCCTTTGACACCGCAAGATTGCAACCAATTACTACTGTGGTAGTTACTGCCGGACACTCGTGACCACCACTATGAAACTCACCACATGGATCCTCGGCATCCTTTTCGCGCACGCGGCTGCGCTGCACGCGGGGGAGAGTTTGGTTTACAAAAAGGCGGGGGAGCGGGAGCTGAAGCTTTTCATCGAGAAGCCGGCGGACTGGAAGGCGACGGACAAGCGCCCGGCGATTGTGTTTTATTTTGGCGGGGGATGGGTGGGCGGGACGCCGATGCAGTTTGCGAAGCAGAGCGAGTATTTTGCCTCGCGCGGGATGGTGGGCGTGCGCGTGGAGTATCGGACAATCCCCGCCGGGGACAAGGGGCCGCCGGTGGTTTGTTGCGCGGATGCGAAGTCGGCGATGCGCTATGTGCGCGGTCATGCGGCGGAGCTGGGGATTGACCCGGCGCGCATCGCGGCGTCGGGTGGCTCGGCGGGCGGACATCTCGCGGCGTTCACGGCGATGGTCGGCGGGCAGGATGATGCGCAGGACGACGTTTCCATTTCGTGCAAACCGAATGCGCTGGTGCTGTTCAATCCCGTCTTCAACAACGGCCCCGGTCAATGGGGGCACGAGCGCGTGGGCGCGCGGTTCATGGAGTTTTCGCCCGTGCACCACATCACGAAGGACGCGCCACCGACGATTGTGTTCCTCGGCGACTCGGACAAGCTCATCCCGGTGAGCGTGGTCCGCGATTTCGAGGCGGGGATGAAAGCGGCGGGCGTGCGCTGCGAGGCGCACATCTACCCGAAGGCAGGCCACGGCTTCTTCAACACCGGCCCCGCCTACACGCAGACGGTGGACGAGGCGGACAAATTCCTCACGTCGCTCGGCTGGCTCGTTGCCATGCCCAAGGCTGGCCAGTAGGAGCGCAGAAACCGCAAGAACCCCCGGGGTGTTTGAAACGGGATGATGGACGAAGCAGTGCTACGCCCCGAGCGCCTCGCGCATCTTCGTGAGTTGCGCGTGCTTCTCGGACCAGTCGCGTTCGCGGGTCTGGTGATCTTCGAGGACTTTCGCGGGGACTTTGCCGGCGAAGTTCGGGTCGGCGAGTTTGACGCGGACTTTGGCGAGCTCGTCCTCGACCTTCGTGAGTTCCTTGCCGATGCGCTCGCGTTCGGCGGCTACGTCAATGAGGCCGTCGAGCGGGAGGAAGAGTTCGCCCAGCGGGGTGAGCGCGACGGGCGTGCCTTTCGCTGGTGAAAATACGGCGTTCACTTCGAGCGGCTCGGCGTTGAGCAGGAGTTGCAGCACGGCGGTCTCGTGGTCGGCGAGCGTGGCGTTTGGTTTCAGGACAAAGCGCACGCGCTTGCTGCTCGCGATGTTGAAGTCGCGGCGAAGTCCGCGGCCGAGGTTCACCACTTCGTATTTGGCGTTGGCGAATTGCTCGTCGGTTTCATCGAGCACGAAATACTCGCGCTCCTCGGGCGTGAACGGCTTCGGCCACGGCGCGAACATGATCGTCTCGCCGCCCTGTTTCGCCGGCATGTCCTTCGCGAAGCCCATGCCCTGCCACAGTTCCTCGGTGATGAACGGCATGAACGGATGGAAAAGCCGCAGCGTGTGCGAGAACACGTAGTCCATCACGGCAAGTGTGTTGGCGCGCAGCGCGTCGGGTAGGGCGGGTGTTTCACCCGCCGGAGCGGGTATCCTACCCGCTCCTTCGGGCGTCGAGCTGCGTTCGATCATGTCCTGTTTCGAGGCATCGGTGACCTCCGATGTGCCGGGTAGGATACCCGGCACGGCGGGTTGAAAACCCGCCCTACCCAACGCGGCTTTTGCCGCCTCGACATACCAGTCGCAGTATTCGCTCCAGAAAAAGCGGTAGAGCGTGTTCGCGGCGTCGGCAAAACGGTATTCGGCGAGTGCGCTGCTCACCTCGGTGATGGCGGCGTCGAGGCGCAGCAGGATCCATTTGTCGTCGCTCGTGAGCAGCGTCGGGACGATGTCCGCCTCGGTCTCGCCGCCCTGCATTTGGCGGAAGCGCGCGGCGTTCCAGAGCTTCGTGCAGAAGTTGCGGCCGAGCTCCACGTTCTTCTCGTCGAAAAGAATGTCGGAGCCGAGCGGCGCGCTGCGCATCACGCCGAAGCGCAACGCATCCGCGCCGAACTTCGCGATGAGGTCGAGCGGGTCGGGCGAATTGCCGAGCGACTTCGACATTTTGCGGCCCTGCTTGTCGCGGATGATGCCGGTGAAATAGACGTTCTTGAACGGCAGTTCGCCCATCCACTCGAAGCCCGCCATGATCATGCGCGCGACCCAGAAGAAGATGATGTCCGGCCCGGTGACGAGGTCGGTGGTCGGGTAGAA
>CAIYUV010000103.1 GCA_903929475.1 uncultured Spartobacteria bacterium
GAGAGATGTCGGTGCAATGGAAACGCGCAGACATGGACGATGTGGAGATGTGGTGGAACCGCGACAGTTGCGGGCGCGTGGCGCAGGTCGTCGAGCGTGGCGCGCGGGTGTCTCTTCCACCACAGCAGAGCGCGAACGGCGAGATGGCGGAGCCGTTGCCGACGGAGCCAGGCAATGAGCGGCGTGCCGTGAAAAAGCCCGCTGACGCTGAGCCATGCGGGAATCTTTTCAAAAATTGCCGGGGCGTCCGGCAGCGCGAGCGCGCGCAGCACGTCGGTGGTTCCCTTGCTGAGGCTCACGAGCGCGACGGGCTGCGATTGTGCGGCGAGCCAGTCGAGGATGATGCGAGCATTTTCCTCCGTCCTGCCGAAGGCTGCGGTGGGGATCACGTCCGCCTCAAGCCCCATTGTGCGCGCCATGGCTGCGAAGCGCGCGCCGTCGGCTCCCGTGCTTTTGTATTCGCGATGAAATGCGCCCGGGACGATGGCGATGCGGCTCACCGCCGGCTTCGCGCCGTTTGCCGTCGAGGCGAGAAAGCGCACCGTCTCCTCGTTGCGGACGATGCGCGAGTAGAGCACGGCGGTTGCGAAATCGAGGCCGTGTTCACGGGCGAACGCAGCGTAATCGCCCACTTCGCCCTCCCAAGCTGTGGCGCGTGCGAGCAAATCACCGTCTTCATTTGCCGGATTCACGCGCGCTTTTTCCGCCCGAGTAGAAAGCCTCCGAGCAACCCGACGGCAAGTGCGCCGCCGCCCACCCACCACGCGGTCTTCGTCACAGCGAGTCTCAGCACGGGGTTGTCGAAGGCGTTCACCGAAACGTGGAATGAAGTCACCAGCCACCTGTCGCCGCTCTTCATCGTCGTCGCGGTGAAGGTGCTGTAAAATGGCAAATCCGATCCGTCCATGAGCGTGAAGTGGTCGTTCAGATTTCCCCACGACACCGCCCAGTCGCCGTGCATCTGACGCCCGATGATTTTCGGATCGCACTTCACCTCGCGCACGATGCGTTTTTCGCCGGACATCATCCGCGCGTAATAAGCGCGCACCTCTGCCGGGCCGTGGTTCACCTCGCCGTTCTGCCAGGTCACCGTCACATCAGGTGTGAGATTCGACAGCGTGCCCTCGATATCCTGCTTATTGAAGGCAGCGACCAGACTGGCACGCAGTTGGTCGAGACCCGCAGTATCGTCAGTCTGTTGGGCGAAAAGAGCAGTAGGGATTAAAGTGAGGGCGAAGAGTGTTTTCATGAATCAGCGGTGAATCTTTTGCAGCCAGTCGAGATAATCCACGAGCGTTTTGTCAGATGCAACCATTCGCTCCGGACGATAGGATGTGCCAGTGAGTCGCCCCAGGTCGTCTTGAAAAAATGCACGAACCACCTGCCGTCGCAACGCAGCGTTCACACGGTCGAGTAATAGCCTGCCGATTGTGCCACGTGAACGCTTCACCCAAACGATAACGCGAATCCGGCTCGTCCCATTTTCGAGCGGTTGGACCGCTACGATCCCGCGTGTCTTCACAGCGGGAAATTCCGCGGTCACAAACGCCAGCGAACCGCAGCACGATGTGATCGTCATGCGCGATTCACTTCCACCGAATGCTCGCGTCAAGCGATCCGCCCAGCCGTTGCCTTCGACCTTGAGTTGCAGTGAAATGCGACGTGCGAAATGCGATGGAGTATCCACGACCGGCTCCGCCAGCAGTGTGCGCTCGTGCGTCATTTCAAAATGCTGGCGGTCGAATCCATTCGCGATGACCAGATACCACGGCACGTTTTCGTGGATGTCGAAAGTGGGAGCCGCGTGAAGATCCTCCGCGTTTACAGCGTCGAAAAAGGGCATTGGGAAACGGGCTTCTTCACCGTTGAAAAAGAAGACGTGACCGCCTAGCTCCACCACCGGAAAAACCCGTTGCTGCGCAATCTCCGGCACTGCATCCCCGCACGGAATCCGCGCGCATTTTCCATTAGCGGCATATTCCCATCCGTGCAACGGGCAGATGATGCGTCCGTCGCGCACACAGCCACGCGAAAGGTCCGCCCCCATGTGACTGCAACGTGCATTCATCACAATGACCTTTTGCCTCGATGTTCGAAAGGCAACGTAGGATCTGCCTCCCGGTAGATCCAAGCGTCGCGGCCTTGCGGTGATTTCCGATGACGCTCCAAAGTAAAACCATGACGCGGGCGCTCGATCAAATCCCTGCGCGCCTGCTTCGTCAGCCGAACGATCGGTGAAAGTTTTCAAGGTCGCAATGCAACCAACTGCATCAGTTTTCATCAAGGACAGTCCATGCACCGCTCTTTCAAGTAGTTCTGCAGGAGTGGAGTTATCCTGCTCTACGAGATGAAAAATCTTTGCAATACACCATCATCCACCTTGGAAAAAGTGGTGGCGGAGTCTACGGGGCTCGAAATCGTTTTAGAGGTTTCCCGAATATGCGCGAGCTTTCCCAACTATGCTTCGGGAAGTCACTTGCTGCCATGTGCAAAAAATCCTACTGGGCACCAAAAGGCACAGACGGGAAGAAAAATGTGCCATGCAGTGCCATGCAATTTGTGGCAGAGCAGGGGAGTGCTGCAAAGGTGTCTTCTTTCCAATTGAACCGGGTAATAATCCTAAGGAGGCAGTCTTAGCACCCAGCCGAGCCTGTCCTTTATCTACGCCATTCTGGTGTGGATTTCATCCACTGAGAAAGGAGATTCATTATGGCGCAAGCGCTCTATTACAGCCCCCGCCTCGAACGTCCGCTCATCGCCGCCCTCTATCATGCCGCAAAAGCCAAACGCATCCCGATGACGCGACTCGCGTCGTTGTTGGTGCGTGAAGGACTGCAACGGCTGAGTCAGAGCGGTGCAAGTGAGAGCTGCGTCGTGCATGAGGAAACCCCACCCGTGATTGATCCACGCGGGCGGTAAAACTGATCCGGATCACATCACGATACGAGGGAGCCCGGCTGCGAAAGTGGCCGGGCTTTTTTCGTGTCTTCAAACAACAAACCAAAAACGAAAGGAAACCAACACCATGGCCGTCATTCTTCAAATGACCTCACGAGTGTCCGGCAGTAACTACCACAGTAGTAATTGGTTGCAATCTTGCGGTGTCAAAGGGTTGA